>JAIBBB010000056.1 GCA_019694905.1 Cyclobacteriaceae bacterium
TCGCCGCCCTGGATCATAAAGTCCTGAATGACGCGGTGGAAAAGCGTGCTGTCGAAGTAGTGTTCTTTGGCAAGTTTGATGAAGTTAGCCTTATGTTGTGGTGTCTCGTCGTACAATACCGCGACCATGTCGCCATACTGGGTCTTGATGGTCACTACATAGTCTTTGTTTTGCGCACAACTGGTAGCAAGGGCGATGGTAACAATGGCAAGGACGGAAATAAGCTTGTTCATGAAATTGGTTTTTCTGATCATTCTAAAGTTCAAAAATAGGGTAATGCCGGCAAATTTTCAGGCACCGCGGCCGAAGAGTGTGGAGATCTGAAGGGAGGCATCCATGAAGATCATCTTGGCGCTGCCATTGCGTTCGAGATGGTAGCTGGCATCGTTGAGTACATGATATGTTCTTTCCAGACTGGGTACGGGCAGCACCTTGCTCATGTTCTGAGCCAGCACACGCTCTTCGCCATTGGTGCGGCTCAGGCTGGCGGCACCGGCGCGGGCAAGCATGATTTCCCGCAGCATGAGCATGGCGTACTGGATGAAATTTCGCTGCCCCATGCGGTCCATCTCGTGAAACTCTTCCGACATGGGCAGGATTTCCTGGAAGTTGTTTCTATAGCACGCGCGCATCCAGGTGGCGAAACGGCTGCTGTACTGATTTTCCTCTTCCTTGGCCAACTCCAGTGCAGCCGATAAATTACCTTCCGCCAGTTGCACGAGTTTCTTGCGTTTCAAGGTGTCTGGCTCAACGGCCACCAATTGTTCATCCAGATCCTCATCCTCCAGAAGCGGAAAGGATACTGCCTGTGTGCGCGACAAGATGGTAGGGAGCAGCTGTTCGGCGTGGTTGGTGACCAGTATGAAATAAGTATGTGGCGGTGGTTCCTCAAGAATTTTCAGAATGCCATTGGCGGCGGACGAGTGCATGGTCTCCGGCTGCCAGATGATCATGACTTTGTATTTGCTTTCAAAGGGTTTGAGTGAGAGCGCCTTGATGATCTCACGGCTTTCCTCCCTGGAGATCAGTGCCTGCTTGTCTTCGCCACCGTAGAGCGCGGCCCAGGTGTCCGGTGTGCCGTAGGGGTGCTGCCCCAGGAAAACACGCCATTGTTTCAGGATGGTGGCCTTGAATCGCTCTTCGTCCTTGTCACCTTCAACATTGGCCAGCGGAAAAACAAAGTGGGTATCCGGGTGGATGAACTTGAGACTCTTGCTGCACGCGGCGCAAACACCGCAGGCGTCTTCGGCCCCCCGGTTTTCACAGTGCAGGTAGGTTGCCCATGCCACTGCCAGTGAGAGATTAAGCGCACCCTCCGGTCCGTGGAAAAGTTGGGCATGTGCCAACTTGCCATTGGCAATGGACTGTACAAGAAGTGCCTTCTGTTCGTGGTTTCCGGGAATGGACTTAAATAGCATGATCCCAAAAATAACGAATCAGTGAGTTGAATTTTTCTCCCACACGCGCGAAGGTGCAGTTTCCTCAAAGATATGGGTGAGTATCTGCTGGTCTTCCGCTGAGAACGCTACTTTACGCCGCTCCATGGCCTTGCGGCTGGATTCAAAGACTTTTCTGAGTTGATAGGTTTCGTAGCCGTGTGCACCACCCCAGGCAAAGGAAGGGATGAACGTGCGTGGATAACCAGGGCCGAAGATGTTGGCGCTGACACCCATAACCGTGCCTGTGTTGAACATGACGTTGATGCCGCACTTGCTGTGGTCGCCCATGAACAGCCCGCAAAACATCAGTCCACTGTCGGCGAAGCCGCCTTTGGCATGACTCCAGATCTTGATGTTGTCGTAGCTGTTCTTCAGATTCGAGGTGTTGGTGTCGGCGCCCAGGTTGCACCATTCGCCGATGACCGAGTTGCCGAGGAAGCCGTCATGTGCTTTGTTGCTGTAGCCAAACAGCACGGCATTGCTCACCTCTCCACCGATCTTGCTGCTCGGGCCTACGGTGGTATCACCACGGACTTTTGCCCCCATGTTGACGTGGGAGTCAGGTCCCAGTGAAAAGGGGCCGCGGATCAGGGCACCTTCGTGAACCTGCGACCGGGGCCCAAGGTAGATAGGACCGTTGTTCGCATTCAGGACGGCGGCGAGCGTCTCCGCACCCTCTTCCACAAAAATCTGTGACTCGTTATAAACGCGTGTGTGAGGGTCGTGAATGCCGGCGCTCTTGCGGCCTTTTGTGATAAGAGCGAAGTCTGACCGCAACTGCAGGCCGTTGTTTTGGAATATTTTCCACACCCTGTCGATCAGGGTAAAGTTGTTCTGGTATGTGATAGCCGGGCCGGAAGCCTGCCATGCAGGCGTCTCGGTTCTTGCGGCGATGACGGTTTCCTGCGCCACCAGCCTTTCGCCAGGTGTCAGGCGCATGACTGCACTCACCAGCGTTTCATCCGGGCAGACCGCACCGTTGATGAAAAGGTTATCAGTCTTGGCAACGGGCAGAAACTTGCCTTGCAAATACGGTACCGTATCAAACCCCACAGAAGTTCCGAGCCACTTTTCCCACTTTTCTGCAATTGTGAGCGTGCCGCAGCGGATAGCTCCCACCGGACGGGTGTAAGTAAAGGGCAACAGGTGGACCCTGATGGCAGGGTCATCAAACAGAATCACTTGCATGCTGCAAAGATACAGGTTGCGCGGAACGTGCCTCCGACAATGTTCTTAATCAGCCACTGGGGTAACCAGCCGCTTCTGGATCTGGTGCCTCAGCCGCAAGAGCATGGCTGCTGCTGTCACTGACAGTCCGATAAGCAGACCCGTCCAGATGCCCGCGCCGCCCATGTTCATTTTGAACGCAAGCCAATAGCCCAGCGGCAGGCCAATAACCCAATACGCAACAAAGATATAGAGCATGGGGACCTTCACATCCTTGAAGCCGCGAAGCGCAGAGGCGCAAACCACCTGCGTTCCGTCAGATAGCTGGAACAGCCCGGCAACGATCATCAGCGGTCCGGCCGTCCGGATCACATCCATATCATCAATATATAAAGTAGGCAGCCAGTGCCTGCCGAGTATGAATAGCAGGGCCCAGGCAGTCATGATGGCCATGGCCATTCCCAGCAGCGATTGAATGGCGCGTCGGAGGCTATGGGGATCACCCGCGCCGATAAAATAACCCACACGGATGGTGGCTGCGGCTCCAAGCCCCGAGGTGATCATGTAGCTCACCGTGGCCATGTTGATGGCGATATGGTGAGCAGCGAGTGTTTGTGTACCCAACCAGCCCATCATGACTGCTGAAAAATCAAATGCCGCCGCTTCAAGAATAAACTGCGCACCGGCGGGGAGACCGATGTGCAACATCTCAGAGAACAGCGATTGGCTGTAAGCCTTGAAACGGAACGCCGGCCTGTACGCGCGGAATCTCTTGCCAAAGTAAACAGCCAGCACGATGCTGGCGGCCATTGCTGCCCGGGACAGGAAGGTAGCGATACCCGCGCCCGTCAACCCCAGTGCAGGTAGCCCAAGGTGGCCATAGATAAAGATGTAGTTGAGCAGGATGTTCAGTACGTTGGCACCCAGAATGACGGCCATAGCAATCCGGGTTTGCGAAAGCCCTTCGGTAAACTGCCTGAAGGTCTGGAAGATCAACGTGGGAAGGAGGGAGGCCGCCACGATGGACAAATAGGGCATGGCGATTTCCACGACTTCGTCGGGTTGACCTATGTGATACAACAGCGGCCGACAGAAATAGACGATGCATGCCAGAACAGCCGCATTGGTTACGTTGATGGCAAGGCCGTGCCGCAATACCTGAATGATCCGGTGCTTGTCCTGCTGACCATCGGCCGATGCAATCAGTGGTGTAATGGCGTAAGACACTCCGATGCCAAAGAACAGGATCACATTGAAGACTACGTTAGAAAGCGATGCACCTGCCAGCGAAGTTGCACCCACGTGGCCGACCATTACGCTGTCCATCACGCCCATCATCACGTGACCCAACTGGCTGAGCATGACCGGGTAGGCCAGACTGAAGTTGGTTTTCAGGTCGTCACGATATCGGTTCCACCAGTGGGCCATGCAAAATGAAGGGCGAAGAACGGCAAATTTGCCGAGCACAGGAAAACCTCAGCAAAAATTGAAGAAGCTTGCTACAGCCGGCTCCGGAACTTGTTGTAAAGAAATGACGCCACCAGCATCAGGATGCCAAGAATGACCATCACCACGGTTCGGTAAATGGTGCTCATGTCACTCAGGTCGTAAAAGAGCAGTTTGAGCAGCGTGATGCCAAAAAGTGCCATGCCCTCAATTCGTATCAACTGAATCTTGTTTCTGAAGCCCCACCCGACGAGTCCGAAAGCATAGGCACTCCACAGCAGGCTCAGCGCCAGCGTGTCGGTCTGGGTGACGTTGCTCCACTTCAGCCAGTGGATGAGCTCACTGCTCAACAATGCGAGTATGGACACATGGATGAGCACCGAAACTACTATCTGAAACGAGCGCTCTTTCAGTACTTCTCTCGCGAGGGTTTGAATTCTCCAAATAGTTATCGCTGCAGCCATCAGCAAACCATACCGGATCAGCACATGATTTATGTTGCGTATGAATACCTGCGCATTGGTCTGGTGCAGGTAACTGTCGGTGAGCGCTGAGGCGGCTTCCAGACCGCCTGTGATTGCGTACAGGAGCGCACCGGTTGCCATCAGCAATGCGGTCAAGCTTCGCCACCGGTGGGCGTGGAGTTCCGATCGCCAGCCCAGCGCCAGGGCAAACAGCATTGTGTAGATCAGTACCCAGATTCTCTTGAAGAGCAGCACGTCTGGATCACTTTCGCCTCCAGACAATGCGAAGAGTTGTTGCCAGTAGAAAGCAATCTCGAGCTCAATGGAGAAATAGGCAATCAGGACGCCGAGCACCACTACAGTTCTTTCAACCAGCAATTTCTGTTCTGATTCTGGACCATAAGGCGCAGCCAATTTGGTTTTCCGGTGCACATAGATCAGTGCAGCGACACAGGCGAGCGCGAGCAGGCTGTTGAGAAACTGCACATTCAGCAAGAGTGGGATTCGCACTTGCTTCATCGAGTCGCCGAGGTACGTCAGCCTGTAAAAGTCACTCCAGTCGGAAATCAGATTCACTGCCCCCAGCAGCAGGACCACATAGCCGAGATATTCCATCCAGGGTAGTCGCTGTCTGCGGCTCACCCACACGAGGATCACAGCCTCCATCAACCACATATCGGTAACCCATCGGCCGTCAAGCTGTACCGGGATGGCGAGCGTAAGGAATGTGAGCGCCATACCCATGGCAATCCAGACGGTTCCTTCATGTTGTGCTTTCTGACGGTTCAACGCCAGGGCGACTGCTACATGCGGGAGTGCCGACAGCAGTGTGTAAAGTCCCTGCCAGCGGGTGTAGTCAATATCAAGTGCCTGATATCCCAGCGTATAGCAAAACACACTGTTTATCATCAATAAGGCGGTATCGGCACTGTCGTTTCGTTCTACTCCGCCCAACTTGCGCAGCACGAGCATAAGATAGAATGTGACATAGAATACAGTGCTGAAGGTGAGCGAGAGCCATTCGTGGCCGTCACCGCAGGTGATGAACCAGGAGTAGAGAATCAACCAGGTCAGGCCAAATGAAAAATAAAGCAGAATATTCCATCGCCTTCGATAAGAGAGCGCCAGGATACCGAGGTTGATGACAGAAATGTAAGTTAGCAGTACAACTATTTTGCCCGAACCGTCACTGAGCAGAAAGGGTACAGCGTATGCGCCCACCATCCCGATCACAGCAATCACTTCCAGTCCATACAACATGGCGATGTAGACGGTCATCACTGTGAAGGCAACCATCAGAACAAACGTAGGAATCTGCGGCAGAAGCTGGTACATCGCGTACGCCGTGAAACTCACGAAGTAGAGGGTTGCCATGCCTCCGGCGATCAGCACCGCGCTGAATTTCTCGTAGCGGGGTTTCATCCGCCACGCGATGCCGGTCAATGTGAATCCGGCCAGGTAGCCAAGAATGATACGGGTGAGCGGACTGATCAGCGAGTGGTCAATGGCGTAACGGATTCCGATACCGATGCCAACAATCAACACCGCTATACCAATCTTGTTCAGGACATTCGTGCCGAGAAACTCTTCAAGAGGGCGGCGGGTTGGTTCAACTGAGGGCGGAGTGACAGGCTGTTCAACGGCCAATGGCTCAGCATGTACAGGCTGCTCTGACAGACCAGGCGCAACTTGCCTGGCCTCCTGCTGAACCACAGGCGCCGGAGGGGTTGTCGACTCCGGTGTTTCTGTCACACGCACGCCGGCAAGCTGCTCCATGGAAATCCGAAGACTGTCAATTTCACGTCTTAGTTGTTCCTGGCGCCGGTACAGCTCACTGAGCCGCTCCTGCATCTTCTGAAGGATTTCCTGATTCATGGAAGTAAACAGTTAGTAAGGTAATCAATCACTGGCCACTCGTCAATGACACTTTCATCACAATGCACTTTGACTGTGCAGTCATTTGTGCGTACTTTCCAGAAAACCCTGACCTATGAGATTTCTTTTTCTTTTGCTGATGGTGCCTGTGTTTGGCTGGTCTCAGACAGCCCGTTACGTGCCGGATGTCAAGCGCTGGCAACAACAGGCTCAGAAAGTTACCATCACCCGTGATGACTGGGGCATTCCTCACATTGAAGGCCCTACCGATGCGGATGTGGTTTTTGGATTGATGTACGCCCAATGCGAGGATGATTTCTATCGCGTGGAGCACAACTACATCCTCGGGCTAGGCAGGTCGGCCGAACTGGCCGGAGAAAGCAGGCTGTACCACGATTTGTATGTACAGGCATATTCGGATTCAGTGGAGCTGAAGAAGCAATTCAGTCAGTTGAAACCATGGCTTCAAAAATTGATGACCGCCTGCGCGGATGGTATCAACTACTATCTGTACAAACACCCGGAGGTGAAACCGAAACTGCTCACCCGTTTTCAGCCGTGGTATCCGCTGGTATACAGCGAAGGTTCTTCCGAAGGAAATACTTCCAATCAGACGGACGTCACCTTTGCCGAGATAAGCCAATACTTTAACCCCGCGCAGTCAAAGCTGCCTGATGAGGATCATGTGGGCAAGGGAACTTATGGATCGAATGCTTTTGCCGTGGCGCCTTCACGGACAGCCAGTGGCAAAGCGATGATCTTCATCAACCCCCACGTGAGTCTCTTTCATCGCACCGAAGTGCAGCTGACGAGCAAGGAAGGTCTCAATGCCTACGGTGCTGTGAGCAAGGGGCAGTTCTTTATCTATCATGGGTTCAATGAACATTGCGGCTGGGCACACACCACCGGACGAGCTGACACACAGGATGCCTTTGAAGAGAAGTTGGTGCAGAAGGGCGGCCAGTGGTTCTATCAGTTTGGGAAAGAACTTCGTCCGGTGAAGACACGGACGATTTCACTGGCCTACGCGTCAGCTGGAGGCATCAGCCGACGAACCTTTCAGGTGCAGTACACGCACCACGGCCCGATTCTCGCCAAACGAGGTGAGTCGTGGATCAGCATCACACCGCTGCACCAGCCTGGCAAAGAACTTGAACAGCAGTGGGCCGAAACCAAGGCCAACACGTTGGCGGAGTTCACCAAAACCATGGAGATCCGTTCGGGTGTGACCAACAATACGACCTATGCAGATGACAAGGGTAACATCGCCTACTGGCATGGCAACTTTGTACCCCGGCGCGATCCGGCCTACAACTGGAGCAAGCCTGTTCCCTCCGGACCGGAGACGGAATGGAAGGGCGTTCATCTCCTCAGTGAAATAGTGCAGTCTATTAATCCCGCCAGCGGTTTCACGCAGAGCTGCAATGCAACCCCTTACGCCGTTTCAGGCAACGCAAGCCCGAAGGCTGCCGACTATCCATTCTATATGGCTACCGACGACCAGGACGCTCGCAGTGTGAACGCGATCCGGTTGCTGGAGAAAGAGAAGGCCTTCACGATGGACAAATTACAGGCAGCGGGTTTTGATACCTATTTGTCAGCGTTTGAAGTGTTTCTTCCCGCGCTGTTTGACGCTTCCCGGCAGGCAGGCACGATGTCACCCGACACCCGCAGGTTGCTGGAAGAGCCGTTGAAGGTTTTGCAGCAATGGGATATGCGCGCATCGACACAATCGGTGGCCACTACGCTGGCGATCATGTGGGGCGAAAAATTATATGCCAAAGCCTTTGAACGGATTCCGGCGGACAGCCTTAAACGGGACATCACGATCGACCCTTCCTTCAGGCTTGTGCTGAAGTACTCCACTGCAGAGGAGAAACTCAACGTGCTGGCGGAAGTGGTCAACCTCCTGACGTTCGGATACGGGACGTGGAAAGTGCCTGCCGGCGACATGTTCCGCCTGCAGCGACCTTCCGAAGACATCGCCTGGGTGCCCAACACGCAACAGCCGTCACTTCCCCTTACTTTCCACGATGGCACCTGGGGATCACTGCCTTCTGCATGGTACCCCAATGTCGGACAGCACAAGCAAGTATACTCAGTGGCTGGCAACAGTTTTGTGGCGGTGGTCGAGTTTGGTGAACGCGTGAAAGCGCGGAGCATTGTGGCCGGAGGCATTGATAACCACCAGCATTCGAAACACTTCTTTGATCAGGCGGAGCGCTATAGCAAGGGACAATTAAAAGATGTGTATTTCTATCCGGACGAACTGGCCGGTCACGTTGAAAAAAAGTATCACCCGGGGGAATAGATTTCTACCTTTGCTGAAAATAACGGTACATGGCTCAGGACAACGCATTGTCAGCAATTGACGAAGTATTGAATGCCTCTTATGTGGCATTTCTTTCCTACAAGAATCTGGATGGCAAAAAGAAGGGTGCATTTCTTCGTGCCATTGCAGATGAGATCGACCAGTTGGGAGATACCCTCCTGACAACGGCAAGCGCGGAGACCAACCTTCCGGTTGCCCGGCTGCAGGGCGAGCGCGCACGCACAACCGGTCATTGCCGGATGTTTGCCGCACTCGTGGAAGAAGGGTCGTGGGTGGAGGCGCGTGTAGATCATGCCGTGCCTGACCGCACGCCGTTGCCCAAGCCGGATATCCGAAAGATGATGGTACCCGTGGGTCCCGTCGTGGTTTTCGGCGCCAGTAATTTTCCGCTGGCCTATTCAACTGCTGGTGGCGACACCGCATCTGCACTTGCCGCTGGCTGCCCGGTAATCGTCAAAGGCCACCCTGCACATGCGGCCACTTCGCAAATGGTAGCCGATGCAATACTGCGCGCAGCAAAAAAGACCGGGATGCCGTCGGGTGTCTTTGCACACGTCGATGGTACCAGCTTTGAGGTCGGTAAGGCATTGGTGCAACACCCGCTGACGGCTGCCGTGGGATTCACCGGATCGTTTTCAGGTGGCAAAGCCCTGCTCGACTATTCCAACCAGCGACCCAACCCGATTCCGGTCTTTTCAGAAATGGGTAGTACCAACCCCGTCTTTCTCCTCCCGGAGTCTCTCGCGAAGAATTATCGGGATACTGCTTCCAAACTTGCTGCCTCTATCACACAGGGGGTAGGACAGTTTTGTACCAACCCCGGACTGATGGTGGCCATGGAAGGTCAGGGACTCGATGATTTTGTTTCTGCGTTGAGTGAAGAAATCACCAAGTGTTTGCCAGGCACCATGTTGCATCCGGGAATTGCTTCGAGTTATCATTCCAAATTGGAGAAGGCGCTTGCCCAAAAGGGTGTGCAGGTGGAGGCACGGTCATCAGCGACCGCGACTACGCATCAGGGTGCACCGCATGTAGCAAGCGTTCCAGCCAGTGAATTCCTGCGCAACCCGCTTCTGGCAGAAGAGGTATTCGGCCCGTTTTCACTGTTGATCCGGTGCAAGGACAAGAACGAATTGCATGCTGTCGTCAATGCGTTGCACGGGCAACTGACGTGCACGGTAATCGGTGAAGAACAGGAAGTGAAAAATTATCTCAATGTCGTCAACATGCTCGTTGAAAAGGCTGGCCGGATCATCATCAATGGGGTGCCAACCGGCGTGGAGGTATGTGCGGCCATGCAGCACGGCGGACCCTTTCCGGCCACTACTGACGCACGCTTTTCATCTGTAGGCATCGATGCGATCAACCGCTTTATCCGCCCTGTGGCGTTTCAGAATTTTCCGGACGCGCTGCTTCCTGATGAACTGAAGGAATCGAATCCCCTTCACATCTGGAGGCTGGTGGATGGCGCCTGGACCCGTTAGCCAAAGAGCATGAAAGGACTGAAAGACATGTTGCTGCTGGGCAACCCGTTGTTGTATCAGGTATGCGAACCTGTGAAGGAAACGGAGTTGGGTCATGTGCCGGAGTGGGTGGCCGATCTGCATAACGTGATGGAAGAAATCCGGGCCAAATACCATTTCGGCCGCGGCATCGCTGCGCCTCAACTCGGAAACATGCGCCGCCTGATTTACACCAACGTTGCTGCGCCCAAAGTCTTTATCAATCCGGAAATCATCCACAGCAGTGAAGAGATGTTTGAAGTGTGGGACGACTGCATGTGCTTTCCTCATTTGCTGGTGAAGGTCATGCGTCATAAGAGCATCACGTTGCGCTACCGCGACGCCGCCTGGGAACTGAGGGAAGAAACCTTCACCGATGATTTGTCCGAATTGATGCAGCACGAATTCGATCACCTCGACGGGATCCTGTGCACGATGCGCGCAATCGATGACCGGTCTTTCCGCTGGCGGCCCTGAGCCCTTTCCGGGCAACATAACGTCTTGATAACCATGTTATTCGACTGACGAAAGGCAGTCCGGCATTTTGCGCATAAAGCGCTATCTTTGAACCCCTTTCTGCACCATGATTTCCCGCGAGACCATTGATGAAATCAAGAACCGCCTTGACCTGGTGGACGTCATCAGCGATTTCGTTTCGCTCAAGCGTGCTGGACAGAACTACAAGGCGCTGAGCCCGTTTTCAAACGAGAAGACACCCTCTTTTTTTGTTGTTCCGGCCAAGGGCCTGTTCAAAGACTTCTCCAGTGGCAAGGCAGGTGACGCAATCACCTTTGTGATGGAACACGAAGGGATGAGCTACGTGGAGGCACTGAAGTACCTCGCAAAGAAATACGGTGTAGAAATCAAAGAAGACCAGCGAACGGGCGCCCCTGGTGAGGACCACAGCGAGCGGGATAGTTTATACATCCTGATGAATTACGCCAAGGACTACTATCATCAGATACTGCTCGGGAATGAAGAGGGCCAATCCATTGGGCTGAGTTATTTCAAGGAGCGCGGGTTCACGCCGAAGACCATCGAGAAATTCGAACTAGGTTATGCGCTCGACTCGTGGGATGCATTCAGCGGCGAGGCTGTCCGCAAAGGGTATAACCAGGAACTTCTGGAAAAGACCGGTCTTGTGGTCAAGAAGGAAGAGGGCCGAAGCTATGACCGCTTCCGGGGTCGTGTGATTTTTCCGGTACACAACATTTCCGGAAAGGTGATCGCGTTTGGTGCGCGGATGATGGGCAAGGACAAGAATCAGCCCAAGTACATCAATTCTCCGGAGACGGAGATCTACCATAAGAGTCAGGTCCTGTATGGCCTCTACCAGGCAAAAAACACCATTCGCCAACAGGAGAATTGCTACCTGGTGGAGGGCTACACGGATGTCATTTCCATGCACCAGTCGGACGTGGAGAACGTGGTTGCTTCTTCGGGCACAGCGCTCACAGAAGATCAGATTAAACTGATCCGGCGGTTCACCGAGAATGTCACGGTGCTGTTCGATGGTGATGCGGCCGGCATCAAGGCTGCGCTGCGTGGGATCGACCTGATTCTGAAAGGCGGACTCAATGTGCGCGTGGTGCTGTTGCCCGATGGGGAGGACCCCGACAGCTATTCCCGAAAAGTGGGTACCACACAGTTTCAGGAATATCTCTCCAGTCATAGGCAGGACTTCATTTCGTTCAAGGCTGGCCTGTATGCACGGGAGGCGGCGGGTGATCCTATCCGCAAGGCTGAGTCCATCCGGGAAATCGTCACCAGTATCGCGTTGATACCTGATCCGATCAAACGGTCGGTATATATCCAGGAAACCAGCAATCAACTGAAGGTTGCGGAATCGGTCTTGTTCACCGAATTGAATAAGTTGATCATCCAGGAGCGACGCAAGCGCGACCGGGATCAGCCGCCAGTACCTGAGGAGCCGATCACCGTTGAGCAGATTGAAGACAAGCTCGCACCCAACAAGTTTGACCCGGAGGTGTTGGTGCAGCGACAGGAGCGCGAGGCCATCCGGCTGTTGCTCAATTACGCGGATCAGGCCATCGCCCACGAGGAGGATTCGGCAATAACAGAAAAGTTGTCAGCCTTTGTGTTGCATGAACTGGAGGATGTGGAATTCTCCAATCCTGTTTACCATAACATAGCAGCACAATTCAAAGAGGCAGTGCTGAAAGGAGAGTCGCTGTCCAGCCAGCATTTTCTGGAACAGGGGGCTGACCCGGCCGTGCGGAACATTGTATCTGAGCTCATTACACCGCGGTACGCCACCAGCGAGTATTGGCACAAGAAGTACGGCATTTACTTTCCGGGCGAGGCCGATATTCTGAAAGAAATGGCCTTTACCAACGTGTTGAGGCTTAAATTCCGGGTAGTGCAGCGGATGATGGAGGATAACTTACTGAAGATCAAGGACGCAGAAGGGAAGAACGACCAGGACCAGTTGACGGCCCTTCTGGATTCGCACGTCGGGCTGAAAGCTGCCGAGCATGAGCTGGCATCGGTGCTGGGTATTGTGGTAGCGCGGTGAGCCGGGAACAGGCAAAGCCGTATTTTTGTTGTTGAATGAGAAAACTGTAGCATGAGCGATAAGATCAAATTGGACAGAATTGAGGATGCGATTGAAGACATCCGGCACGGCAAGGTGATCGTGGTAGTGGACGATGAAGACCGTGAGAACGAAGGTGACTTCATTTGTGCGGCCGAGTGCATAACACCCGACATCGTCAACTTCATGACCACTTACGGCCGGGGCCTGCTTTGTGCACCGCTGATTGAGAGCCGTTGTGACGAACTGGGGCTGGAACTGATGGTGGGGACCAACACGGCTGCATTCGAAACACCTTTTACGGTTTCCGTCGATCTTCTTGGTCATGGGTGCAGCACCGGCATTTCTGCTCACGATCGCTTCAAGACCATCAAGGCTTTGGTTGACCCGGAAACAAAACCTGAAGAGCTGGGCAAGCCAGGTCATATTTTTCCGTTAAAGGCAAAGAAGGAAGGTGTGTTGCGGCGGGCCGGACATACCGAGGCGGCCATTGATTTCGCACGGCTGGCCGGATTTCGCCCTGCCGGTGTACTCATTGAAATTATGAATGAGGATGGATCCATGGCGCGACTTCCCGACCTGCGCCTGGTGGCTGACCGGTTTGACATGAAGCTGGTTTCCATCAAGGATCTGATCGCTTATCGCATGAAGACAGAGAGTCAGATCAGGCGACAAGTGATGGTAAACATGCCCACCGAATACGGTGACTTCCGGTTGGTGGCTTATGAACAAAAGAACAGTACAGAAGTGCATATGGCGCTGATCAAAGGTGAGTGGGAGAAGGACGAGCCGGTGTTGGTGCGTGTGCACTCTTCGTGTGTGACGGGTGACATTTTTGGATCATGCCGCTGCGACTGCGGGCCGCAGTTGCACCGGGCCATGCAGATGGTTGACAGGGAAGGGAAGGGTGTCGTGCTGTATATGAAGCAGGAAGGCCGCGGCATTGGCCTGCTCAACAAGCTGAAGGCATACAAATTGCAGGAACAGGGCAGAGATACAGTTGAAGCCAACCTGGAGTTGGGTTTCCAGATGGACGACCGCGACTACGGCATCGGCGCACAGATCCTCAATGACCTGGGTGTTTCCAAGATCAGGCTCATCACCAATAACCCCAAGAAGCGGGTGGGTTTGATGGGTTATGGCCTGGAAATTGTGGAGAATCTGCCGATAGAGATTGCACCGAATCCGCATAACGAAAAGTACCTGGAAACGAAGCGCGACAAAATGGGCCATACAATTTTGAAGCATTAATGAAGAGATTGGGAATACTGCTGGTGTGGATGTGCGCGTCAGCCCTGGTGCACGCACAACAGTTTCCCTTTGACTACTGGTACGAGGGCAAAGTAGTGCTGGAGGCTGGAGACACACTCCGTGGCAATGTCAAGTACAACCTGGAAGATCTGCTGCAGGTAGAACTGAAAGGAAGGTTGGAGACGTTCAGCGCCCGCAAGGTGATATTCTTTGAAATCTACGACACCAAGACACGCCGCTATCGCTCTTTCTATTCATTGCCCTTTTCAGCTACCGGTGGCTACAAAGCACCTGTATTTTTTGAACTCCTCGCAGAGGGCAAGATGACACTCCTTACCCGGGAGGCGCTTGAATACCGAACCTACAATGGTGGATTTTACTACTATGGCAGTACAACACGTCTCGTACTCGTCAACAAATTCTATTTTCTGAAAGAGAACGGTGACATTGAGCCGTTCACAGGCAACAAGAATGACTTTCTCTATCTGGCCGGCAACAAGGATCAGACCATGCAGAAGTACATGAAGCAGAATAAGCTGGGTGTGACCGACAAATACCAATTCGCGTCCATTGTTCAATACTACAATTCACTCTTTCCTAACCACTAGATACTTTGCACCGTCCGCTGATTCTTGTAACTAATGATGATGGCATAACAGCCAGGGGTATTCGTCACCTTATCGAATCTGTCGGCGAACTGGGTGACGTAATGGTTGTGGCACCCAACAGCCCGCAGTCTGGTATGGGACATGCCATCACTGTAGGGGATACGCTGCGACTGACAGAATCCTCGGTATTCCCGGGCCTCGCCGCATATGAATGTTCAGGCACTCCGGCGGATTGTGTGAAGATGGCGCGCCATTTCCTGTTGAAGGAGAAGCGTCAACCGGACCTGGTGGTGAGCGGCATTAACCACGGGAGCAATACATCCATCAGCGTACTCTATTCCGGCACCATGTCGGCAGCCATAGAAGGTGCCATCGAGGGAACTCCCTCCATAGGCTTTTCTTTGTGCGACTATGGATTCCATGCTGATTTCACGCATACCACTGCCTACATCCGTAGTATCGTCCAGCAAGTGTTGTCAAAGGGCCTGCCTGCCGGCGTGGCACTCAACGTGAACTTTCCCGCCCGGCGCGAAGAGCCCCTTAAAGGAATCCGGATCTGTCGGCAGGCCAATGCGAAGTGGGTGGAAGATTTTGTAGAGCGTTTTGATCCCAACGGCCGCAGCTATTACTGGATGACTGGCAGCTTCGTCAACTTTGACAAAGGTGAAGACAACGATGAGTGGGCCATTGCCAACAACTATGTGTCAGTAGTGCCCTGTCAGTTTGACCTCACCGCCCACCACGCAATTACGCAACTTAACAACGACTGGGAAATCCTGGGTTAGTTGGTGCCGCTGGTGAGATAAGCCAGCAGGAGAATAATCTGCACCAATTGCAGTACCAGCGCAAGACCGCCTGTGATCACCTTGCTGCGCATGATGGCTATCGCGCCGTAAATAAACACCGCAAAGGAGCCAAAAACGTACAGAATGGAGATGAAAAGCCCGGTCGTCGCACGCGCTTCTCCAGTGTTCAGTGAAGGAATTACATACTGAAGTGAGAAGATAGCCAGGCATGCCAGCGCCGGTGAAAGGCCGGTGACCGTGCCTGTGATCAACTGGCGAAGTGTGGTATTCATGTCAGAGCGGGTCGACATCAAAAGTAATCTTGATATTCCGGAAAGCCTTGTCGGCGTGGAGGAGATCATCAAATTCGAGCAACTTTTCCTTGATCACCGGCAATTGACCACTGTTACGTGGTATCTTCAACAGGATCGTCTGAAGATATTCATTGCGCACCTTGGCAATTACAGGCTCTGCCGGCCCCATCACGTACATCGCCTTGAGTGATTTACACTGCTGTGCAAGCCACGCCGCAGCCTGTGCGCATACAGCCTTGTCAACGTGACGTAATGTCAATTCGATGAGCCTCGTAAAGGGCGGGTAATGGTTTTGCTCCCTGTCCCTGAGCTCATGTTCGGCAAAGCCGGAGACATCCTGTTTCAGGATCCACCGGAACAGGGGATGTTCCGGGTCACTGGTCTGGATAACCACTTTTCCCTTTTTGTCTCTGCGACCGGCACGCCCACTGACCTGAACAATCAACTGAAAGGTTCGCTCAAACGACCTGAAGTCGGGGAAATGCATCAATCGGTCGGTATCAAAAACTCCGACGAGACTCACTTTGTCAAAGTCGAGCCCTTTGGTAACCATCTGGGTACCCACCAGGATATCGGTTTCTCCTTTCTCGAATGAGTGTATGATGCTTTCCAGCCCTGTCTTGCTTCGCGTGGTTTCAAGGTCCATCCGGAGCACACGGGCATTGGAGAAGTTCAACTGGGTCTCTTCTTCAAGTTTTTCAGTTCCCAACCCGCGCGTCACCAGGCGCTTGCTCTGACAGGTAGGGCAGGTAGAGGGCATTGATTCCTTGTAGCCGCAGTAGTGACAAACCAGCGCATGTCGGTATTGGTGGTAAGTAAGACTGACCGCACAGTTGATACACTGCGGTACGTAGTTGCAGTCTTCACACTCTACATAGGGTGAGTAGCCGCGTCGGTTTTGGAAAAGTATGATCTGTTCACCCCGCTTGAGTGTCTGACTGATCTCCTGGGCGAGGATTGTGGTGAACGCGCCGCGCATGCTTTTCTGCTTGCGCTCACGGCTCATGTCCGCCAGCACGATGTCCGGCAGTTTGGCGTCGCCAAAGCGCTGTTGAAGGCTCGCATATCCATACTTCGACTGAATAGCCAGATAATAGCTTTCAAGAGAAGGCGTGGCACTTCCGAGCAGCACCTTGCTGTTGTGCAGTTGTGCCAGCACAATGGCCGCGTCGCGGGCGTGGTAACGAGGTGAACGATCCTGCTTGTAGGAGGTATCGTGCTCCTCATCTACAATAATTAACCCCAGGTTGTCGAAGGGCAGGAATATGGATGAGCGAACGCCGACTACGCAACGGATCTTTCCCAGCAATACGCCATTCCATACTTCCACACGCTCATTGTCGGAGAAACGTGAATGGTAAATGCCCAGCTCAGGGCCAAACACCTTTCGCAGGCGTGCGACAATCTGCGTGGTCAGCGCAATTTCCGGCAAGAGAAGAAGCGCCTGTGAGCCACCGTCCAGTGTTTTTTGAAGCAAGTCAATGTAGATCTCGGTCTTGCCGCTGCCGGTCACACCCTGAAGCAATACCGTTGTGTGTTGTTCAAAATCGGTGGTGATCTTCCTCCGCACGTCTTCCTGCGCCGCGCTGAGTACCGGCCCGGCTCCGTCGGTGGGCTCGGGAAAGTCAAAACGGGGTACCACTTTCTCGAACTGTTCAA
>JAIBBB010000057.1 GCA_019694905.1 Cyclobacteriaceae bacterium
TGAATGGCACCATCGAGAAACGACCGCAGGGTGACCGTATCCGGTATTTGCTGTGCATTCGCGGAAAGCAGCCCCACGGACAGGAGCAGGACAAGCATTTTTTTCATAGACATCAAATTGAAGAAGCGAATATAGTGAAAGGTTAAAAGGAAGGGTGTCATTTGATTTTTCGAAGCGCCACCGCGCATCCGCCGCCCGGTGCGAGTGGAACCTTGAGTTGTGATTTCCGCGTAACCTTGACTTGGCGGATCTGGTACAACTCCGGATGATGGTCCCAATCAGCACCCGGCGCATCCTGGTAGACTGTCGCCTCGTAGGTCACAGCGTCGTCCAGGAAGTCCAACTTCACATTCAACTCGCGGGCATTTTCATCGGTGATAGCACCCAGGAACCAGGACGTTGTGCCCTTTGCTTTTCGTGCTATGGTAATGTAGTCGCCAGGTTCGGCCTCCAGAATCCTGGTATCATCCCAGTCGACTGCCACATCCTTGATGAATTGGAATGCATCCGGATATTGTTCATAATTTTCAGGAAGATCTGCCGCCATCTGCAGCGGACTGTACATCGTCACGTAGAGCGCCAGCTGCTTGGCCAGTGTGGTGCGCACACGTGTGCTGCGTGCAGGGTCAAACTGATTCAACTGCATGTGAAACAATCCCGGCGTGAAATCCATGGGGCCACCCATCAATCTCGTGAATGGCAATATGGTGGTATGCTCAGGCGTGATACCCAGCGTCGGTGCATTGTTGAATTCACTTCCACGCGCAGCCTCATTGGCCATCCAATTGGGGAAGGTTCGGTGCAATCCTGTTGGATGAACCGGCTCATGGGCGTCCAGCATGATGCGGTAGCTTCTTGTTTTTTCAGCGACCCGGTTGTAGTGGTTCACCATCCATTGGCCATCGTGGTGTTCGCCCCGCGGAATGATTTTTCCTACGTAACCAGTCTTTACAGTCTCCATCCCATGGTATTTCATGAAGCGGTAGGCCGTGTCCAGGCGGCGTTCGTAATTAGTGACTGAACCAGAAGTCTCATGGTGCATGATCAGTTTCACCCCTTTGCTTCGGGCATAGGCAGTCAATTCCTGCAGGTCGTAATCGGGATAGGGTGTGACAAAATCAAACACTTCTTCTTTCCAGTTGCCAAACCAGTCTTCCCAACCCGCGTTCCAACCTTCCACCAGCACTCCGTCAAATCCGTGTCTGGAAGCAAAGTCAATGTACCGTTTGGTGTTGTCGGTTGTTGCGCCATGTTTGCCACCTGCCATCTGCCAGGTTGCCTTTCCCACGTGCATCTCCCACCAGACGCCCAAAAATTTCTGTGGCTTTATCCAGGAATAGTCGTCCGCTGGCGGCGGCGCGTTGAGGTTAAGAATCAGTTTTGAGGCGAGAATCTCCGTGGCCATATCGCTGACAATTACTGTACGCCAGGGTGTGGAAAAAGGTGTCTGCAACCACGCTTTGTTGCCAGTCACATCGGGCACCAGGGTGGCCTGTAATGTCAGGCTCGCCGGGTCCAGGGTGAGGTTCAGGGCAGGGTAATTGATCAGTGCGGCCTCATGGACATTAATATAGAGTCCATTGCCGGATTTCATCATCAACGGGGTCTGCACTGAGTGAGGACCAATCACTGCTGTTACAGCGATATCCTTTTCCTGTGCCGCGGCTTTGGTTGCGTCGATCTCACTGAGCCGGGAGGTTTGGTAGCTGTACTCATTGCTGTCAAAGTCGCCCGGGATCCAGAACGCCTTGTGATCGCCTGCCAGGGAGAAGGCGGTGAGTTCATCCTTCACTGTGAAATGAACAAATCCAGGTTGCTCCGGAAATTCATACCGCAGCCCCATGCCATCATTGAACAGCCGGAAGACCACGTTGAGGCGGATGCCTGGTGAGGTCTTTTGACGGAGAGACAATTTCACTTCAGTGTAGAAATTCCTGATCGTGCTGACTTCTCCCCACAAAGGCTTCCATGTATTGTCAACCAACGAAGAATCTACCCGCAAGAGTTCAAACTGATCCAGGCGAACCTCTGGCCTTGAGAGTACAAAGCCAAGGACCGATGGTTTCACCACGGCGATTCCCTTTCTGTGGAGTTCATAGGTGAGGCCTCCATTTGCCGCGATGACAGCATTCAATTTCAGATGGTGGTCAGGGCTTCGCAGTTGGATTGTCTGGGCGTGGGCCTGGGTAGTGGCGACCGTCCATATGGACAACCACAAAAAACATGCATTCATGTACTTCATTGTCAATACTATTCAGTGGCCTGCTTCCAGGCCTTTTCCAGCAGCGCGCGGGTGGCACGGATACCATCGGGTTCGCTGAGCTGATTGCCTTCGTATTCGATGCCGATGTGGCCTGTGAATCCTGATGCCTTCACCAGTTTGATCATCTTCAGGTAGTCTATTCTTGTCTCATTGCCGCTGGCATCAAAATCATAGGACTTGGCGCTGACACCTCTTGCAAAAGGCAGAAGGTCGGCCACACCTTCATATCGGTCATAAAAGCTGTCGCACGCTTCCTGGGAGCTTCCCCACTTGTGGCTGGTGCACCAGTTGCCAAAGTCGGGCAGGGTGCCCAGATTCGGGCGGCCCGACTCAGAGATGATGCCTGCGATGAGTTTGCCATCCGAACTGAACAGACCGTGATTTTCAATGATGACATTGATATTTGTTTTTGCCGCGTAGTCTGCCAGCCGGCTCATACCGTCGAGCAGTGCAGCGCGGACGCTGGCGCGGTCCCCGGTGCCAAAGGCATTGACGCGCATGGAATGACAACCGAGTAAGTGTGCGGCATGGACCCACTTGTAGTGGTTCTCAACGGCCCTGGAGCGTTCCTTTTCATTGGGCGTGCCGAGGTCGCCTTCATCGTCAACCATTATCAGCAGGTTGCGAACTCCGGCTGACTCAGACCTCCGGCGCATGTCCAACCAGAATTTTTCGTCGCCTCCGCGATCCATGTAGAATCCGCTCACATATTCTACGGCATCCAATTGGTAGGTATTTCTTGCGATCGCAGCAAAGTTGGCAGGGTCCAGTGTTTGTTGCCTGAATGCGCGGTGCAGCGACCATTGCGCCAGTGAAATTTTCAGGGATGCCCCGGTAGATGGAAAGGAATGAGCAGATGCATTTGCCCAGAATTGCAAGGCGCCTGCCCCGGCGAGTGTGCGTGAGAGAAATTGCCGGCGTGAAATTGCCATAGAATCGGATTTAGTTCTTTCAAGATACGAAGGTCCGACCAAGCACGCATCATAAAGTTGATTACCTTGCTATTTGTGATGACAAGATACCTGCTTTGTATTTGGTTCGTTGGCTCGATTGCCCTGACGGCAGCGGGTCAGCATTCCGACGGAGCAGTTGAATTTGAATGCAATGACGCATCCCTGCAACAGGGATTTCAGTGGGCGCGAGCCCAAGCGCTGTCGTGGGTGCGGCGGGGCCATGACCCGGTTGGTCACTGGTACGAAGCTTCATTGCCGGGCCGGAGTGCTTTCTGCATGCGAGACGTTAGCCATCAACTTTCCGGCGCGAATCTTCTGGGACTTGCAGATATCAACAAAAACCTGCTCTTCCGATTCGCTGCATCCGTAGATTCATCCCGCGACTGGTGTGGCTACTGGGAGATCGACAAAGAAGGCGGGCCGGCGCCCGTGGACTACAAAAGTGACCTCGATTTCTGGTTCAACCTGCCCGGCAATTTTGATGTCATGAACGCGTGTGTGCGACAATATCAATGGAGTAGCGATACAACCTACTTGCAGCATCCTGTGTTCCAGCGGTTCTACGAGGTAGTTTCATCCGACTATATCAAGCGTTGGGACCGGAACGGCGATGGCATCATGGAAGGCACCACGGACACCAAGATACCTTACAGGGGAATCGGATCATACGAAGAAGCAAAGGAGGGTCTCACCGGGTGCGACCTGATTGCGATACAATCACATGCGCTGAGCAGTCTTGGCAACCTGCTGCGCGACCGGGGCGACCGGGGCCGGGCAGCGGCGCTGCAGCAGCAGGCCGACAAACTTTTTCATCGTTTTCAGAATGAGTGGTGGAATGATTCAGGAAAGTTCTACTATCAGTTTTTGCAGAAGGACAGCAACCGTCTGCGGAATGACCCGATGCAGGTCATGTTGCTGCGCTGGAACTTTGTAGCGTCGAGCAGGATAAAGGATGTCCTGCGAAGTGTGCTCGAGAGTGAGTCGCAAATGAATGTGGAGACCCTCTCCTATCTTCCGCGGGAGTTGTTCCGCTACGGTTCACCTGCTGAGGGTGTACGCGCACTGAAAAAGCTAACCAGTCCGGAACTGAAGCGGCGTGAGTATCCGGAAGTCTCGTTTGCCGCGCTGGAGGCGTATTGCGAAGGATTGATGGGCATCGGTGTGCATGCACCAGACTACGCGGTGAGTACCCTGAGCCGGTTACCATCTGACACGCTGCGTGCGCGGTTGCTGCACATCCCGCTTTTCGGAGGCACGATTGATGTGGCGCATGAGGGACAGAACAGCACAACGATATCCAATCACACTCCTCAGACGATTACCTGGTTCGCCGGATTTCACGGCGAAGGTGCGTGGTTGCAGGTGGCGGCTATGAGGGAGCGGGCGACTGCTACACTGGATTTAAATGGTCGCAAGGTTTTGCTGGTGCGGGTGAAGGTTGCTCCCGGAGCTACCGTCACTGCAAAGATGCCCTGATCGCTGCCGAGAGCATGGTTCGCCAATCGCTATAGGGCCCTAAGCGATATACTTTTGAAATGCTATCTTGCGTCAGGATGAAACAATTGACGGTCATTGTGCTGTTAGTTACCATGGTGCTGCACTGCAGCAGTCGCCTGGGTGTGCTGAGTTATCTTTATCAGCAGCGGCACGTCATCGCAATCAGCCTGGGCCTAAGCACAGAAACTCCGATTGCCTCATGCGGCAGTGACTACCATGCCGGCCAGGAGTTGATTGTGCCGGATTCCGGCCACAGCGAAGCCGCACCAGCGATCCTTTCCCTGGCGCAGTCCATAGACTTGTTTCACATATCCTCCTTCCAACTACGTCCCAACCTTGGGGATGGCATCGCAATTGCGCGTCCCATCACCGCCGGTGAAGAATTGCCTTCCAGGCCAACCGATTCACTACTCCGACCGCCGCTGAGCTGTTGACTATTAAGTTAATACCTGCAGCCAAACCGGTTGCGGGTTATGCACTGATCCGCTGACTGCTGTTCACCAGGAAAGGCATTTTCATCTTTCCCTGAACAGAAGGTCCGGCGTTTCAACTTACAAACGATCAATTTTTCATAACCAACAACTCTCATTTTTATGAAGTATATTAAAACTATTGGGTTTACGCTTCTCCTGCTTGCGCTTGCCTTGTCCGGGTACTATTACTACCAAAAAAACAATCCAAAGACCATCGCCGTAGTACTTTTCGACGACTTCACCTTGCTGGACGTAGTGGGTGCATACCAGACTTTCAGTGGTCTGATTTTTAAAAACTATCAGTTCCTATTTGTGAGCGCCAAACCAGGGGTTGTACAGGCCGGTGGTGGGCAGTCGCTTATTGCCACCCATGGATTCAATCAGGTAAAGTCAGCAAACATTCTCTATGTACCTGGGTCTGGTCATATCGGTCATGCGTTGGCCAATGACTCGCTGTTGGCGTGGATCAGGTCTATCGACCAGACGACCGCGCAGACGACCGCGGTGGGTTCAGGAACTCTGCTGCTTGCCAAGGCAGGATTGCTGGAAGGACGAGAGGCCGCTGCGCATTTTTACAATAAAGTAGAGCTGGAGGCGCTAGGCGCAAAATTTGTCAACAAGAACTACGTGGTCAGCGGGAAGTATTACACTGGCAGTGGCACCTCAGCATCCATCGACATGGTCTTGCAACTGATCGATGACCTCGAGGGTGAGTGGCAAAGCAAAGCCACCCAACTGTTTATTGCTTACGATCCTGCCCCACCCGTACAATCCGGCACGTTTGAGGAGGCAGACACTTCTGTTCTTCATCTTGCGCAGCGAATGGCGCAGGAATCCCCAGTGGATACAGCAAGAGAACCCAAGACAATTGCGATGCTGCTCTATGAAGGCTTCACCATGCTGGACGTGACAGGACCCTTTCAGGTATTCAATGAACTGAAGCCGCTTGGATACGAAATGGTTTTCGTATCCAAAACAGGAGGACGCATCATGTCGGATTACCTGCTGGACCTGTCGACCACACAATCTTTCAAAACGCTTAAAGAAGCAGACATACTATTCATTCCCGGCGGTTCAAGAACATTTCAGGCCATGGCAGATTCCGCTACCATGGCGTGGGTTACTTCCATCAACGGCGGCACGCAGTGGACAACTACTGTTTGCACAGGTTCTCTCGTGCTGGGGCAGGCGGGCTTCCTGATGGGCAGGCAGGCAACTTCGCATTGGTATACGGGATCATTGCTGGAGAAATTCGGAGCGACCTATAGCCATGGGCGTTACACCAAAGACGGCAAGTACATCACTGGTGCCGGAGTCTCTTCCGGCATTGATCTTGCGCTCATGGTCGTGAAGGAACTCGCGGGAGAGAACTATGCAAAAGCGATTCAGCTTAAGCTCGGCTATCATCCTGCACCTCCGCACGACACGGGATCTCCGGAAAAAACGGAACAGGATATTGTTGATGTGTTGTCAAAGATGTATGAGCGAAGTATTCCAAAAGAAATACCAGTCATCGGTAAATCATCAGGGGTGAAGGGTGCCCGGGTGATCGATCCTGTTTGCAAGATGGATGTTTCGAACGGAGCCGTTGACTCGGTCACGTACAAGGGTGTGGAGTACAAATTCTGTTCTGCGGGCTGCAAAAAGTTATTTGAGTCGGAGCCCGATATGGTGCTGGCATCGATGAAACCGCACGTGAAATAGTATTCAATCAAGGTCCGTGGACTCGTGGACAATTCTGGCGATCACCTGATCGAGTTTGTCCATGGGTACGCGGATCTTCTGAAGGATCACTTCATTGAAAGGATCGTGCGGGTCTGCGTAGTTGTAGTTGTTCATCAATCCCTGGATCGTGGCTACTGGTCCACGCACATCGTGGGAGATGATCCTTGCAATCCGCTGCAGGTGATCGTTTTTTGATTTAAGCTGTTCCAGTGAATGATAGCGCTCTGTGGAATCCCGGAAGTTCAGCACGATGGCCTGCACGTCTGGGTCACTCATCAAATTGGTTATCGTACCATCGATCCTGACATAGATTCCATTTCTCCTTCTCAGTCTTCCCGCCGTAATGGGAACGGCTTCTCCATGAGCGTTGCACACCCTCCTCCGGTGTTCCTCCACATCGAGTACATCGTCTGGATGCGCCAGGTGACCGATCATGGTACCGATCAATTCGCCCTGTTGATATCCAAGCATGCGGTGCACAGCGTCAGAAGCAAATGAAATCACCCCGCGTTCGTCATGCAAAATGATGCCGTCGGCGCTCCTCGCTGTGAGTCGGGAGAACTTTCTTTCGATCTGTTCATTCTTCTTGCGCATGGCCACCTGGTCGGTGATATCCTGAAAGTAGCCCGAAATCTTTACGCATACTCCGTCCAGCATCACAGGTTCTGCGATAGTTCGGATGATATACTCACGACCATTTCTTGAAACAACGGTCAGTTCAGCCTCGAAACCTTTGCCATTGAGTTTTGAACGGTCGACTAATTCCAGAATTTTATCTCTGCTCTCGCCCTCCTTGTAAAAGCTCAATACGTCCAACAAATTGGGTCTGTACTCCGGCGGCACGCCTGTCATCTCCTTGGTGAAGCCGGACCAGATCACTTCGTTGGTCACGAAGTCTACCTCCCAGCCGCCCACACGGGCCAGTTTCATGGTCTTCTCCAGCATGGTGCGAACGCCCTTCACTTCAGCCTCGGCGGCACGTGCAGCAGTGATGTCCGTGCCCACCACCAGCATGGCTAATCTCGACCCATCGGCGCTGAAAATCGGAACCCTGCGAATCTGATAGGTTGGTGTATCACCGTCGCGGGTAGGAACGACATCTTCGATAATGGTCATCTTTCCAGAGTTCCAGGCTTTGGCGTCTTCGCTCATGCAATACCGGTACAGGTGGGCGTGTGGAGGGTCCAGTTCCAGCAATTCCTCATCTCTCTTACCCAGCCATTCAATCTGGTCAAGTCCGAAAAGTTGTTTCGCGTGTTCGTTGGCAACCCGCCAGCATCCTTCCCCATCTTTGAAAACGATCGCATCCGGAAAGGCCTCAATAAGCGCGCGCAGTCGTTCCTTTTCCAACAACATCAGGCGTTGTTCTTCAGCGGCAATGAATTCCTGTTCTTTCTCCCGGGTGATCTCATGACCAACAAACATCACACACGAGACGTTGCCCTGGTCGTCCAACACAGGAGTAGCGCAGGTTTCCTCCCAATACAACTCACCGGATTTTGTCTTTCCACAAAGTTTGCCACGCCAGCATTGACCTTTCCCGACGCTCTGCCACATATCGTCAAAAACAGCCGGGGAGTGCTTTCCGGACGCAAGCACCTTGTGGGTTTGTCCGATCAATTCCTGCGGCGTGTATCCAGTGAGAAATTCAAAATTATCATTGATGTAGATGATTCTTTTGTCGGCACCGGTTATTGACAACAATGACGACTGGCTCAACATGGCGAAGGATCGCTCACGCGTCAAAGCGGCCAGTGTATCGTTTGTTTGGTTTGAGCTCATGTCAATCTGCGTGTGCGGGACCAACAAAAGTTGATCCAATGTATCTGCGTCCGTTCAGGAAAGCGAATCAACATACCTTGATTCTCTGACAATTGTCATGACGTCGCGCATGAAGACAGACGACTTTAATGCCAATTCAATCAATTCAGGGCATAGAAGCCTTATTCATCAGGGAATAACTTCAAAAAGCAACACCTGGGTTTTCTCGTGAACGAGGAAATTGTCGTCGGTGACAAGAACGAGTGACCGATGCCCGTTGGGCAGATTAGGGCCAAAAGTGATGCCCTCCACGTTGTCGATATAGATACCAAGGTCGTCTGTGTTGAGCAGCAGTTTTTTCACTGCGGGCCTGACGGGGGGCTTTTGAGCAAGTGAAGGATTTGCAGAAACATCCTCTGCTTCCCTGAGGTCCACCAGAAAGATACGTACCGTGCAGGCCAGTCTTCCGGTTGAAAAAGACCGCTCCATCACCAGCAGTCGCTGCTCGTCCAACACAAGTATTTCAGAAACGCCATTCACTTTGAACGTCCCGGGTATAAGTGATGGGTGTGCCACAGGGTCGAGGCCATAAGCGTATTGACGGACGCACTTCTGACTGGTGACGTCAAAAGCATAAAGCCGGATCCAGTTGGCGCCGGGTGACAAATCCGCTCTGGGTCCGTCTTCATATCGCGGTTCTTCGAGCGCCGCCCACAGGGTCTTGAAGTCCGGCGTAAAGCCAAGCCCTTCCAGCACGCCATTCTGGCGCGGACCATTTTCAGTGGTTGTGATCTTCAGATTTTCCGGCAGTTGTAAAGATGAAGTGTATTTACCATCCCGCGCGTGAACAAAAATGGCAGGCTGGATCGTGAGTGGTGGTGTGACATCAAGGTTGCGGTCGCCTTCACTGGACCAATACAACGAACCCGACGGTGTGTGGAACCGGATGGATTCAGGGTCGGGAGTCACGCGCTTGCGCGACTCCAGTTCGGGAAATGGCGTGCCGTCTGCCTGCAGGAGGAACTGCACACCTTCAAATTTCACGGTATCAATCTTCTCGGCAGTGAAATGAATATTCACCGTGTAGAATCTCACAGGGTTGCGTGCGGACCGATCGTCTGAGATCACGTAGTAGCGCTGACTCACCGGATCATAGTCAATGCCGGAAAGTCCGCCAACCGTTGTGCCCGCGTAGCTGAACTTGTAGGGAATCACATAGTCATCAATGAACCGGAGGCCGGACACTTGTGTGCAGGCCGGCAACGACCACAACAGACTCAGGAAGATCAACAGCCGACGCATACTCAGGGTTGGGGGTCTGCCTTTTCAAAAATCACCTGTCCGCCGATCACGGTCATAAGCACCTGCGTCTCGTGTGTCTTCATGGGGTCGATGGAGAACAAGTCCTGCGACAAAACAATCACATCAGCGAGTTGCCCTGTGGCTATCCGTCCTTTCTTGTTTTCTTCAAAGGAAGACCATGCCCCGCCTTGCGTGTAGGCGATGAGCGCATCAGTGATAGGAATCCGTTGTTCCGGCACCCAGCCGCCTTCGGGTAGCCCATCAATGGTGCGCCGTGTGACAGCGGTGTGGAGTCCGCGGATGGGATTGAGCGCCACACACGCCGGCCAGTCGCTGCTGTAGACGAGGTGAGCGTTTGCCTTCAGCATCGAGGCCCATGCGAAAGACCAGGGCAAACGATCTTTGCCAACGCCGTCGGCCCATACCGACACGGTGCCGGGTTCAGCGTGAATGGGTTCCATGGAGGGCAACACGCCCAGGTCGGCGAAGCGCGGCAGGTCATCGGGAGAAACCGTTTCGATGTGTTCGATACGGTGCCGCGTTTTTCCCGCAGTGCCATTGTCGTTGCCGGCGTATTCATAAGCGTTGAGCGCTTCACGCACGGCGCGGTCGCCAATGGCGTGGGTGTAGATCATGAAGCCGCGTTTGTCAAATTCGCGGACAAGTTCACGGTATCTTTCAACGGGCATACTGAGATTGCCGGTGGGCGATGGCTCGCCGGGTACGAGGTTGCTGTACGGCATCAACATGCCGGCGGTGTGCGATTCAATGACGCCGTCGAGCATGAACTTGACACCGGCAGAGGTGAGTCGGTTGTTGCGCCCTACGCTGTCTTTGATTTGGGTGTAGCGTTCTATCTGCTGAAACGTGGTCTTGTCGTCCACGGAAAACGTGGCCGCCACACGGATGGGCAACTCACCGCGGTCGAGCAGTTGCCGATAGAGTTGCAGTTCTTCGGGAGAGCCACTGCAATTGGTGAGGCTGGTGATGCCATAGGAGGTGGCGAGCTGGATGCCTTTGCGGAGTGCATTGAGTTTTTCTTCTGTCGACAACGGCGGGATCACGTTGGACACAACATCCATTGCATCTTCCTTGAACACGCCGGTGAGTTTGCCCTGGCTTTTGACAATTTCGCCGAAGCCAGGGAAGCGTGTGGCTGGGGTGATGTTCGCTGCCTTCAGTGCGGCGCTGTTGGCCCAGGCGCTGTGGCCGTCGTAAGCGCGGATGAATACAGGTCGGTCGCTGATGGCGGAGTCGAGAATCTCTTTCGTGGGGAGTCCGCCTTCAAACATCGTGTACTGCCAGCCGCGGCCGGTGATCCATTTTTTGTCGGGGTTTTCGGCGGCAAAGCGCTTGATGGTTTTGACTACGTTGGCGATGGTGTTCTGGCCGGTGAGGTCTACTTCCGTGAGGCCGATGGAGCCACCGAGGAAGTGGATGTGAGCGTCGTTGAATCCGGGGATGAGCAGCCTGCCCTGTAAATCCACAATGCGGGTGCTGTCGCCGGTGAGTGCTGCAATCTCAGCGGTGGTGCCGGTGGCCATGATGGTATCGCCGCGGATGGCAACGGCCTGGACAAAGGACGACGAGTCGGTGCCCGTCCACACTTTGCCATTGATAAAGATGAGCGAGGCAGGGTTGGGGTTGGGCCTGGAGCAGGCGGCGAGGGTGGCCAGGGCCAGCAGGAGCACAGAACGGATTTTCATACTATTTGGATAAGCGCCCGAAAGATAGGAAAGGCGGGGTGGTTTAAGGACAATTTGCAATCCGCCCGGTGGCTAAAAGAGGCACAAAAAAAGGGCCCAAAGGCCCTATTTTTTTTGCTCCTCCTCTTGGACTTGAACCAAGGACCCTCTGATTAACAGTCAGATGCTCTAACCAGCTGAGCTAAGGAGGAGTTTCCTTCCCAAACCTCAAAATTTGGGAGTGCAATATTAAGGCTTTGGTCCCCATTTATCCAACAGACCCCACTTTTTTCGCCAAAATTTCTTTAAAAACGCAGTTTCTGACATGAGCGTACAACAAGGGAGATGCCCCCGTTCAGCCACTTTCGGACTTGTGCTTTCCGCAAAGTTTCAGACATTTCTCAACCCAATTGAAAAATCCTGTCTCATGAAAATCTGCCTGCTTTTTTTCTGCCTCTTGCTCGGCGCCATCATCATCGTTCCCGGCCAGAGCACCACCACATCCACACCCGAACAAAAATCTGTTGGCACGGAGATCTCCACCACTTCACTTTCCGTCAAAATCAATGGTGTGGTAATTCCCCTGACCGCACGCGCAGGCACGATGATTTTGCGCGATGAGAACAATGACCCCATCGCCCACATGGGCTTCACCAGCTACACAAAAGAGGGCGGCGGCGCCCGTCGCCCTATCATGTTTGCCTACAACGGCGGTCCCGGTTCCTCTTCCTTCTGGCTGCACATGGGCGTGCTCGGTCCGCGCCGCATCGTCGTGCAGGACCCAGGCTTCACCCCCGCTGCACCTTATCAGGTTGTGAACAATGATTACTCACTGCTGGATCTGGCCGACCTGGTAATGATCGATCCTGTTGGCACCGGACTCAGCGTCCCCGCCGGCAAGGCCGAGTTCAAGGATTTCTGGGGCGTGGACCAGGATGCACGTAGCATCAGCCTCTTCATCCGCCAGTTCCTCATCGACCAGGGCCGCATGAACTCGCCGAAGTTTCTGCTCGGTGAAAGCTACGGCACCTTCCGCAACGCAGTGGTGATGAACAGGCTGCTCAACAATGGCATCGCCCTCAACGGCGTCATCATGGTCTCCGCCGTGTTTGACCTGCGCACACTCGTCTTCCCGCCCAACGAAGACCTCCCCTACCTCGCCCATTTCCCTACCTATGCAGCAACGGCCTGGTACCACAACAAACTCGCATCAAAGCCCGCAAGCCTGGAAGCATTTCTGAACGATGTGCGTGCCTTCACAGAAAAAGAATATGCGCCTGCACTTTATCGCGGCGACCAACTCACTGACGCCGAACGCAAACAAATGGCGGCGCGGCTGGAGCAATACTCCGGCATTGCAGCGGCCACATGGTTAAAAGCTGACCTACGCATGCAAGGCGGTGAGTTCTACGCGGAACTTCTACGCGGTGAAGGCCAGACAGTGGGCAGACTCGACTCCCGCTTCAAGGGACCTACGGCCGACCTGCTCTCGCAGGAAGCCGACTACGACCCGCAGAGTGCTGCCATCTCGCCGGCGTACATCACGGCCTTCCTCGATTATTTCCACGGTGACCTCAAGGTGAGCAAGACCGCCAACTACGCGGTAACCGCCGGCACGAGGGCTGGATTCAAATGGGACTGGAGCCACGCAGGCAATTTCCGCTGGGGTACTTCGGCGGCCATCAACAGCGGCATCGACATGGCCGAAGCACTGCAACACGATCCTAACATGAAGGTGCTCATCCTGAATGGCTACTACGACATCGCTACAGTATTCTACGGTGTAGAACACACTATCAACCACCTCGGACTACCCAAGAACCTCAAAGACAATATCATCATGAAATACTACGAGGCCGGACACATGATGTACACCCACCAGCCTTCGATGGAAAAATTTCGCAAGGACGTGAGCGAATTTATCAAAGGGTTGTCAAGGTAAGGGGACCGTTCATTCTCGCACCGCGGTACGGGTGGTCGCGACCTGAGGTCATTGGTTCGACGCATTCGGCTATCCACCTTCAGATCAGTTCAACAGCGCTGACGTTCGCGCATGCTTGTTACTAAGAGTTTCAGTTGGGGTATTTTTTGTCGCCCGGCACAACTACTATTGCCCGAGAAATCCACGGCATAACAGACAATGAAGCTCATCTATTTTATTCCATTGGCGACGTTCACGCTTTCAATCGCATTCTCTTATTTCCTCCTGGTTCATTTCAGGTCAAAGAAAAGCGCGACTTATATTCTCTGGTGGCTGATCGGCGTGCTCACTTATGGTGCAGGCACGCTTACTGAGAGTATCAATACACTCTTCGGGTGGCATGAATTGAATTTCAGATTGTGGTACATCACCGGCGCACTGCTGGGTGGTGCTCCCCTGGCACAAGGTTCCGTGTATCTTTTTCTCAACAAAAAGATAGCACACGTGTTATCTGCCATCCTCGTAACGACCGTCACAACTGCAGCAGTTTGCGTACTTCTTTCTCCCATTCACTATGACGCAGTAGTTCCGGAGCGGATGACGGGCGGTGTGTTTGTTTGGCAATGGGTACGCTATTTTTCTCCTTTCATCAATCTGTACGCGGTGATCTTTCTTGCCGGCGGTGCGATCGCGTCAGCGTGGAAGTACTATCAAAAGACAGGCTCAGGCAACCGCTTCCGGGGCAATGTGCTGATTGCGATTGGCGCCATTCTCCCGGGGATCGGCGGAAGCTTCACAAGGATGGGATACGTTGAAGTGCTTTATGTGACGGAGTTCATTGGACTTTCCCTGATCATGTGGGCCTACTTTTCAATGAAGTCAGACAACATCGCATCCATACACGTCAATCAGCAAATTGCTCAGTGAAGTACTTTCCCGGAAGCAACATTCTGCGCTCAGAGTTTAATCCTGAAGACCGCATACCGGGTAAGGCTCAGGCCGGCTTTGTCGATGGCCTCCAGTACTACAAAGAACTCCTGGCCTTTGCGTGAGGTAGCCGGCAACGTCACACTGGCTGCTGCAGTTCCTGTCTGAACAATGTCCAGCGCGGGTTCATTCGCGCTGCGCTTGAATTGCCACCAGCGCAAATCCACTGAGTCGTTATCGGGATCCGATACGGCAGCCTTCAGGCGGACCGTTCCTCCAGGCTGGGACTGAATTTCTTTTTTACCATTGACACGAATGACCGGCGGATGGTTGGTTGTCTTTGTATCCGGATTCACCGACCACTCAAGCCGGGCAGCGAAATCGCGTTGCGCGGCGCCAAAGAAATCGGGAAAGGGTGCGGCCTCACCCGCGCGTTCTTTCAAAGTGCTCTCGGAAATCACCAGACCGGGCGCTGATGGGTCGGTATTGCTGAAGGGATCTCTGTACGCCTTCATATCAGGATAAAACGGCCGGCCGCCCCAGCCACCGGGAAAATTGGGATCAAAGGCGTTCAGTCCGTTGGCCAATAAATTCATGAACGTGGGATTGTCCCCCTCACCCAGCCACGCGCCCTGCGGTTGCACCGGCATCCACACGATGTAGCCCATCTGCTTCAGCTCTTCGTTGGTTTTTCCCGGTATGCCAAAATAATCAAAGCGGTCGCCTTCCACCATTTGCTTGCCGTCGCCCCACACGCGGTAGATGCTGCCCAACGGACCTTTCGAAGTCACGTGCTCCTTCATCCACTCGGGTGTGAGCAAAGGTGCATTGCCTGCGTTGGCGACCAGTTGCGCACCATAACTGTAGTTGGGACCATTTCTGAATTGCCGGTAGTCCATGTCAGGCCAGCTTTTTGCGAGGTAGTTCTCATGTACACCATCCTGATCGCCGGAGGGAAGTAACACCACTTTGCCGATGATCTTTTTCCGGATGGCAGTCCATTCCGCCTTACCTGAATATTGTTCTTCGATGGACTTCAGCGCGCGCCCGATTGAACTTTGTCCACCCCAGGCAGTGATGAACAAGGTGCCCGGCACCTCGTCGAGGATCACTGACTTGATGAGGTCCGAACCTTCGGTATCCTTCGACATGTCACCTTCGAATTCAATGTTGCCATAGCGGATCTTCGAACGCAGGAAGGTGGGATCGGGATAGTCGGGGTTATGCGCTTTCAGGTTGGCATATACTTTTTCATACTGGTCCACCGCATCGTGAATGAACCGCTCGCCCTTCTTCCAGCGATAGGATTCGCAAGGACACAAGTTGAGTCCGTAGCGCGTGTATTCCCGGCCCGGCACCATGAATTTGGTCCCTTTGCCGTCGCCACTCCAGTGAAACTGGCTGCTGGTGTACACCAGGCCTTCCACCCTGACGTCCGAACTGTACAAAAGGAATCGGATCAGGGAATTGTTATCATCCAGCTCAGGGTCGGCGGTGATGATGACCCTGGGGCGAGGGTCCATCTTCTTCGCGGACCAGGATGGCAGCGCCACAGCAAGAAGTGCGACCAACACACATGAGCGAAAACGAGAGACACGGGGAAGATTCATGATGGATTCTTTTTTGATCAAAGTAATGCAGGATTGTTTCAGAACCAACAGATTTGATGTGTAGAAAGCTCGCACTTCCCTCGTAACTTTGGCAGATGTCCACAACACCGGCGTTGATTGAATTCGGCAGTGATGGGCTGTTCGAAGCTTTTCGCGACCAGCTTCACCGGGAATTTCAGCACCTGAGTTTTCCCGCCGGGTTCGTGCCCGAATTGAAACCAGACTACCATCAGATTCAGGATGCGATAGCGGCCGCGCTTGACAAGCAGATTCAACTCCCGCACTTCAGTCTTGCGCAAATGCTATATCGGATTGACATCAGCGAATCGCAGGTGAAACGCTACGTTCACAACAGTCCTGATGTGCCCTTCCTGCACGTGGTGGCAGAATTGATCATCAAGCGGGTGTTGGAAAAAACAGTAATGCGGAAGCACTACGGCAGCGGCAACAAATGAAGTCTGTGTAGCATGGCGGGAGAAGAACCCATCGTCGTTTCGGCCGCAACCCTTCGGGACTGGGATCTCCTCATTCATTGCTTTGACGCTTCCATCGGCTACCAGCAGATAAACAACGTCAACGTATGGATGCACTATGACCAGGAGGTGTTGAAGAAAGATATCTCTCTGGGTAACCTGTACAAGGTCACACGGGGCGGAACACCCGGCTTTTTCTTCAGCGTAACCTACCGCGACCCGGTCATCTGGCGGGAACAGGAAACCGGTAACGCCATCTACCTCCACCGCATGGTGGTCAATCCTGCGTGCAAGGGCGAGCGGCTTTTTGGGGAAGTTGTCCGTTGGGCCACGAAGCATGCCGCCGACCAGGGACGTCAACAAATAAGGATGGACACATGGGCGGACAACACCCGGCTTATTGCCTACTACTGCAGCTTTGGGTTTCGGGTAATTGAATACTACACCACGCCCGATACAAGTGAACTTCCGGTTCACAACCGCAACCTCAGCATCGTGCTGCTGGAAATGGATCTCAAACCGGCTTACTGAAGCAACAGCAATGCGACCCGCTGACACGTTGCCTGAACATTTGGTTGCTCCCGGTGTTAAGGTATCCATGAAGACGTTCAAATTGAAAAACAACCGGGGCTTGTTCCCCTCACTATTGATGTGCCTGCTATTGGGTTCCTGCGCATCCATGCCTGAAGGAGCCAAACCGGTCAACAACTTTGAAACTGAGAAATACCTGGGCACGTGGTATGAAATTGCGCGCATGGACTTCCGGTTTGAGAAGGGTCTCAGCAAGGTGACTGCTACCTACA
>JAIBBB010000280.1 GCA_019694905.1 Cyclobacteriaceae bacterium
TCCACCCACAGCCTCGATAATTCCTTCAGTATCGCGGGTGTAGTCCATGAATGCAGTCTTGGGCAAGCCCAACCCGGCACGTGAAAGAATCTGCAGACTCCGCAATTTGTCGCGCGAACGGATCAGCGCCTGCGACTCAACGGCGGTGAATACTTTCATCATCTCAAACTGACGCACCACCGCCGCACCGTAAAAAGTGACCGACGCACCTATCCTTGGGATGATGGCGTCGAAATAGTCCAGGCGGCGCCCACGATACCAGACCATCGGGTTCTTCTTTTCAATCACCAACACACATTTCATGTGGTCAATGATTTCCACTTTGTGCCCGCGGCGCTCTCCGGCTTCTTTCAATCGACGGGTTGAATACAATTTGGCGTCACGGGAAAGGATCGCAATTTTCATGTGTCTGATCAAGTTAGTGAGGAAAGCAATCTGCGCCAAACTCTACTGCGGAGCGTTGAATAGAGCCTCTCGATACTTCGCTATGTACTCAGCCATTCGCTTCCTTCTGTATTGCATCACAAAACGCGGATGAGGCAGCGCCACAACGCGCTGAAAGAAACCTCCCTCGGCGTTTAACGCAGTCAGATAACGGAAGTTATCCCCTTCACCCAGGCAATATGCCACATCAGCCCTGATGTTCATGGCAAGTAATGAGCGTATCGACCGCACCGCCCAGGGCCTCACTGTCCTGGCCAGCGCCGGCAGGTCGTAGTAGTTCAGATTCTTTCCATCCTTCACAAATCCCAACGGGCAAACCGAACCTATCAGAAAACTCCTATAAAAGGTCTCAGGCCCACCGCAAGCTGCAATGACCTCGTAGACAAAAGTCGCAGACAACTCGGGGCGGCGATCCAGATCATTGGGAATGCCGCAGACCTGCTCCAGCAATGCCGGATCCGTGAAGGGTATGCCGGTAAGTCCCGCGCCCCAGCGTCCGGGGTTGATGCCAAGAATGAGTCTGCGCTCCCCCTGATCATGGTAATAGCGCTCATAGAACTGCTTGCACAATGACCACACAACGGGATTCCGGTAAGGATGCAGCACTTCCACACCCGCCGGAAGGGGTTTCGGAGCCTTCAAAAGACGCAAGTATTCCAGCATGGCAGCATCCAGCTTCATAGCTGAAAATTAAGTAAATTTATGGGTCCCTTTACCCATGAAATCCGCCATCAAACTGTCTGCAATTCTTGTTTCTAATCAATTAGATATCAAGGGTATAAAGTCTTTTATCGAGAGTAAGCCTTTATCTGACAGTTCTTCCGAACTTTTCTACCAGTTCTCCGAAGAGAAATACGTCTATTATTTCAACTACGGAGTGATCGTTTTTTCGGGTCATAGTGAGGATGAGATCAAGTTTTCAATCAAGGCCATCCAGCCTTATGAGCGCAATCCTTACGGGCAATGGCTGCGCGACGACCACGAGATACAGGTAGCACCCGGCAACGACCTCGAAATTGAGTTTGAACACGTCGGCGTGGACCACCTGAACGCACGGATCGTGCGGATCACGATGCTCAACCTCGCCCAAAGTGTGGCGCTCGACTACTACCACGAGGTATCCGAAAATCTCCTGACGGAAATCAAAGGATTCACCAAAGACCTCGAACGGACCGGCAAACTGAGCATGGGCAGGCGCAACATGCTGAAGTTCATCGGAAAGGCACTCAACACACAAAACGATATCGCCGACAACATCTACATTTTTGATGCCCCGGAGCAAGTGTGGGATGATGAGTATCTCGACAAACTGCACAAAGGGCTCATCCGGCATTTTGATCTTCGCGTGCGCTTCAGTGAAATTGAATACACCCTCAGGATCATCGAAGACAACCTGTCTGTCTTCCGCGAAATCTCACACCAGCGCGAGAGCAGCCTGCTGGAATGGATCATCATCATCCTGATCCTGGTGGAAGTCGTGGACCTGTTTGTTACCAAACTGATGTAACATGCGGAAGGCGCTGTTTCTCAACTTCGACATCAAGGCCCAGCCCGATGAGGTCACCTGCGGCCCCACCTGCCTGCATGCGATGTACCAATACTACAACGACGACATCCCGCTGAAACAGGTTGTTCAGGAAGTCAAATCACTGAAGTCTGGTGGCACACTGGCTGTCATGCTCGGTAACCACGCGCTGCAAAGAGGATACAAAGCCCACATCTACACCTACAACTGGAACGTATTTGATCCCTCCTGGCGCGGTTACTCCTCGCGGAAGATGATAGATTCGCTGAAACGACAGATGCGGTTCAAATACAAACGCCGCAAACTCCGGGTAGCTTCACAGGCCTATATCAAGTTTCTCGAAGCCGGAGGAAAAATACTCTATGACGAACTGGACCAGGCGCTGATCAAGAAGTATGTCAAGGCCTCGATCCCGATGCTGACCGGACTCAGTGCTACCCACCTGTACGGGACCGAACGGGAAGTACCAACCACCAACAAGTACAACAGCATCAAGGGCGAGCCCGTTGGGCACTTTGTGATCGTCAACGGCTACGATGAAGAAGCCAAATCGGTGTATCTGGCTGACCCCATGAATCCCAATCCACTCAAGAGCCAGTACTACTCAGTGGCATTTGACAAGCTGATCAACAGCATCATGTTGGGTATTGTCACGTATGATGCCAATATCCTGATCATCCAGCCCGGCAACTGAAAGTACCTCAATTAACCGGTTCTGCGGTGGATGAAATCGGCCAGGATCAACAGTCCCTCTCTGAGGTATTCGTCGTCCATTTTTGAGAGGTCGTCAACCGGAAGGCCTTCGCGCCCGACCCGTGTGCTCAGATTCTGATCCTGGACCTTTCGCTTCTCAGCTTCGTCCATCTCTGCCCTGCGCCTGGCCTCGTTGAGGGAGATCCTTGACTGAGTCAGGTTCTTTCGCAATTCGTCCGTTTCTACAATAAACTTGCGAAGACCGGCATCATACTTTTCACGCTCTTTGTAGTCCTTGTTGAGTTGGGCAATGAGTTTGTCATTGACCGGACCGCTGGGCACGAAGGACGCTGGTTTGATCACATCCCAAGGCAGCGGATTGGGTGTTGAACTCTCGCCGTACTTGGTAGCGTCAAAGGCCGACGGGAGTCTGATGTCCGGCGCCACACCTTTGTGCTGAGTGGAACTTCCGGTAACACGATAAAACTTTTGAATGGTGTAGTTTACCTGTCCGACTTTCTCATCGGTACGCATGGCACGCTGCAGATCAAGGACACGCTGAACGGTACCCTTGCCATAAGTGGTCTCCCCTACAATCAGTCCGCGGTGGTAGTCCTGGATGGCACCGGCAAAGATTTCAGATGCCGACGCGCTGAATCGGTTGGTGAGCACCAGCAGCGGCCCCCCGTATAGCACACCCGGGTCATCGTCAAGACCCTGTTGCACCTGATTCCTGGGATCACGCACCTGCACTACGGGTCCGTCTTTAATGAACAGCCCGGTAAGATTGATTGCTTCAGGCAAGGCACCACCACCATTGTTCCGCAAGTCGATGATCAATCCATCCACGTGCTCCTTTTCCAGTTCCTTGATCAGTTGCGCTACATCGCGGGTCGTGCTTCGGTAATTGGGATCACCCTTTTCTGCCGCTTCAAAATCCATGTAGAATGCCGGAATGGTGATGACCCCCATCTTGACATCCCTGCTGCCATCCTTGATGTTGATGACCTGCTTGCGGGCGGCCTGATCCTCCAACTTGATCTTATCCCTGACCAGCCGGACTACCTCGGGCGGTCCGCTGACGCCTGTCTTGGCCGGGAGCAATTGTATGCGGACGACGGTTCCCTTAGGGCCCTTGATCAGCTTCACCACATCGTCTACCCGCCAGCCAACTACATCCACCATTTCGCCTTCGTCGCCTTGTGCAACGCCAGTGATCAGGTCATCCTGATGAATCTTCTCAGACTTATCGGCAGGTCCGCCGGGAACCACGCGGTTAATTTTCGTATAGTCGTTGTCCGTTGTGAGTTGCGCACCAATACCCTCCAGCGAAAGGCTCATATTCTGTTTGAACACGTCAGAAGCCCGCGGCGAGAAATAGCTGGTGTGAGGATCATAGGACTCGGTGGCCGCATTCATGAAGGTGCCGAATACGTCCTCGGAGTTTACCTGCTTCATCGTTTTACTGAAACGCTCAAACCGCTTGCGCAGCGTCTGCTTGATTTCCTCAGGCTTCTTGTTGGCAAGTTTCAGCGACAGGGCCTGGCTCTTGATAATGCGCCGCCACAGGTCGTCCAACTCCTGGCGAGTAGTGGCCCAAGGCATTTTTTCACGATCCGACTCATAGTACTCATCAACTGTGTAGTCAAAGTCGGAATCCACCAGATGGTTCAGTACATAGTCCATCCGCTCCTTGTAGCGGACCAGGAACTGCTTATAAATGTCATAGGCAAACGACACATCTTCCTTCCGGATGAGGTCATCGATGCTGCGCCGGTACTTCTCAAAGCCCTGGATGTCAGAAGCCAGAAAATAGGTACGGTTGTCATCCAGTTCCTTCAGGAATGCATCCAGCACCGCTGAAGAAAGGGAATCGTTGAACGCCAGTTTGCGGTAATGGAACCCATCCAGCAGAGAAATGACCACGTGTGCTTCCTTGCCGTAGATGGCCTTGGGCCTGAGCTCAAGAGAATCCTTGCCGCTCTGGCCAAACGTTACACTGCCCAGGGCCAGTACCATGACGCCCCCCGCCAACAATCGCTTCATCACTTAATGGGTTTACTTGTTCTTATACGGCACTCATACAAAATAGGTGCCAGCAAGACTTACAACTTGTCTACATCCAGTTCCGCCAGGAACTTGTTTGCCTGATCCAGGCTCTGAAACTCGTAGTTCTTCCGCGTTCCCGTGCTGGTGACAACCTCGATGCGCACCACTTCAATCCCGCGGGTATTCCGTTTCACCTGCTGACGAAGCTTCTCGTAATCGTCTGGGGTCTCCCGCTTGGAAATGTGGAAAGCAGTTGCCCGGACGTTCTTGCAGTACGTACACTGATAGTGCTTGATCAGTTCAACCGGCGACCCGTCCTCGGCCTTTTCTGAAATTTCCTCACGCGTTACCTTCATGGTATAGAACCCGCAGTTCCGGCACTGAAGGGCGAGGAGGTGACCCTGGTATTTTTCGATCTTCACATCCCCGGATTTCTCATCCACCCACACGTCATAGTCAATTGAGAAGATATTCTCCTCCGCTTGCATCCCCGCATCCAGGTGAATGTCAGAT
>JAIBBB010000281.1 GCA_019694905.1 Cyclobacteriaceae bacterium
TTGCCGTGACAAGGAGGAGGCGCTTTACCTCCAGAACGACCTTTCGAATCTTCTGGGCCAGCGGGAAATTCTGCTTTTTCCCATGTCGTACAAACGGCCCTATGAATATGAGGAAACGGAAAACGCTAACGTACTCATGCGGGCAGAGACACTGAACCGCTTGTCCGAGCATCCCGATTCACAATTGATCGTTACCTATCCGGAGGCACTTTCAGAGAAGGTAATCAACCGGAAAACGCTGGCGCAAAATACTTTCAGTGTTAAACGAGGTGAGCGACTTGAACTTCCCTTTCTCGAAGAATTTCTTCATGCCTATGAGTTTGAGAAAACAGATTTCGTTTATGAGGCTGGTCAATTTGCGATTAGGGGTGGAATCATAGATGTCTTTTCATTTGCCCACGAACTGCCATACCGAATTGAGCTTTTTGGAGACGAGGTTGACAGTATCCGGACTTTTGACCCCGGATCACAATTATCAGTTGATCAACTGGAGAGAATCAACTTGCTGCCTAATGTGCAGTCAAAGTTGATCACGGAGGAACGGCAGTCATTTCTTGATTTTGTGCCTGCACACACACGTATTTGGCTCAAGGATACTGAGCTATTGGTTGAATGCTTGGGAAAGTGCTTTGACAAGGCCACTGCCCGGTTTGATGCCATACTCAAAGAGAGTGGGCAAACAAAAATCGCCCTGGCGCCTGCTGAACTGTTCGAGACTCCCGAATCGATTCGCAGGAAGTTGTCGGCCCTGATGATTCTGGAGTTTGGCAACCAATACAGTTTACCTGCTGCCGTCACCTTTTCATGGCACAGTTCCGGCCAGCCTTCTTTCAACAAGAACTTTGAAATTCTTGCTTCCAACATGACCGAGTTGCAGATGAAGGGCTATGGAAACTTTATTTCCGCCGAGCAACAGAAGCAACTGGAACGACTGCAGGGAGTTTTCGATGAGATTCAACCAGGCCTTCGGTTTACTCCACTTACATTTTCAGTAAGAGAGGGTTTTGTGGATCACCAACTCAAAATCTGCTGCTATACAGACCATCAGATATTTGAACGCTTCTACCGCTACCGGGCCAAGGAGAAGTTTACCAAGAAGAAAGCCCTGACTTTCCGGGAGTTGCAAACGCTGCAGCCTGGGGATTTTGTTACGCACATCGACTACGGTATTGCCAAGTTTGCCGGACTGGAAAAGAAGGAGATTAACGGGCATCAGCAAGAGGCCATACGGTTGGTCTTCAAGGATGATGATATTCTTTACGCCAGCATTCACTCACTGCACAAGATTTCCAAGTATTCCGGAAAGGAGGGCACGCCGCCAATTGTCAACAAACTTGGTTCGGGCGACTGGGAGTCAAAAAAGAACAGGGTCCGCAAGAAGGTCAGGGATATCGCCAAAGAGTTGATTGAGCTATATGCCAAGCGAAAGCAATCTCCCGGGCACGGATTTAGTGAAGATGGATTTCTTCAGGCAGAACTGGAGTCATCGTTCTTGTATGAGGATACGCCAGATCAGGCCAAGGCAACGGAAGATGTGAAGCGGGATATGCAGCGGGACCATCCGATGGACCGTCTCGTGTGTGGAGATGTGGGGTTTGGGAAAACAGAGGTGGCCATCAGGGCGGCATTCAAAGCGGCAACGGACGGCAGGCAAGTGGCTGTTCTGGTGCCAACTACGATTCTTGCCATGCAACACCACCGTACTTTCTCCGAGCGACTAAAGGGATTTCCCGTCCGAATAGAGTATGTCTCCAGATTCAAGAGCGAAAGAGACATTAAAAAGACGCTTGCGGATCTGGAAAGCGGTGACGTCAATATCATAATCGGGACACATCGCATCATCAGTAAGGATGTAAAGTTCAGGAACCTGGGTTTGCTGGTGGTGGATGAAGAGCAAAAATTCGGAGTAAAAGTAAAAGACCGGCTCAAGGAGATGAAGGTCAATGTGGACGTGCTTACACTTACGGCTACCCCGATTCCGCGTACGCTGCATTTCTCCCTGATGGGCGCCCGAGACCTTAGCATCATTGCAACACCGCCATCCAATCGACAGCCCGTCACAACCGAGGTCCACACTTTTGGTGATGAAATCATCCGGGATTCGGTGGCTCATGAATTGCGTCGGGGTGGACAGGTCTTTTTTGTGCATAACAGGATAAGCGATATTGATCAGATTGCCAACACCATTTTCAGGCTGGTACCCGACGCCAGAATTGGTATAGCGCATGGCCAGATGGAAGGGGATCAATTGGAGCGCGTCATGATGCGATTCATCGAGGGAGAGTATGACGTACTTGTTTCAACCAACATCATTGAATCAGGTCTCGACATACCCAACGCGAATACCATCATTATTAACCAGGCGCACATGTTTGGTTTGAGTGACTTGCATCAGATGCGGGGCCGGGTGGGCAGGTCAAACCGAAAAGCATTCTGCTACTTACTGACATCACCCGGGGCAATGCTGAGCTCCGATTCACGGAAGCGACTGGCTGCATTGGAGGAGTTTTCCGAGCTAGGCGACGGATTCAAGGTAGCGATGCGCGACCTTGACATACGTGGCGCCGGCAACTTACTGGGAGCTGAGCAGAGCGGATTCATCAATGATCTGGGATTTGACACCTATCACAAGATTCTGGACGAAGCTATTCAGGAACTCAAGGAAACCGATTTCAAAGAGTTGTTTTCTGAGGAGCTATCGGCCAAAGCACAGCTGATCGTTCAGGACTGTGCCATCGAAACCGACCTTGAAATCCTCATTCCTGAAACTTATATCGCCAACATCAGCGAGCGATTACAACTATATGCTGCACTTGACAACCTTCCAGACGAAACAGCATTGGCACAATTCCGGAATTCAGTGCAGGACCGCTTCGGGGTATTGCCAGCACCGGTAGAACAACTGATGGACTCGGTGCGGTTACGATGGATTGGCGAAAGACTTGGCATAGCCAAGATTGTGCTGAAGAACGAAAAAATGCGGGCCGAATTCACGACTGAGAAACAGGAGTATTTCAAGTCAGAGACCTTTGGACGGATACTCCAGTTTATTCAGAGCCATCCCAGGCGTTGTAAACTCAAGGACTCCGGGTCCAAACTTGTTCTTACCATTGATGATCTGCCGTCGGTTGAGGCAACTTTGGATTTTCTGCGGCCGATATCCACCTAGAATCCAATCTCTTTGAGAGATACTTCTTCGGTGTAAAGTTCCAGCCCTTCAAGGCCATCAAATGCATGGATCATGAGGACCCTCCGGTGGGAGGGCGCATAGTAGACTTCAATAAAGAATCCATGGGCATGGTACAGATAAATCTTGCAGTCACCGAGTTTTCGGTGACTGACATAGCTTGAGTCTGAAATGATCAGGTCGCACTTTTGGTCAAAGGTGTAGCAGCTAAAATCATCTAACGATACCATATATGCCTGGACTTGTACTCGGTGTACATGGAAATGCCGTGCCAGACTGGCCAGAAGGGCATATGACTCTGTTTTAGCTGGTTTGGAGCAGCCAGTCCAATCAAATAGTCCCAAATTAGGAGACGAGGCAATACTTTTTGGGAGGCGCTGAACGTTAAGTGAAAACTCGGCGGGGTCGATAACGGTTGCAGCGACGATTTATCAATAAAACCCCTACCCTTTGGTAAACATTGAATTAACTCTTTATATTAGCGGTTACTTTAACTCGAAACGTAACGAAAATGAAGTATTTCAAGGGTTTGCTTTTTTTAGTTGGCACCTGTTTTTTAATTACCTCCTGCTCTCTTTTTGGTAAAAGAGGCGGAAAGCCAATTGCTACTAACCCCGGACAGATCAGTACAGCCACAGGAATGGCTTACAATGATGAAGAAAATGGCGGGTTTGTTGTGAAGGCATTTGAAGGACAGCCTGATGCTCCTAACACAGTGTTTATTGAAGGAGGCCGTGCCGTCATGGGCTCATTTGAAGAAGATGTGATGTCCTATCGCGATAACGTTGAACGCACAGTATCTGTGGCTTCGTTCTACATGGACGAAACAGAAATTGCCAATATCCATTGGCTTGAATACATGCACTATATGGCCAAGGATTCCTCTCAGGAAGTGTATTCCGCATCCTTGCCCGATACAACTGTTTGGGTCAGTAAACTTGCATTCAATGATCCTTACAGGGAGCATTACCTCCGCTATCCAGGGTTTCGCTTTTATCCTGTCGTTGGCGTGAGTTGGACACAGGCCAACAAATACGCTGTCTGGAGGACCCGTGCTGTGAACATTGCGCTCGCTAAGAGTGCTGGAGAGGAATACGCAGAAACCGATGGCAGAATTCCACTCGAATCAGGAATTGTGATTCCTGCCTATCGTTTGCCGACAGAAGCAGAGTGGGAGTACGCGGCTCAGGCATTGATTGGCACGCAGTGGCTGGAAGAAATGCAGACGCACCAACGTGTATATCCCTGGGACGGACATGCTTTGCGTAATCCTTTTGGAAAGCAAATGGGCTTTTTCCTGGCCAACTTCAAGCGCGGACGTGGTGACTACGCGGGTATTGCCGGTCGTCTTAACGATGGCGCACTCATTACCTCATATATCTATGAATTCCCCCCCAACGATTATGGCCTCTATAACATGGCTGGTAATGTGAGTGAGTGGGTAATGGATGTTTACAGGCCGTTGTCATTCCAGGATTTTGATGATCTGAACCCTATCCGTAGGGATGGATTCCTGGATGAGCAGGACAAGTACAATAACGAGAAGAAGAGTGCGCAGGGCTTTACTTCCCTGATTTCTGATAACGCCCGGGTGTACAAAGGTGGCTCATGGAAAGATGTAGCTTATTGGATGTCTCCCGGTACACGCCGCTTCCTGGATCAGGATTCAGCAACTGCTACCATTGGATTCCGCTGCGCAATGATCCGTGCCGGTTCCAATTACTGATTTGTTTACAGTGTTTTGAATGAGCCCTCCGAGTATGGAGGGCTTTTTTTTTGCAACCGCTCAGATAAACTTGTCAGACCACATTCCTGCGTATCCGTATTTTAGATATCAAACCCCGAATTGATCAAATGAAAGCGAGCATCCTAGTAGTATCAATGTGCCTCCTGGCGTTTCAGACAAGCGCCCAGGAGCAACCGTTGGACATGAAAATGGACTTTGAGGCTTACGACCCCCCCTCAACGCTGGTTGTTGAGGATCATCATTTGACAAGGGCAAAATTCTCATTCATTGATATTAACAATCAACAGT
>JAIBBB010000282.1 GCA_019694905.1 Cyclobacteriaceae bacterium
CCGGGTTTGCCGCGTTACCAGGAAGCAGCGATCAAAGCCAATTGGGGAATCATTGAGTTCCTGACCGATTTTGGCAACCAGCGTGGACTCACGCCTGCACAGGTTTCATTGGCATGGTTACTTTCACTGAAGCCATGGGTGGTGCCGATTCCCGGCACTACGAAGCAGGCGCATTTGCAGGAAAACCTGTTGAGTACATCCGTGCAACTCTCTGCGGAGGAGCTCAGGCAGATCAATGAGTTTATCGGCGGATTCAAGATCACCGGTGAAAGGTACGCTACACCCCAGCCGAAATAATCAGACGCAGGAGGACGCAATCTACCCATGGCTATATGAAGGGAATGCTGATGCCTGTTTGCTTTGTTTTGTTGTCATGGAGTGCTTTCTCACAAAGAAACCAGGAATCAGACCTGGTAGATATTTCCGCTAAATTTTCAAATGGGAAGTCACAGTCTCCACCGATTCACTCAGAGAGGTTTTCCATGAAAAGCTGCTGGTGTGGGGTACCTCTGGCGAGGCTGTGAATAAGGCAGCATACTTGCAACGACTCAGCAGTCCCGATTTTATTCATAACCGGGTAACAGTGGAGAAGAGCACAGCCACTATTGCCGACAATACCGCGATAGTAAATGGAGAGGGTATTTTCGACCTGACCATTTCAGGAAGCAAAACAACACTGCATTTGACTTACACAGAAGTATTCACAAGAGTAAGTGCTTCAAAGCCCTGGAGGTTGCTAGCGATTGATGGAAAGTTGAAAGAAGACTAGCGTGATCGTTTTTGAATGCCTGCCGTGGTCATTGAAGAGACTCTACACTGAAGCTTTATAATACCAGACAAATTTCCATGAAGAACGTGTTAATCATCGGCGCTACCGGAAGCCTTGCTACCGTGGTAACGGAGGAACTGAAGAAGCAACCCGATGTGAGATTGCGTCTGTTTGCAAGAAATACGGCCAGCTTGTCAGCCGCAGGTAACGTTACACTCATGCGGGGTGATGCCATGGATTATGACACTGTAAGGGAAGCGGTATCAGGTCAGGATATCGTGTATGTAAACCTGGCGGGTAATCTGGAAGCGATGGCGGAGAATATTGTGCGGGCGATGAAGGAAGCCGGTGTAAAGAGAATAATTGCCGTCAGTTCGATTGGCATCTATCACACGCCATTAAAAGCAGTATTAAAACCTTATCGTGCATTGGCTGACGTTGTCGAATCATCCGGATTGGCGTATACCATCCTGCGCCCGGATTGGTTTACACATGGCAACGAGGTTTCCTATATGTTGACACACAAAGGTCAGCCGGAAGCCGGTTTCGCCATCTCAAGAAAAAGTATTGCGGCTTTTATCGGTACGTTGGTTCAAAACCCCTCGCTGCATGTCAATGAAAACCTGGGCATCAGTAAACCCTGACAGTATGCTTCATCGTAACCCGCATGTGTTGTTTGTTCTCGTGATGATAGTATTTTCCTTTCAGGCAAGAGCGCAGGAAAACCTGGTGGCGTTGAGTGCGGAGCTATCCGCAAGCTTTGTTGCAAACGACAGTCTTTTTAAAGAGCCGTATATTGACGCCGATGAGTGGCGTGAACGCCCGGTACGCCATCGCTACATCCATGGAGGATTTAAAGGAGGTGAAGCCCGCTTTTCGTTTTACTTCCCTGTTAAGGAAAATTACAGCGGCCGATTCTTTCAATACGTCACACCGTTTCCTGACAGTGAAAATTTAGCACAGCATCTGACAGGTGAAGCAGACATGATTGGTTTTGCAGTATCGAATGGGGCGTATCTGATCGAAACAAACGAGGGCGGTAGAATCGATTTTTCAAGGCCAAACCTGGGTGCTGATCCAACCATCGCCGCTTACCGGGCCAATGCAGCCGCCGCAGCTTTTTCGCGGGTGGTGGCCAGCAAACTGTTTGGTGAACGTCGGCACTATGGCTATTGCTTTGGCGGCAGCGGCGGAGCTTTTCGCACCGTGGGCGGCATGGAAAATACCGAAGGTGTGTGGGATGGCGCTGTGCCCTATGTGCTGGGTTCGCCGGTAGCCATCCCCAATGTGTTTTCAGTTCGCATGCACGCAATGCAGGTCTTGCGAGAAAGGTTTCCGCAAATCATTGATGCACTGGAGCCAGGCGGCAGTGGTGACATGTATGCGGGATTGAGTGAAGCGGAATCTGCAGCCTTGAAGGAAGCAACGAGGATGGGTTTTCCACCGCAATCCTGGTTCAGATACAAAACGATGGGGATTCATGGATTCCTGGTTTTGTACCAGGGCGTGGTGATGGCGGATGGCAGTTACTTCAAAAATGATTTTTGGAATGTGCCTGGCTATCTGGGGCATGATGCACCTGGTTCTTTCGCGAAAGATCGTTTTCAGCAGCTGGGCAGGATAAAGGCAGGAATTTCATTGGATGAAGCCGTCCTGTTGGGTTTGAAGGAGGCGCCGTCAGCGCAGGAGCGCGGCACCGCCGATGCTGCATGGAAAAGTCTGGGGGGTGTGGAGGGAGGCATGCCGGTGGCATTTCAACTGGATCAAACCATGCCAGACGTATTTTTTCTCGGCGGTGATTTAATTATTAAATCCGGTGCCGCTGCGGGCAAGACGTTGCAATTGACCAAGGTTGTTGGAGACAAAGTTGTGCTGGGTCCGGCGGACCCATCTGTATTGCTGCTGTTAAAGCCCGGTGACGAAGTGCAAGTTGACAATTCGAATTTTCTGGCGATGCAGACCTATCACCGCCACCAGGTGCCCGGAAGGGAATACGCCGTATGGGATCAGTTCAGGGACAAAGAGGGGAAACCCATTTATCCGCAACGGCCGATGCAACTAGGTCCGTTGTTCACCAGAGGTGCTGCGGGTGTGTTGCCAACGGGCAGCTTCAAAGGCAAGATGATTTTACTTGAATCGCTGTGGGATAGTGAGGCGTTTCCATGGCAGGGAGACTGGTATCGTTCAAAGGTAAAGGAGAGCCTGGGAGACCAGACCGATGAACACTTCAGGCTTTGGTACACAGATCATGCGATGCATGGTGATGTCCCGATGGAAGCAGATCCCACGCGGATTGTCAGTTATCTGGGTGTTTTGCACCAGGCATTGCTTGACCTGAGCGAATGGGTGGAGAAGGGTACGGCACCAGCGGCGACCACCCACTATGAGATAGCGGATGGTCAGGTGATCGTTCCTGCTACCGTTGACCAGCGGAAAGGCATACAGCCGGTAGTGAACGTGAAGGTCAATGGAAAGCAGCGTGCCGACATCAGGGCAGGAGAAACCGTGACTTTCACGGCCACGGTTGACGTGCCCGATGGGATGGGCAAGGTAGTAGCTGCTGCCTGGAATATGGAAGGCTTGCCAGGCTCGGTGGATGTTGCGCCCGGCTGGGATTTTGAGCACTCACCTTTGTTTCCGGTAAAGGCCCAATGGAAAGCGCCAGGTGGACAAGGAGAAACTATGACGATCGAAACGAGCTATACGTTCACAAAACCAGGCACCTATTTCCCGACCCTCCGCGTTGCCTCAGAACGCAGCGGCAACAAACAAACACCCTACACCCGGATTCAGAATCTGGGTCGTGTGCGGGTGGTGGTTAGGTAGATTGTCGGGCAGAGGGGTGTTGCCAGTGTGACTTTTTGTTCCGTGAGTGCCTGCGCGCTGATGGCAAAAATGCCGAGGATTATATGCGTAAAGTATTCGTAGAAGAAGCCTTTTGAATTTCACGTAGGATTACCATTCCATTTGGTGAACCAATTGCCCTTATTTGAATCTGGTTACCAAAACAGGATCGGCGACTGTCAGGCACATGGGCTTTATGGCGTCGAGAAGGTTTGGGAAGGTGGATAAAATGTTATAACGTTGTGTTATAACAAGCACCTAACAATGAGGACAACAATGGCCAGGTTGCGCAGGATTGGAAACTCCAGAGGCATCTTATTTCCCAAGTCCATCCTTGAAGAAAGCGGGATCACCGACAGCGTAAAGATCACTGTCAAAAACAAAGTGATTATGATCAGCAAAGCCGAGGGCAAACCGAAAAAGACGTGGGCCGACTTCAAGACCAGCAAGAAGGAGAAGGCTGACTTCGTGAGCAACAAATTTGACAAGACCGATTGGACATGGGAGTAAAAGCATTTGATGTTTACCTGGCAAACCTGGATCCTACTATAGGCCATGAAATCAGAAAGAGCCGGCCGTGTGTAGTGCTTTCCCCGGAGAAGATGAACAATGTGTTGGGTACGGTCATCATTGCTCCCATGACTACCACCCTCAGAGGCTACCCTTCGCGTGTGGAGTTGAGATTCCAGACTAAACGCTGTGAAGTGTGCCTCGATCAGATAAGAGCCGTTGACGAAAGCCGATTGAGCAAAGCAAGCCTGGGCCGGCTGAAGGAGGATGATAGAGAAGTCATCAAAGAGGTGCTAGGAGAGTTGTTTGAATTGTGAGGTAAGCAAAACGCCAGGAAAGTGGCTGGGAGTTTGCTCTCAACGGAGTTGCTGAGCTTTTGGATGGCTACCCTCTATAGATAACCACTTGAAACCATCTTAATTCGCGTAAGTTTACCTGGGCCCAAATTGCCCTTATTTGAGTTTGAAGCAAGGTGTTTAATCCGCCCCAGTATGCCTAAAAAAATTGGTCACGAATCGCAATACGTTGATGGGAAGAGCTTCGTCAGTGTCAAGCTGAGCCTCATCGAATTTGAGGAGGACGGACTGTACTTTGTGTACTCACCTGCACTTGACCTGACTGGCTACGGAAAGACACATGAGGAGGCGCGGGCATCCTACGATGTGGGCATGGAAGAGTTTCTCAAATACACTTCCAACAAGCAAACCGCTCATCAGGTACTTGAGAATCTGGGTTGGAAGATTTCCAGGAAAAAGGCAATAACGGCGCCCTCGCTAGCCGACCTTATCAAGAACCGGTCTTACCTGGAGGAGATCTTTACGGAAAAGCAGTTTAGAAAAACTGATGAGGATGTTTCCATTCCCGCTATTGTCTAAATGTCCAGTCAGCATCTAAGAAATATTGGACTTGATGATTATCAAAAGTACCTGGAACATATTGGATGCAAAGCGACACGGGCCAAAGGCGGTCATGTCCATTACACCAGGAGGGATTTGCTCCGTCCGTTGACTTTACAAAGTCACATTGATCCAGTGCCGGAATTTATCATCAGAAACCACCTTCGTATCCTTGACAAATCTAGAAAGGACTTTCTTGATG
>JAIBBB010000058.1 GCA_019694905.1 Cyclobacteriaceae bacterium
TGAGAAGATTGCTGATACTCACACTTTGCAGCACCAGCCTTGCGCTTGCGTTGGGCATGTGGCGCATGCACGCCCCTGCAACTTTGTTGCCGGCAGATGGACAACACGTGCCCGCAGAATGGTTGAAAGAAACAAGGAAAGCACTCACACCGCTCGCAGACAGAAGGCCGCCGGATCAGACTTTCCTGACTTATCCTGAGTGGTTTCTGGTGTTCAGCCCAGCCGAGCAGGCGGACTATTTTCAGCAGCACACGGCTACCACATTTCCATACGTCACCCATACCCGCCAGATCTGGGAAAGCTACCGCGCGGTCGTCAATGAAATGGGAGATGCTTTTCCGCCCAACCCGGGCTATCACCTGATGATCTGGGTGATAGGAGTAAGTTCAACCGTAGAATATCTCGTCAAATCCGGTTATGAGGCCGTGGTAGGCAGGCTGACTGATACCAGCCAGTCATTGTCAGCGGAGGATCAACTGAACGCCGCGGAAATGGAGCGGTACGTTGCCTTTATTAAGGACAGACCGTGGTACGAGTTTGATTTCTCCACCTCACTGACCCGGCTTTGGCGCGACACACCTTTTTGGGGCTCCTATCCGATTCGCAAGCTGGAACGACGATACTGGCTTACTTCTGAATGGATAGTGAAATACGGGTATGGCAAACTCATTGGTGTGGGAACCGGACAGGTATATGAGGCGGCGCTGCCCACAACGGTGGTGTTGAATCAACAGGATTCGCTCCAGCAATTTCCCCGCTATGACCGCTTCGTGGGTGCTGCGAACGCGCACATTAATAATGGTGGGTCTTTTCATGAGATCGCCGGAAACAGTACTGTCATTCTGGTGTGTGTGGTAGTGGATGAAAAGACAGCGTTTCAACCTTCCCGGGCCCGTTTGCTGTTTCAGCAGCCTGTACCAACGATGCCGGGACAATTCAGAGTGTTATGGGGAATTCCTGTGCAGGAACTGCACATCTTGTTGCAGGAGGCTGGCGCTGCGGGCATCGCTATTGAGCATATTTTTGATTTTTAGCAGTTGACACACCACATCAGCCTCCACAGCGTTTCATGTCAGTGCCCATGTTGAATCTGCTGCTTACTTTCGCACCATGAAAAGGTTGACCGTGGTTGTATTGGCCGTCATGGGCTGCTCAGCGGCCGTGGCACAGTCGGATCCGATTGGGGATGAAATCAGAGGTTACACGGAAGGGAAGGCCGTAGTAATCAACAAAGGCAGAAACATGGTCATCGACCGTTTTGCTGCGGGCGACCGCGCGAAGGTTACAACAGTGATTGATTACCTCACTGCGATCGAGCGAAATGACCACTACGTAGCCTTCTATCCGTTGGAGCGATGGCTGCTTTGGTACTGGACTGGTCAGTATGACCGCATACTCGACGAAACTGTGCGGTACAAGGAGCTATATATCGATGGTCAGACGACTAAGGTGAAGCCCTTGCCCGACGATTTGCTTCACCGTCTGGAGAAGGCAATGCCCTCCAACAAGCAGGAGATAATTGACCACATGACCGCGGCCATGCTGCCGGATATTGACCGGCAATTCCTTGTGCTTAATCTCGACTACCTGCTTACTGACGATGCGTCCTATCTGGTGTCCCGACGGGAAGCCATAAATGCCGAGGTAGAGAAGTACCTGGAATCATTTCCTGAGTCACCTTATAATGAGTATCTGCGCGACTACGTGCGTGTCAAATTCAGAATCTCCGATTGGGGTTGGGGTTTTGAGTTGTTTTCAGGTTACGGGAAGCCGTCGGGTCAACTGTCCACTTACTTCCCGGACATGGTACCCTTTGGCGTCGCATTCGATGTATCTTACAAGAAAGCTGTCTTTTATTTCCGTGACTACATTGGCTTTGGGAGCCTGCGAAATGATATCAGGTTCAATGCTGCCACATGGCGCAGGGGTGCGCACGTTGAGATGTACATCCCCGAAATCTCCGCCGGCTACCCCGTCATTGACGGGAAGCGGTTGCGGGTAGTACCTTATATGGGTTTGACGTGGACAGCATTCTTGCCTACGGACACAGACAAGAAGAACATTCCGGACTATGAATACGTAGGTCTCAACTATAAACAGGGTTATACGCTCGGCGTGAATATTGACTTGAAATTTCCGGTCAAGACGCCCTACTTTTCAGGAGAATCAGGCAACTACTGGTTTATCCGGGTCAGATATGGCTACGACATGCCCGCCTTCGAAAACAGAAGCCTGAATTTTGCAGGCGATATCCATTATATCTCGGTGGGTTTTGGGGCGGTGAACCACGCAGTCAGGAGGGATCGATAGTTTTTTTCAGTCGTTGCGTAGGGGTTGCGGTGTGCCTGGTTGTCATACGGAAAATGACCCCTATGAAACCACTGATCCTACTTGCACTTGTCCTCATCTTTGTCGCGCCTTCCCAGGCGCAAACTCAGTCTTACTCGCCCAGGGTGAGCCACTTCAACCGCATTATTGTTTCACCCAAGATCAATCTGGTCGTCACGCCGGGCGAAGAAGAGGGTGTTCGGCTGGTGTACAACAATGTCAATGCTGGCGACATCCGTGCCGAAGTGACCGGCCATACCCTGCATTTGTTTCTGGACGGCGCCCGCTACATCCAACGTCGTCAGTTCAACCGTCATCACTCGGAGAAAATGTATCGCAATGCAGTTGTCACAGCCTATGTTTCTTGCCGCACACTTCGAAGCCTCGAGGTACGAGGTGAGGAGGACATCGAAGTGAAGGGGGACCTGGACGGGAGCAAATTCAAACTGAAGGCCTACGGTGAATCCGTCATTTCTTTCAACAAAGTCAATGCAGATCGCTTCAAGGTCGTGCTGTATGGCCGCAACAAGGTCAGGATCAACGCCGGCAGCGTAGACGAACAGCTCTACCGCTGTTATGGTGAAAATCGGGTTGACGCGAGCAACGTGACTTCCAACTATGTGAGATCGCGGTTGTATGGTGAAGATCGTTTGCAGCTCCTGGCGAAGGATGAAGTGCGTATCACTGCTTTTGGCGAACCCGTTGTTGAAGTGGCAGGTGGCCCCCATTTGCACAGAGGACTGGTAATTGGAAGGGCCAGCATAAGCCGCCGCTGACGAGTGTTCACACCATCCATGAACGTAGCAATTTTATCTCCGACGACAACCCAGGCGATGCAAAATCGTACATTGGCCTGGAAAACGCCCGTTGTGTTGGACTTATCTGAGTATCAGCTATTAAATGCCGTCCGCACCGGAAGTGAGGATGCATTTGAAACGATCTTCAGACGTTGGTATCAACCCTTGTGCCGTTACGCCTGGGCATTCCTTCGGGAACATGCGCGTGCGGAAGAAGTGGTCCAGGCCGCTTTTTTGCAAATATGGGAGAAGCGCGAAGAAATTGATATCCGGACTTCACTGAAGTCGTATCTCTATCGGATGGTGCGCAACAGTTGTCTGAACGTGATCAAGCACGACAAGATCCGTCAACGACATTTTGTGTCAACCATGGCAGCCGGTGAGCCTGAAGGCGAAGCAGTTGATAAAAACCTTGCTGCCAACGAACTCGAAACAAAAATCTATTCGGCCATGCAAATGCTTCCGGAGCAATGCCGGCTCGTTTTTCAACTGAGCAGGTTTGAAGACCTGCGGTACGCCGAGATTGCGGCCCAACTGCAAATCTCTGTCAAAACAGTCGAAAACCAGATGGGAAAGGCGTTGCGTATCATGCGTGAGCAGTTGAAGGACTATCTGCCCATTTTGTTTTTCTTTCTCTCTGAAATGTGGTGACCATGGAAACGCAAGAACACATTGACGACCTGATCGGAAAAGTGCTGACGGGTGAAGCTTCGGAGCAGGAGCAAGCGCAGGTGGAAGCATGGCGTTCGCAACGTGCAGCCAATGAGCAGTACTTTGTCCAGTGCAGGCAGATCCTGGAAGAGGCGGGTCGTGCGCCTGAATTTCATTATGATGAAAGAGCGGCATGGGAGCGTGTGAAGAGCACAATGCATGCAGGCAGCCGCAGCAGGTCTTTCCCTGTCTGGAGAGTAGCAGCAGCAGTGGCTGTTGTTGCACTGGCCGGCTATGCCATCAGCCGCTGGTACGTTGAACCCATTCAGCAACTGTCGCTGCGAAGTGAGCACGCCATCACCACCGACACTCTGCCGGATGGCAGCGTGGCAGTCATGAACAGGCAAACGCGAATTGAATACGCCGAAGCCCGTACTGATAACCAGCGCCGCGTGAAACTCACCGGCGAAGCTTACTTTGATGTGCGCCATCTGGAAGAAAAGCCTTTTGTGATCGAAACCGCGGAGGAAGTACTGATCCGGGATATCGGCACTTCGTTCAATGTGCGTGCCTTCCCCGGTTCAGACACCGTCGAGGTTTTCGTCGAAAGTGGTGAAGTGCAGTTTTATACTTTACGCAACCCGGGACTGAAACTGCGCGCCGGTGAAACAGGGATCTACAATAAATCACTGAAGGAGTTCACCCGGCTGTCACGGCAGGACCCCAATGCGATTGCGTACAAGACCAAGATCTTCAGTTTCAACAACACCGAGTTGCGCGTGGCAGTCAATATGCTCAATGAAGTGTATGAATCTCACATCGCATTGAGAAATCCGGATGTGGGCAATTGCAGGCTGACAGTAAATTTCCACAACGACCGGATTGAAGATATCGCTGATATCATTGCCGAGACGCTCAACCTGACGGTCGAGAAGAAGAACGATATTTTTATGCTCAATGGTGAAGGCTGCCCGCAATAGTGTTTTTTTCATTGCTTGCCTCCTGGCATTTGTCACCGGGAGTACCCGGGGTCAGGGCTCGCTGCTCGACAAGCCGGTAACGCTTGTGGTCAGGAATGAGCCCCTGAGTGTGGTGCTTGAAGCAATCGCCAGACAGGGAGACTTTTCCTTTTCGTACAGTCCTGCCGTGGTTGCTGCGGAGAGGCAGGTGACCATCCAATCCAGTGGTCGCACTGTGCGCGAAGTGCTGGATGAACTTTTTCACGGCACGGTTGTGTACAAGGAAAAGGCGCGGCATATCATTCTCAAACCGGCACCGGCGCCTTCACCCAGAACCAACTTCAGCGTACAGGGTGGGGTAACCGACCCGCAGGGAAGGGCGTTGCCGGACGTGAGCATTTATGAGCGCGAATCATTGGCGGCCACAGTTACTGATGATTCCGGACAATTCCGCCTGGTGGTTCCCGGACGGGACCTGATCGTCCTTCAGGTAAGAAAGGAGCACTACAGAGACACCGTGATAGAGGTCACTTCCGGTGAGCATGACAAACTTGCTGTGAGACTGACACCGGTTGTGCCGGATACAACGTCGGTCAGAAAGGTGGATCAGCCAGCAACGCCCCCTGATACCATCCAACATGAAGAACTGGAAATGCCGTATGAATCCAATGCGTACGTGCGCAACATCCGCGACACCTTGTACAGAGACATTCAAATCTCGGTCTTGCCGTTCGTCGGGACGAATGGAAGACTCAGTGGCAACGTCATCAACAATTTTTCGATTAACATCCTTGGAGGCTATGCACTGGGCACCCGCACAATTGAGTTGGGTTTCTTCGTCAACATGGATCGCGGTGATGTGAGTTTTCTGCAAATCGCCGGCATGGGCAACCTCGTTGGACGTCATGTCTACGGTGTGCAGGCGGCGGGCTTCTTTAACGTGAACGGCGGGAATGTGCAGGCTGTGCAAGGCGCTGGATTTACCAATGTCAATTTTGGTGAGATGACGGGCGTGCAGATGGCTGGTTTCTTCAATGCCAATCTGCAAGCCACTCATGGGGTTCAGGTCGCTGGTTTCGGCAACTATTCCGGTGGTTCCGGTGGCGGCGTTCAGATTGCAGGCTTTGCCAATGTTGGACTCGGTGAATACCACGGATCACAAATTTCCGGATTTGCCAACTTCAACACAGGAGGAATACATGGAACGCAGTTGGCAGGTTTTGCCAACATAACCACCGGATCGGTAAAGGGCTCGCAGCTGTCTGCTGGCATCAATTTCGCCCACCGGCTCAAGGGCACGCAAATCGGGTTGTTCAATTTTGCAGATAGCGTCGGCGGAGTGCCAATCGGTCTTATCAGTTTTGTCAATAAGGGCTACCATAAAATTGAAGTTTCCGCAGATGAGGTATTTCCGGCGAATCTTGCTTTTCGCACCGGCGTCAGGAAATTTTACAACATCTTGCTGGCTGGCGTCAAGCCCATGCCTTTGCCTGACGGCAACCAGGTGTGGACTTATGGTTATGGAGTGGGAACTGCCAGTCGCATTACTCGCTGGCTTTACATGAACACAGATGTCACAGCCCAGCATGTCATGAAGGGAAACCAGACGAATGCGCTCAGCCTGCTCAGCAAAATCCACGTCGGGCTGGATTTTCAGGTCACGCGAAAACTGTCCTTGTACGCGGGTGTTACTTTGAACGGATACCTCACCGATCCTGCCTTCACGGATTATCCCGTACTTTTCTCTGGCAGGGGACCCGTTGAACTCTATGATGGCGCCGTAGGCAATCGCCACCTGACTGTTTGGCCCGGTTGGAAAGCCGCGCTGCGTATCCTGTAGCTGTTGGCATTCTGTTAAATTTTTCCTCCACATAGGGGTTCTTCAGCATCAGATTGTCTGAACGACAAACCCCTTGTGATGAAACGTTCACTTTCAATCTTTTCTGTTTTGCTCTTCTCGCTCTCTGCCAGCGGACTCCTCGCGCAATCACTCACTCAGGTGGTGCGCGGTACAGTCATGGACAAGGTGGCTCGCTCCCCATTGCCTGGTGCATCGGTTGTCGTGACGGGCAGTCAACCATTGCTCGGAAGCACCACAGACATGGAAGGTCAGTTCAGGATTGCTGGCGTGCCTGTTGGATACCAGACCTTGCACATTTCCTTTGTCGGGTACAAAGACATCGTGATACCCAATGTCGTGGTAAATGCCGGCAAAGAGGTCGTGCTCTTGCTGGAGATGGATGAGCAGGTAACCGAGTTGACCGCGGTGGTAGTGAAGCCTGATCTTGAAAAGGGGCAGGCACTGAATGAGTCGGCAGTGGTGAGCGCCAGCACCTTTTCTGTGGAAGAGACGCGCAAGTTTGCTGCAGCTGTCAACGACCCCGCGAGGATGGTGATGTCTTATGCCGGTGTGGTCTCAGGAAATGACGGCAACAACGCCATCTCTATCCGGGGAAATTCACCGTACGGACTGCAGTGGCGCATGGAGGGGGTAGAGATCCCTAATCCCAACCATTTCGCGAATGTTGGCACTTCCGGCGGAGGTATCTCTATTCTCAGTACCCAGTTGCTTAGCAATTCAGACTTTCTCACAGGTGCTTTCCCCGCCGAATATGGCAACGCCTTGGCCGGCGTTTTTGATCTCAACCTGCGCCGGGGCAACAATGAGAAACGAGAATACACCATTCAGGCTGGCTTTCTCGGCACCGACATCGCTGCAGAAGGTCCCCTCAACAAGAGAACAGGCGGATCCTATCTGGTCAACTACCGATATTCCACGCTGAGCATTCTCAACAAGTTGGGTGTGCAGGCCGGTCAGGGAGTTACAAACTTTCAGGACCTTTCCTATCATGTCTATCTTCCGACAAAGAAGTGGGGGCGCTTTTCCTGGTTTGGGTTCGGAGGCCTCAGCGATCAGACGCAAAAGGCAAACAGGGATTCCACCCAGTGGACGGACGAGTACCTCCGGTATGACAATAAATATTTCTCCAACACAGCTGCAGCCGGCATGCGTCATGCGCTGAATTTCAGCGACAAAACACTCTGGCAATCTACGGTGCTTTTCTCAGTCCATGACAACGGCTATGCGGCCAACCGGATCACCGACAATTATCAATCAGAATTCAGCTATCAGCGCAACTACCTTAACAAACGGCTGACCTTGAGTTCAGTGCTGAACCACAAATTCTCCGCAAGGCACAGTCTCAAAACCGGTTTCTACGTCAACCGATATTATTTCTCGCTCAATGAACGCTATCTGGATCGCATCCAACAACAAATTGTAACACCACTGGCTACTGCCAGTAGCGCGAACACGGTTCAGGCCTTCGGGCAATGGAGCTATCGGCTGAGTGAGCGAATCACGACGCATGCCGGGTCGCACGTGTTGTTCATGCCCGACAATCAATCCTTTTCGATTGAGCCCCGGCTGTCGGTGCGGTACCAGCAATCAGAAAGAAGATCTCTCAGCGCCGGCTATGGTTTGCACAGCCAGATGCAGCCTGTAGGTGTGTACCAGGCGCGTGTGCAACGGCTGGATGGCAGCTGGTACCAGCCCAACAAGCACCTTGGTTTCAACAAGTCTCACCATTGGGTGGTTGCCGTGGAGCAGCGTTTCACACCCTGGTTCCGGTTGCGCACGGAGGCATACTACCAGCAGTTATTCAATATCGCGGTAAAAGACAATCCTGCCAGTGCAGTGGCAACCATCGTCAGTGAAGAAGGATACATCACCGATCCCATGACCAACAAGGGAAAAGGAAGGAACTACGGCCTGGAACTGACGGCCGAACGCTTTCTCCACAACAACCTGTACTTCCTGCTTTCTACCTCTTTTTACCGGGCCACTTATCAGGCAATGGACGGGGTGTGGCGCAATTCGCGATTTAACGGCAAGCAGGCGTTTTCATTCACTGCGGGGAAGGAGTTTCAATGGTCAGGTAACCGCACATTCGGACTGAACGTGCGAAGCATCTACACCGGTGGGTTCTGGACCACGCCCATAGACGTGGCTGCATCGCGTCAGGCTGGTGAAACCCGCTATATAGAATCGTTGGCTTTTACGGAGCAACTTCCTGCCTATTTCCGCACGGATTTGCGTGTAAGCCTGAAGCGCAACAGGCCAAACCGCACCACTACCTGGGCCCTGGACCTGCAGAACGCTACTAATCACAAGAACCTCGGTGGGCAGTATTTTGATGCCAACAGCGGCACCGTGCGCAATTGGTACCAGTTCCCGCTGCTCCCGGTGTTGAGCTACCGGATTGAATTCTAAAAAAAATTAGCCGTTAGGATGGGGGGTAAGGGCTACAGGATTGTCTTTCACCCAAAACCCCTCGTGATATGAAACGCTATTGGTGGCTCTTGCTTTTGTCCATGTTCTCCGTTCAGTCCTGCATCCAGGAAGATCCGGGGCCGCAACAACTGGACTCCCGCAACTATGCGATGCTGGATTTTGACCGTGTGGATGTGTCTGCGGCTTTGTCGGTGAAAATTGTGCAGGGCACTGCCTATTCCGTACGCGCTGAAGGCGACCGGCGCAATCTCGAAGATTTATCAGTTCGCAAGAACGGCACCACACTGGAAGTGGGCTATCTCAATACGCGCGACCGGCAGTACGCCACCTATGTGACCATCACAATGCCCAACATAAAAGGAGCCACCTGCTCAGGTGCTGTGAACGTGCAACTGACAGGGTTCACCCAGGCCAGCCGTGTTGACCTTGTGCTTACAGGCGCGTCATTGCTTCAGGCTGAAGTGACCGCAACAGAAATGGTGGTCAATGTATCCGGTTCCTCCCAGCTACGGCTGGTTGGCACTGCCCCTAAACTTGATGGCACGCTCACAGGCAGTTCGCTGCTTACCGCCTTTGATTTTGCAGTCAACGACTGCCAGTTGGTGGTGTCGGGTGCCAGCGTGTGCAAAGTGAAGGTGGACCATCTGCTGAAGGTAAATGCCAGCGGGGCGAGTGAAGTAAGTTATCAGGGCTCACCGCAACTGGATGTCACTACCAGTGGTGCAAGCCTGGTGCGCGCTGACTAACGGGCCGATTCTTCAGGCGAATACTGGTGTCAGAAAGCACTGCCCGAAAGCAACAGAGAGCATTGCAAAAAGAAAGGGGCCCGAGAGCCCCTTTTTGATTGTTGTGAAATCCTGATGTGTTACTTCAATCGCTTTTCCAGCTCACCGATTTTGGCATCAGCCTCCTTCTTGCCAAGAGACAAGGCTTTCTTGTAAAGATCCAACGCCTCGTTGAGTGTTTGCTTCTTCTTGCGCGGAGCAAGCTTGGTGCGATTTGCAGCCTCTTCCACTGCCTGGGCGCGTGCATAAGTCTGATCAGCTTCGCTCACCTTGCTTTGGATCATCAACTCCTGGATGCGGTTTTCAATCAATGTCAACTCCTGCTGCTTTGCTTCGATCTGAGCCTGCTTGTCGCTCAACTCACTCTGCTGCAAATCGATGGTGATCTTCATGTTCTCGTTCTGGTTGCCGAGCTCAGCAACTTTTTCCTGGAGGGCAACGATCTCAGCGTTCTTCTTCTCAAGGTCGCTCTTCAGTTTTGCAATGGTTGCAGAGAACGCATTGGCATTTGATTTTGACTTGCGAAGTGCTTTTTCGAGGTCCTCAATCTTCTTTTCTGTGGTCTTGACGTACTTGTTCAGATCCTTCATCCGGCTGGAATAGTCGTCGTAGGTCGTGCCTTCCACCATGTTTACCCGCAGAAGCTGGCGATTCGCATCAATGGAATCCATCAAAACACCAACTTCGCTGAGTGTTTTTCCAAGTTCCTGGGCGTTTTGAAGCTCAGTTTTCAGAGAATCCACCTGAGATTGCAGTTTTGCACTATCGCCGGCACCACATGAAGCCAAAAGCACAACAGAGACAAGAGAACCAGCCAATTGCTTGATCATAACGGTTGTTAGTTAAAGTAGGCCCAAAAATACCGGTCTTTCGACCTCCCCCGGCCAAGTGCCAAAATATTTTTTTGATAGTGGCCATATTGGCGGTCGAACCCTGTAAATTCGCCCCGTTTTTGCATATCTCTGATGCCCAAACTGATAACCACGCATACGCGTATCGCTGACCTGGGCAAACCCCGTGTCATCATCATTGGCGGCGGCTTCGGCGGACTGGAGCTGGCCAAAGCACTGCACAACGAAAGGGTGCAGGTGGTGCTTTTTGATCGCCACAACCACCACACCTTTCAGCCCTTGCTGTACCAGGTGGCTACATCAGGCCTGGAGACCAATTCAATCGTATTTCCCTTTCGCAAGCGCTTCGCCACGTACCAGGACTTCTACTTCCGCATGGGTGAAGTGACGGCCATCAAGCCAGAGGAGAACTACATCGAAACTTCTATCGGGGGCATCCGCTATGACTATCTGGTGATAGCTACCGGTGCCACGACCAATTTCTATGGGATGGATGAAGTGGAGCAGAACTCCATGAGCATGAAGACCATCACCGACGCCATCAAGGTGAGAAACCGCGTGCTGCGCAATCTTGAAATTGCGTTGCTCACCGATGACGCCGAGGTGATGAACAGCCTGATGGACTATGTCATCGTAGGAGGTGGACCGACGGGCGTTGAACTCGCGGGTGCGTTGTCTGAATTGAAGCGCAACGTGTTTCCTAAGGACTACAAGGAACTGGACATGTCACACATGGACATCCACCTGGTGGAGGCTGGCCCGCGTCTGCTGAATGGCATGTCCGCCAACGCCTCTGCCAAAGCGCAGGAATACCTCGAGGGTATGGGTGTGAAAGTTCACCTGAATTGTGCAGTAAAATCCTACGATGGGTATGAGGTGATCTTCAACACCGGCGAACGCCTGATCTCCCGGTCACTCATCTGGGCAGCAGGCATCAAGGGCAATCCCATTGCGGGCCTCAAACCTGAAGTAATTGCGCGCGGCAACCGAATCAAGGTCGATGAATTCAACCGCGTGCAGGGTTACGAGAATATTTTCGCTGTGGGTGATGTGGCGTTGATGGAAGGCGACCCGAAATTTCCCACGGGCCATCCGCAGATTGCACCGCCCGCCATGCAGCAGGGTAAGCTGTTGGCGAAGAACATTCTCAAGTTGGTGAAGAAGAAACCCATGAAGCCGTTCCGGTACAAGCATGCAGGCTCCATGGCGACGGTGGGGCGCAACAAGGCGGTTGTGAACCTCAAAGCGTTCAGTTCATACGGTGTGTTTGCGTGGTATATCTGGATGTTCGTCCACCTGATGTCGATCGTTGGTTTCAAGAACAAGGTATTCACTTTCTTCAGTTGGGTCTGGAACTACTTTTCCTATGACCGCAGCAACCGTTTGATCATCGGCCGACCGAAGGAAGATATGATTTCACATCACCCAAAGGGGTGAATATATGGAGAGGGACTCAAACAAGATTAAGTTCAGTGCCGCCGGCGTGCTGGTGTCACTCGGAATCATTTACGGAGACATCGGCACTTCCCCGCTCTATGTTTTCAAGGCCATCATCGGCAATCACGTCATCACGGAGGACCTGATCCTCGGCGGCGTCTCGTGCGTGATCTGGACATTGACCATCGTCACGAGCCTCAAGTATATCTACCTCGCACTCAACGCCGACAACAAGGGGGAGGGTGGTATTTTTGCCCTCTATGCACTGGTGAGAAAATACAAGGCAGGCTGGGTTATCTATCCTGCCATTATCGGTTGTTGCACGATGTTGTCGGATGGATTCATAACTCCGGCCATCTCCATATCATCGGCAGTCGAAGGTCTGACCATCAACAACCCCGAGATTCACACCGTGCCCATTGTGGTGGCCATCCTGGTCCTTCTTTTCGTCTTCCAGCAATTCGGGACCAGCGTAGTGGGCAAGACATTCGGCCCCATCATGTTCTTGTGGTTTACAACGCTGGCGCTCACAGGGTTCTTCTCGTTCATTCATGTGCCGGCTGTGTGGAAGGCGATCAATCCTATCTATGCCTGGAATCTGCTCGTTCACTACCCCGGCGGTTTCTGGATTCTCGGCGCAGTCTTTCTTTCCACGACGGGTGCAGAAGCACTGTACTCCGACCTCGGCCATTGCGGAAAGGCCAACATCAGGACAGGTTGGTGGTTTGTAAAGGCAGCGCTCATCATGAACTACCTGGGTCAGGCCGCCTGGCTCATGCAGCACGTGGGTGAGAAACTGGATGGTAAGATTCCTTTTTATTCCATTATTCCGCACAACCTGTTGTGGTTCGGCATCGCCATCGCTACCATGGCCGCCGTGATCGCCAGTCAGGCCGTGATCTCCGGTACCTTCACGCTGGTGAACGAGGCGATGAAACTCAAACTCTGGCCATCCACCAGTGTGCGCTATCCCAGCCAGATCAAAGGGCAAATCTATGTGCCCGCCATCAACTGGATCCTGTTGTTCGGTTGCCTGATGGTTGTCTGGATATTTCAGGAGTCTACTGCGATGGAAGGTGCCTACGGCCTGGCGATCACGCTCGACATGCTGATGACCACCACATTGCTCGTCTATTTCTTTTCTACTGCAAAGAAGTCCACCTTCCGATCCATCGCTCTGGCTCTGTTGTTCTTCACTGTGGAGGGCCTCTTCCTGATTTCTAACCTGGCCAAATTCGGGCAGGGTGGTTGGTTTACCTACACCATCGCGTTCCTGTTTTTCGTGATGATGTTTGTACTCCTGAAGGCGAGAATTCTCCGCGACAGGCATACTGAGTTTGTCGACCTCAAACACTATGTGCCGCTGATCCAGGACCTGCAGGCCGACACGTCTATCCCCAAAGAGGCTACCAATCTGGTTTACATGTGTGTGGCCGACAGCAAACGCTATATTGATTCCAATATCATCTATTCCATTTTCAGGAAGCGCCCGAAGCGCGCCGACGTCTATTGGTTCATACACGTTGACACGGTGGACAGCCCGTTCTCAAGCAAATACTCAGTCGATACGATCATTCCCAAGAAGTGCTTCTTTGTCCGCATCAAACTCGGTTTCAAGGCAGACCACCGCGTCAACCTGCTCTTCAACAAAATTCTCCATGAAATGGCAGAAAATGCGGAGATTGATCTGGTAAGCCACTATGATTCGTTGCGCAAGCACTCCATGCCGGCTGATTTCAAATTTGTTATCCTTCATTCGCTGGCGTCCGTGGACAGCGAAGTATCCACGTTTGATAACCTGATTGTTCAAGGGTACCGATTCATCAAAAGGCACTCCCTGGCCACCGAATCTCAATACGGGTTGGAACTGGCTAACGTGGAAGTTGAAACCGTGCCGATCATGATCGGTCCGGCAGCCAAAGTCAAGATTAAACGGGAGCGCGAAGACATCGAGCGGGAGAAGGAACTCCGCTATCACAACCAGGCCTGAAGAACGACCGAAACCGGACGATTCCGTCCGAATGTGTTCGCATAGAGCCCATAATTGGGCCTTTTTTCGTCTAAATCGACGCATTTTTAAAGATGGCCCGAAATTGGCCTGTCAGTCTGCGGGGTGTGCTTGAATGTGGTTTCTGCAACCCCCAAGACGACCAAACTAAGCCCTATGCTCCGCAACTACCTCAAGATTGCCCTTCGCAGCCTGACCAAAAACAGCACGTATTCCTTTATCAATATCGGAGGACTGGCTATTGGCATTGCATGTTCACTGCTGATCATGCTATGGGTATTCGATGAACTCTCCTTTGATCGCTTTCATCCCAATGTCAAGCGACTTACCCAATTGTGGGTCAACGCGACATTTGATGGCAATGTGAATTCTTTCACATCTGCGCCACTTCCTTCCTACGAGAAGCTGAAGACCGCCAGTGCACAGATCAAGAATACAGCGGTGACAGACTGGGGTGGAGACTATTTGCTGGCCGTGGGAGAGAAGCGAATTCAACTGCGCGGACATTATGCATCGCCGGAGTTTCTGGAGATGTTTCCGTTTCCCGTTGTCAAGGGCGATGCCGCCTCGGTGCTCGATGACCCTCAGGCTATTGTGCTGACCGAATCTGCGGCACGCTCGCTGTTTGGCGACAAAGATCCGCTGGGCCAGGTTGTACTCCTTGACAACTCCGGGCAAATGAAAGTTACCGGCATTCTCAAGGACGTGCCCTCCAATTCCAGCTTTCAGTTTTCTTTTCTGGCATCCTTTGAGGAGTTTCGTAAACAAGATTGGGTAAAACGTTCTGAAACCAGCTGGGGCAATTACTCCTTTCCGATTTATGTCGAACTGCAGTCCGACGACGCCTTGCCGGCAGTGAACGAAGCCATCCGCGACATCCTGACCAAGGAAGGACAGACGGATGTCAAACGGGAGTTCTTTCTTCACCCGATGGAGCGCTGGAACCTCTATTCAAATTTCTCCGATGGCAAGGAATCGGGGGGCAGAATTGAATACGTACGGTTGTTTTCGATCATTGCCGCCGCAGTGCTGGTCATTGCCTGCATCAACTTCATGAACCTTGCTACCGCGCGCTCCGAACGCCGCGCCAAGGAAGTTGGCATTCGCAAAAGTGTGGGCTCCCGTCGCCGGGATCTCATGGGTCAGTTTATCGGCGAGTCGCTGTTCATCACTACCCTTGCTTTTTTGGTGAGCCTGGTGCTGGTTGAACTATCTCTGCCGTTCTACAACGTGCTGGTTGAAAAGCAACTGGGAATCCCCTACAGCACACCGTCTTTCTGGGCCGTTGCGGCTTTGCTGATACTGGTCACCGGACTGGTGGCCGGCAGCTACCCGGCCTTCTATCTGTCTGCTTTCAATCCGGTAACAGTACTCAAAGGCAAGTTGATGACTTCGGGTCAATCGGCTACCCCCAGACAAGTACTGGTTGCTATTCAGTTCGTGTTCTCCATGCTTCTTGTGATCGGTACCATCGTGATCTACCGGCAGATTCAGCACGTGCAAAATCGGGATCTGGGTTACAATCAAAAGAACCTGATCACGATCGACTATACCACCGACATCGGAGAGAACTACAAGGCAATCAGAGAAGAGTTGACCAGCAGTGGCGCCATCGCCTCCATGACACGGTCCAACAGTCCGGTGACAGCGGTCTACTCCAACAACTTTCTCGATTGGCCAGGCAAGCCCGATGATCAAAAGGTGTTGTTCAATACCATCGCCACGGAATATGATTACACCAGGACGATGGGCATCAAAGTTCTGGAGGGCCGGGATTTCAGCGAGTCCTTCCCTGGCGATTCTTCCAGCATTCTGCTCAACAAGTCTGCAGTAGAGACCATGGGCGTGAAAGATCCGCTGGGAATGAAGGTATCCGGGTGGGGCCAGGATCGGACTGTGGTGGGCGTGATCGACAACGTGCTGATGGGAAATCCCTATTCCAAAGTGCCACCGATGTTCATCGTGTTCATGCCTTACTGGACTTCCGCCATCACCGTGCGCCTCAGCGAGAATGGAGCTGCGATGGACCATCTCAAGAAAGTTGAAGAGGTATTCAAAAAGTACAATCCCTCTTATCCATTCACTTATCGATTTGTGGATGTGGAATACGGAAGAAAGTTCAGTGCCCTGGATCTGGTCAGTCAACTCGCAAGACTATTCACGGTGCTCACGATCATTATCACTTGTCTGGGATTGTTTGGCCTCGCAGCTTTCACAGCCGAACGACGCACCAAAGAGATTGGTATCCGTAAAGTGCTGGGCGCTTCTGTTACCTCGCTGATCATGATGATGACCCGCGATTTTTCAAAACTTGTGCTGATTGCTTTCGTGTTGGCTGCACCCTTGGCATGGTGGCTGGTGGACTGGTATTTGCAGCAGTATGAATACAGGGTGGCTGTGGAGTGGTGGAACCTGTTGATGGCCGGTGGGCTGGCCTTGTTGCTCACACTGCTGATTGTGGGCGCGCAGGCCCTGCGCGCGGCCTCTGTAAACCCAGGCAGCTCGCTGCGCAGTGAATAGTGATTTAAATCCCCGATTGTATGCTCCGCAACTACCTCACCCTCGCTTTCAGACTCATGCGGCGTCAATGGACGTACGCATTCATCAACATCTTTGGCCTGGCAGTCGGAATTGCCTGCAGCCTGGTGATTCTGCTTTATGTGGTTGGTGAATGGAGCTACGAGAGTGGCTTTGACAAGGCAGATCGTATCTACAGGATCGGCACTTCCTTTTTTAATCTGGGCAAGTGGGCGCCAGCACAGGAAGAACTTCTAGTGGTGTTAACCGCCGAATACGCAGGAATTGAAGCCGCTACACGCGTCAATGAAGACCGCCAGACTTTGCTCCAGGTCGGAACGCGAGCGTTTCCTGATTCCCGCGTACTGTATACGGATTCTGTCTTTTTCCGGATTTTCAATTTCGGGTTTTTGACCGGTGACCCAAACCATGTTCTCTCACGGCCCCAGGAGATGGTGGTGACAGAGGAGC
>JAIBBB010000059.1 GCA_019694905.1 Cyclobacteriaceae bacterium
CAAGCAAATTCTTCTGATCAAAAAAAGGCAACCCGGCACCGGCAAAAAATATTACTACCAACAACCACTACGAATGGAGTAAAACCAGTCGTGCCGGGTATGCCATTTCTTCACTAGTCCACGTTATCGTGCAAGAACTTGTTATTTCCCAATAGATTACTGTCGTCATTCAGGTTGTAGCGTGACAGGTGCGGCTCGGAAGAGTGTGGTACATTGTCCATCTTCACACCACGGCGCAGATAAGCAGGCTTGTTCCACTTGTCGTTGAACTCCTCCTTGCTCATCTCCTGCTTGCGTGCACTCTTCAGTCGCTCCCTGCGCTCAATTGCCTGCTGCTGCAACCGTTCCTTTGTCTGGCGAAGTTCCATCTCGCCTTCTTCATTGATGATCTGGTCGGCGGCCATCTCACGGCCGGCGAGGAATTCATCTTCATCCTGTACAAACAATCCCTCGTCGCCATCCTCGTCTTCGAAGCTGAGGGTGCGCGTGGTGGACTGATCTTCCTTGTCCTGATCAAACAATGTCCATGTGTGCGTGCGCTCTTCCGTGGGTGGCACTTCTTTGCGCACTTCCTTCTTCTCAATCGGCTTCTCAATCGGCTTCACCACCGGCTTCTTCACTTCGGGGTTGAGGATCGGGCGGTCTGTCTCACCAGGTGACGGCGGCAGCTTTTCTTCTGTCGGAGTGAGGATCGGACGGTCCTTGACAGGCGCTACCGTAGGTTCCGGCAGAATCCGAAGTTCAATTTCTTCCGTCCGTTGGTTGATGGAGTTGTCGATCACGTTGACAACCGGTGTTGTCTTCTCGAGGTCCATTACCTTCTTCACTTCAGGCTTGCGCAGCACCGGACGGTTGTCGGAGGCAAATCCTGTGGCGATCACTGTCACGCGGATGCGGTCTCCCAGTGACGGGTCGACGCCGTGGCCGAAGATCACTTCGCACTCGTCGCCGGCCTGTTCCTGGATATAGTCGGTGATTTCGCTGAGCTCGTCCATCTGCAGTTCGGCTTCTTCGCCAGAGATGATGGACAACAGAATTTTCTTGGCGCCCATTATTTCCTTGCTGTCGAGCAGCGGGGAAGCGAGTGCCTGCTTGGCGGCGCGGATGGCGCGGTCGTCGCCGTTGGTTTCGGACGAGCCCATCACGGCAGCGCCGGCGTTGAGCATTACGGTGCGCACATCCTGGAAGTCGACGTTGACATAACCTGCCAGCGTGATGATTTCGGCGATGCCTTTGGCTGCCGTGGTAAGTACGCTGTCTGCCTCAGCGAATGCCTGGCTGATGGGCAGGTTGCCGTACATTTCCCGAAGGCGGCCGTTGAGGATCACGAGTACCGTGTCACAGCTGGCACGCATGGCGTCTACGCCGGCCTGGGCCTGTGCCACTTTCTTGCGGCCTTCCCAATCGAAAGGCATAGTGACGATGCCGACAGTGAGGATGTCCAGCTCCTTGGCGATTTTAGCGATCACCGGAGCGGCACCTGTGCCCGTACCACCACCCATACCGGCGGTGACGAACACCATCTTGGTGCCCTGCAGCATCTCGCGAATCTGGTCGCGGCTTTCCATGGCGGCGGCGCGGCCCACTTCAGGGTTCGCGCCACAGCCCAGACCCTCGGTGAGGTTCGCGCCGAGCTGAAGCTTGGTGGGCACGGGACTGCTGTGCAGCGCCTGTGAGTCGGTGTTGGCGACTACAAACTCCACGTCCTTGATGCCAAGGCGGTACATATGGTTTACTGCGTTGCTGCCGCCACCACCCACGCCGATCACCTTGATGATCGACTTCTGATGGCCTACCGGCAGATCAAACTTGAAAGAACTGGTCTCAAACATGACGTTGGTGTTTAGTGGTTGTGGGTGTCACGGTTGTTTTCAATATTCATTTTTCCCTTCGAGGTCATCGATCAACAGACCTTTGGTCTTCGAGAGGATGCTCGTGAAGAAGTCCGACTTGGGGCTGACCTTCTTCACCTTCACCGGCGTGCGGCTTTCGAGTGCTTCACGGTAGCGGTCTTCGCGCTCGTCGAGGGAGCGGAAGCCGGACAGCACAAGGCCTACTGCCGTGGCGTACATGGGACTCTTCACGGCTTCGATCTTGCTCTTGCCCAGGTGTTCGTTGGGGTAACCAATGCGGGTGTCCATGCCAGTCATGTATTCCACGAGTTGCTTCAGGCTGTTCAGCTGCGAACCACCGCCTGTGATTACAATGCCGCCGGCGAGGCGATTCTCGTAGCCGGAGCTGATGATCTCGGTGTGCACCATCTCGATGATTTCCTCCATGCGGGCCTGGATGATGTGCGAGAGGTTCTTCACAGAAATTTCCTTCGGCGCGCGGTTGCGGATGCCGGGGATGGACACAATCTCGTTCGGGCTTGCCTCCTCTGCGATGGCCTTTCCGAAGCGGGTCTTCAACTGCTCTGCCTGCTTGGCCATCACCATCAATCCGTTCTGGATGTCGTTGGTGAGGATGTTGCCTCCAAAAGGAATCACAGCTGTGTGGCGGATGATGCTGTCAAAGAAAATCGCTACGTCGGTGGTACCACCACCGATGTCGATGAGGCACACACCTGCTTCTTTCTCTTCTTCGCTGAGTACCGCAAGGCTGGAAGCGAGCGGCTCCAGGATCAGGTCTTCAATTTCAAGTCCGCCGCGGCGCACACATTTGTTGATGTTGTTGATGGCGCTGGTCTGTGCGGTGATGATGTGGAAGTCGGCTTCCAGTTTTACGCCGCTCATGCCGACGGGATCCTTGATGCCCTCTTCGTAGTCCACGGTGTAGTCCTGGGGCATGACGTGGATGATCTCGCTGCCGGGCGGAATGACGATGCGGTACATGTCTTCAGTCAGGCGGTTGACATCCTCGATGCTGATCTCTTCACCGTTGGAGTTGCGGGTGATGCTGCCATGGTGGATCGAACTGCGGATGTGCTGACCGGCGATGCCGACGTTGACCAGGCCGATGTCGATGCCGGACATGTCGCCGGCTTCGCGTACAGCCTTTTCAATGGCCAGCACCGTCTTGTCGATATTGGTCACGACGCCTTTGATGACGCCTTCGGATTCCGCCTTGCCCATTCCGAGGACTTCCAGTTTGCCGAACTCGTTCTTCCGGCCCACGATCGCACAGATCTTGGTCGTTCCGATGTCGAGGCCGACTACTATTTTTTCGTTTTCCATGGTTGATAGTTCGTTTATAGTGGTTGTTGTTTTTATGCTTTATTCAGCGATTACCTGGTCCTGAAATTCTACGTTCACCCTGCTGTAGCGGGTCCAGCCTTTCTGCGGGAGGATGTCCTTGTAGAACACCATCAGCTTGTTGAATTTCTCTTCGATGTTCTGCATGGGTCCAAACTCCACGACCTGGCTGGTCACCTGCGGATAGATCCGTGCGCGGCCCTGTTCGTCGAGGTCAATTTGTGCGACCTGTGCACGCCAGAAACGGTCGTCGTTGATGAAGTTGATCATCTCCAGCAGTGCCTTCCCTTCGTCGAACTTGCTGAGGTCGCCCTTGGCGAGGAGTGTGCGCACATAGGCGCCGCTCACGAGCACCACGCGGCTGGTGTAGCGCTCCGACACGGGCATGACGATTCCTTCTTCCGAGACGTAGGCGCCGGGGCCGCTCTCGCTCACCAGTCGTGCAATCGGCCGTCGCAGTTCGACGGTAGCGATGAGGTTGCCTTTCAGATCGGTGTAGAGGTCAGCGCGGCGCACGTGTTTCTCCTGGCGCAGTTTGTTCTCGATGAGGCGCAGGTTGATTTCGTCGAAGCTGGCACCGCGGATCTGCTGGCCGCTCTTCTCGATCCGGTAGACGATGTCGGCTTCGTCCACGAAATGGTTCTCGTGCTCGTTCTCCAGCCGCACGGCGATGTCTTTGCACACGATGCCTTCGCGCTTCTTGTCGGTGAAGGCAATCAGTGCCAGCAGGCCGAAAATGGCCACCACCACTTTGATTTCTGTCCGTATGGCGAGTTTAAGCTTCATAGCGCCGGGTCAGCATTTCTTTGATGGGTTTCACAAACGTATCGATATCACCTGCGCCGACCGTGGCAACCACGTCGAGGTCGAGGGCCTCGAGTTTGTGGAGCAGGTCTTTCTTGCTGGTGCGGATTTTCACAGGGCTGGTCACGTCGCGGAAGATGATGTCGGAGGTTACCCCTTCAATGGGCAGCTCGCGGGCCGGGTAGATGTCCATCATCACCAGTTCGTCGGCGATGCTGAGGCTTTTGGCAAAGCCTGCGGCGAAGTCGCGCGTGCGGGTGTACAGGTGCGGCTGGAACACCACCGTCAGCTTGCGGCCTTTGTACATGGCGCGCAGCGAGGTGAGGAACGCTTCGATTTCCGCAGGGTGGTGTGCATAGTCGTCGATGTAGACGGCTTTGGCGCCTTTGTAGATAAATTCAAAACGGCGCTTCACACCGCGAAAGGTCTTCAGTGCCTCCTGTATCGTCTTCGTGTCAATGCCCACCTCGCGTGCGATGGCGGCGGCGGCGAGTGCATTCTCCACATTGTGAAAACCGGGGATGCCGAGCGTAGTGGTTCCCAATGAGCCGGAAGGAGTCACCGTTTCAAACTGGAAGAAGCCGTGGTCGGCCAACACATTGGCAGCGTGGATGGAGCCCGACTGCAAGCCATAAGTTTGCACCGACACCTGGTCACCGTGAGCTGCGAGGGCGTTGATCTTTTCGTTGACAAAAAGTTTCCCACCCGGACGCACTTGTTTCATGAAGTCCTGGTATGAGGTGACCATGCTGGCGTGGTCGCCATAAATATCGAGGTGGTCTGCATCTGCCGATGTGACTGCGGCCACATCAGGGAAGAGGCGCAGAAACGAGCGGTCGAATTCATCCGCCTCGACCACCACGATGGTGTCTTTGCTCACTTCGCCGTGCATGACGAGGTTGCTGTCGTAGTTAGCGGTGATGCCACCGAGGAATCCCACCATGTTCACGCCCGCCGACTTGAGGATATGGGCAATCATGGAGGTAGTGGTGGTCTTGCCGTGGGTGCCGGCGACGGCCACCGTGCGATAGTCGCGTGTGATCAGTCCCAGCACTTCAGAGCGCTTGAGGATGGTGAAGCCCTGGTCGCGGAGGTAGTTCAGTTCGAGGTGATTCGCCGGGATCGCCGGCGTGAGCACGATCAGTGTTTTCTCTTTGGTGATATAGCCAGGGATGAACTCCACCTTGTCTTCGAAGTGGATCTCCATGCCTTCCTCCATCAGCTCGTGGGTGAGCGGTGTGGGCGTGCGGTCGTATCCCGCCACGCGGAGTCCTTTGTGTTTGAACCAGCGTGCGAGGGCGCTCATGCCGATGCCGCCGATGCCGAGGAAGTAGATGCTATGGTAGTCGTTGAATCTCACGCGATAACCTTTTCAATTTCCTGTACGATGTCCTGCGTAGCGTTGGGCCGCGCCAGGGTGGTGATGTTGCGTTCCAGTGTAGCACGCCGGCCGTCGTCGTGCAGCAATTGGAGCGCACGGGTGGCCAGTTGTGCAGATGTGTCTGCGTCGCGCACCATCTCAGCCGCGCCTGCAGCTTCGAGCACCTGCGCGTTGCGCGTCTGGTGGTCGTCGGCCACGTTAGATGAAGGCACCAGCACGGTTGCTTTGCCGGCGAGGCACAGTTCTGAAATGGCCAGCGCACCTGCGCGGGAGATCACAGTGTCAGCCGCTGCATAAGCGAGGTCCATTTCGCCGATGAAATCATAAATCCGCACACGCGAGAGGTCCTTGCCCTCAGTGGTGTGGCGCACTTCTTCATAGTACACCTTTCCCGTCTGCCAGATCAACTGAGCGCCTGAGGCGATGATCTGGTCGAGTGAATCGCGCAGTGCGTGGTTGATGGCGCGGGCGCCGCCACTGCCACCCAGCACGAGCAGCGTGGGAACTCCCATCTGCAAGCCAAAATGCCGAACTGCCTTCTCTTTCTTGCCGCTCAGATCGGCGATGTCTTTGCGCACGGGATTGCCCGTCATGACGAGCTTCGCGCCCGGAAAATATTTTTCCATGTGGGGATACGCCACACAAATTGCACTGGCGTAGGGTGCCAGTTTCCGGTTGGTGAGTCCGGCTACGGAGTTCTGTTCCTGCAGGATGCTCGGCACACCCAGCCGCGCTGCCGCGATCATGAGGGGACCGCTTGCATAGCCGCCAGTACCTACGACGACGTCAGGTCTGAATTTTTTAACGAGTCGTGCTGCCTTCACGTAGCTCACCACGAGTTTCACTGGAAAGAGAAGATTGGAAAACGTAAGCCTGCGCTGCAGACCGCTGATCCACAAGCCTACAATTTTATATCCTGCCTGCGGCACGCGCGTCATCTCCATTCTTCCTTCAGCGCCGACAAAAAGAATCTCTGCATGCGGGTGACGCTCGCGGAATTCATTGGCAATGGCAATAGCCGGATAAATGTGTCCGCCCGTGCCGCCACCTGAAATCATCAGCCGATATGGTTTTCCTTTTGTCATTCTTTCGCCAGCCCCGGGTCTTCCAACCCACTCACCAGCTTTATCTATTTTTCTTTTTCTACTATTCTATCTACCATCTACTATCTACTATCTACTATCCACCTTCCACTTTCCACTTTCTACCTTCAACTTTCTACCTTCAACTTTCCACTTTCCACCCACCACCCACCTTCTACTTTCTACTTTCTACTTTCTACTTCCAAACTTTCAACCACCCCCCTACGCCGCTTCCGCCACTTCCTCCTGCTGGTTCTTCGTGCTCTTCTCCGTACTTGTCTGCTTGCCCCAGTTTTCTTCCTGCTCGCCGCGGCTCACACTGAGAATGATGCCTACTGACAGTCCTGTGAACACCATGGCCGTACCACCCATCGAGATGAGGGGCAGCGGCTGACCGGTGATGGGGCCGAGTCCGACGACCACGCCCATGTTCACCATGGCCTGACAAACGAGGTCAAAGGCAAGTCCCGCAGAAAGCAGTCCGCCAAAGGCGCGCTCGCTGTCGTACGCAGCTTTCATACCACGCTGGAGGATGATGAGATACAACAACAACACGACCACTCCGCCGACGATGCCATACTCTTCGATGACAATGGCATAGACAAAATCAGAATACGGATGCGGAAGGATGTTGCGCTGGTCGCTGTTGCCTGGCCCTTTGCCGAACAGTCCACCGGTAGCCACGGCGATGCGCGCGTGCTTGGCCTGGAAGGGCAGCTCCGTGCCGTTGATGAAGTTCATCACGCGGTTTTTGGCTGTCTCACCGCGCACACCGAATTTGAATGCTGCGCCTCCCGCCAGTGCGCCGACGAGGACGAGCATCGCGAGGTATTTCACCGGCACGCGGCCGATGAACATGATGAGCATGCAGGTGGCGAATAACAACACCGCTGTGGAGAGGTTCGTCAAGGCAATCAGACCGCAGATTACGCCACACCATGCGAGGATGGGAATGAGCGATTCTTTGATGTCATCGATGTTCTGCTGCTTCTTCGACAGCATGCTGGCAAGGTTGATGATCAGCGCCAGGCTGGCGAAGTCCGACGGCTGGAACGAGGTGCCGATGATCGGCAAGGTGATCCAGCGCGCTGCGTCATTGAGCGTGGTACCGTTGGTAAACGTATAAATCAGCAGCGGCACGCTGAACCATAGCGCGAGGCGCGACAGTTTCGAATAGTAGCGATAGTCGATCTTGTGGGCAACCCACATTGAGGCCAGACCCAGAAACACCATGAAGGTGTGCTTGATCAGGATCATCTCCGGACTGGTCGTGCGCTTGTAGGCGAGTGTGCCGATGGAGCTGTAAACGACGAGAATGCTGATCAGCGACAGGGCGAAGACTACCGCCCAGATGACGCGGTCACCCTGCAAATTGCGATCGGCCCAGGCTTTGAATCCTTTCATGATTGACCTCCCTCCGTTTCTGGTTTCACCAGCGCTTGCACCGCAGCGCGGAACTGGTTGCCCCGGTCCTCGTAATTCTTGAACAAATCAAAACTGGCACAGGCGGGCGATAGGAGCACCACATCGCCGGGCTTTGCCACCTGCAGCGACTTGGCCACGAGGTCTTTCACATCCTGTGTCTCGAGGATGGTTGTCACCTTGTCGCCAAAAAAGTCTTTGAGCTTCTGGTTGTCTTTGCCGAGGCAAATGAGTGTGTGCACCTTGGACTTCACCGCCTCCGCAATCACGCTGTAATCGTTGCCTTTGTCGATGCCGCCGGCAATCCATACCAGCGGTCCGTCAAAGCTGCCGAGTGCATAGATGACAGAGTCCACATTGGTGGCTTTTGAGTCGTTGACAAACTCCACGCCGCCGATGGTGCCCACGGGCTCCAGGCGATGGGGGGCATTGCGGAAGGTCTTGAGGCCTTCGCGGATCTTCGCTTCAGAGACTTTGGCCAGGTAAGCCGCCGACACCGCACACATCGTGTTGATCAGGTTGTGCGGGCCCTTCAGCGTTGTCTCGGCCTGCGCCACGCGGAATTTCTTGCTACCGAAGTTGAACACCATCTTCTTGCCATCGAAGTGGGCAGGTGCGATGGAGTTGTGTTGCATGGAAACCTCCACGCGGTACGCTTCGGTGGTGCGGATGCGCGCTTCCGGCCCTGACACTGCATCCTCTGCGTAGTAGATAAAATAATCTTTGGGACCAAAGTTCTTCACCAGGCGGAACTTGCTGTTGATATAGTTCGCCATCGAGTACTCATAGCGGTCCAGGTGGTCGGGCGTGATGTTGAGCAGGATGCCTATGTGCGGTTTGAACTTGACGGTGCCGTCGAGCTGGAAGCTGCTGATCTCCACCACATACCAGTCGTAGTTGCCGAAGGCCACCTTGCGCGCGAGGCTCTCCCCTACGTTGCCCGCCAATGCCACGTTCAGTCCGGCGGACTTCAACAGGTGGTAGGTCAACAACGTGGTGGTCGTTTTTCCGTTGGTGCCGGTGATGGCAATCACCTTGCCCTTGAGGTAGCGGAATGCAAACTCAAGCTCATCGATGACTTCAATCTTCTTCGCCCTGATTTTCTTGACCATGTCGGTCTTGTCAGGAATGCCGGGGCTCTTGATCACCAACTTGGCGTTCAGGATTTTTGCCTCGGTATGACCGCCCTCTTCAAATTCGATCTGGGCAGCAACAAGTTCGTCGCGGTACTTGTCTTTCAACTGACCCGCGTCCGACACAAATACTTCATAGCCCTTCTCACGGGCGAGCAACGCCGCGCCGGTTCCGCTTTCCCCTGCTCCCAATATGACAACGCGTTCTTTCATCGGAGTTTCAGGGTTGCGAGTGTGAGGATGGCCAGCAGGATGCCCACGATCCAGAAGCGCGTCACGATCTTCGATTCGTGGATGTTCAACTTCTGGTAGTGATGGTGCAGCGGCGACATCAGGAAGATCCGGCGGCCTTCGCCGTATTTCTTCCGCGTGTATTTGAAGTACGACACCTGCATCATCACTGACAGGTTCTCGATGAGGAAGATGCCGCAGAGCAGCGGAATCATGAGCTCCTTGCGGACGATCAGGGCCAATACGGCGATAATGCCACCCAGCGACAGGCTTCCGGTGTCTCCCATGAAGACCTGTGCCGGGTATGCATTATACCACAGGAAACCGAGACACGCGCCTACAAAGGCGGTGCAAAAAATTACGGTTTCACTGAGATTGGGAATGTACATGATGTTGAGATAAGAGCTAAAGTCGACGCGGCCCGACAGGTAGGCGAAGATGGCGAGGGTGAGTCCGATGATGGCCGAAGTGCCGGCAGCCAATCCATCAATCCCATCGGTGATGTTGGCACCGTTGGACACGGCGGTCACCACCACGATCACCACCAGCGTGTACACGATCCATGTATAGTCGCCATTGAGGAAAGGAAAGATGCGGCTATAGTCGAGTTCGTTGTCCTTCATGAACGGGACGGTGGTCTTTGTCGACTTGACGTCCTTGTATTCGATCGCGCTTTCTTTGTCGGTAGCTCCAAACCACTCAATGCTCGCCAGCGAGGCGGGCGACACTTCACGGACTACCACATGCTCGTTGAAGTACAGGGTCAGACCGATGATAAGGCCCAGTCCCACCTGCCCGACAATTTTGAAACGACCAGCCAGTCCCTTCTTGTCCTTCTTGAAAACCTTGATGTAGTCATCGAGGAAGCCGATGAGGCCCAGCCACAGTGTTGCCACGACGAGGAGTACCACGTACACGTTGTCGATTTTCGCAAACAGCAACGTGGGCACGAGGATGGCGGCGATGATGATGATTCCACCCATGGTGGGTGTTCCGCGCTTCTGCATCTGGCCTTCAAGGCCAAGGTCGCGGATGTCTTCGCCCACCTGCTTCCTGCGCAGGTAGTTGATCAGTTTCTTGCCGAAGAGGATGGTGATGAGCAGCGACAACAAAGCCGCCATGCCTGCGCGGAATGAAATGTACTGAAACACACCCGCTCCCGGGAAGTCAAATACTCTGTCCAGCCATGTGAATAAATAGTAGAACATCAGTTGGCAAACAGTTTGATCATGCGTTGCAATACTTCTTTATCGTCGAAAGGGTGCTTGACCCCTTTGATTTCCTGGTAGTTTTCGTGGCCCTTGCCTGCCACCAGCACGATGTCCTTTTCCTTTGCCATCATGCAGGCAGTTTTGATTGCTTCTTCCCGATCCACCATCACGAGTGTCTTGCGCGCCTCGGTGGGGCCGACGCCTGTCTGCATCTCGCGGATGATCGCCATGGGGTCTTCGTCACGCGGGTTGTCGGAGGTAAGGATAACTTTGTCGCTGTACTTGCACGCAATCGCTGCCATCAGCGGGCGTTTGGTGCGGTCGCGGTTGCCGCCGCAGCCCACCACGGAGATAACCTGCTCAGTACCAGTGCGGAATACCGCAATGGTATCGAGTACGTTCTTGAGCGCGTCGGGTGTGTGGGCGTAGTCCACGATAGCCGTGAATTTGGAACCGGGTTGCACCAGCTCAAAGCGGCCGGAGGCACCCGTGAGCGAGGACAGGCGGAGCAGCACGTCTTCTTCGTCGTCGCCGAGCAATCTCGCAGCGCCATACACGGCCAGCAGGTTGTAGGCGTTGAAATCGCCAATGAGTTTGAACCACACGTTGCGGCCACCGATCTCGAGTTCGAGTCCTTCAATGGTGTTGTTGACGATCTTCGCTTTGAAATCCGCCATGGTCTTCAGCGCATAGGTCTGCTTGCGCGCCTTGCAGTTCTGCAACATGACCATGCCGCGTTTGTCGTCGATGTTCACCAGCGCGAAGGCATCCGCAGAAAGTCCATCGAAAAATCCCTTCTTGGCCTTGATATAGTTGTCGAACGTGCGATGGAAGTCGAGGTGGTCGTGTGTGATATTGGTGAACAACCCGCCCGTGAAGCGAAGGCCCTCAATGCGGCCTTGCACTACAGCGTGGGAGCTCACTTCCATGAAGCAATGCGTAACGCCCGCCGCGAGCATCTGCACCAGCAGCTCGTTGATGCTGATCGGGTCAGGTGTCGTATGTGTTGAGGGAACGACCTGGTCGGCGATGCGGTTGTTGACGGTGGACAGCAAACCGCAGCGGTGGCCGAGTGACGAGTAAAGCTTGTAGAGCAGTGTAGCCACTGTCGTCTTGCCGTTGGTACCCGTCACCCCTACCAGTTTGAGCTTGTGGGATGGGTTGCCATAGAAATTCGATGCGAGCAATCCGAGGGCCTGGCCGCTGTTTCGCACGGTGATGTAGGTGACGCCGGTTGCCAGTTCTTCGGGCATCACTTCACACACAATGGCGACCGCGCCGGCAGCGATGGCCGTGCGGATAAAGGCATGGCCGTCGGACTGCGTGCCCTTGATCGCCACAAAGACAAAGCCTGCGTGTACCCTGCGCGAATCAAACGCCACGCCGACCACTTCGATCCCCGTGTCACCGGAGGCGGCGGTCATGTGCACCTGATACAATATGTCACGCAATGTTGCCATCAGCTCAGTCTCAGGTAAATTCTTGCTCCGGAGCCCACCCGGGCTCCTGGTGAAATAGATTGCTCCACCACACGACCTTTGCCGCTGTGTTCGACGCGCATCCCTGCCTTTTCCAGCAGGTAAATGGCGTCGCGGAAAGTCATGCCGGTCACATCGGGCACACGGTCTTTCACCACTGCATTCTTGCGGAAAATCACGGCGTTGCCATTGCGGCCCGACTTGATCCACTCTTCTTCGGTGCTGCTGTGCGCCGAAATGCCGAGCTCATTGCAAAGCATGGTGAGTTCATCCTGTCTGCCGGCGCGGATAACAGGAACTGTCTCTTCGGCAATCAACTTCTTCTCCATGGGATCATGGAGCTCAAGGTCGCGCGCATAGATGTTGTCGGCGATGTCCTTGAACACCGGACCCGCTACGTTGTTGCCGTACTGGTAGACGCCTTTCGGATTCTTGATCAGCACGATGGCGGAGTACTTGGGCGCGTGCGCGGGGAAATAGCCGACGAAGCTCGTGATGTACTTGTGGACATACTTGCCGTTCTCCAGTATCTGCGCGGTGCCGGTCTTGCCTGCAATGCGGTAGTGGTGGTTCTTGAGATTGCTCGCTGTGCCCTTGTCAACGACACCCTCCAGCAGCAACTGGAGTTTGCGGAGCGTTGACGACGAACAGATGCTGCGGTTGAGTGTTTCGGTTTCAAATTCCTCCACCACCCGGTCGGCCATGCGGATGGACCGCACGAAAATTGGCTTGATCATCTTGCCGTCGTTAGCCACGGCATTGTACAGCGCAAGTGTATGCAGGGGGCTGACTTCAAGACCATAGCCATAGGCCATCCATGGCAACGTGATACCACTCCAGCCTTTGTCCTTGGGACGTTTGATTTTCGGGAAGGTGCCGCCGTCGATCTGGAGACCCAGGGGCTTTGACAGTTGCAGCTTGTCGACAAATGAGAGGTACTTATCAGGACGATAGCCGAAGTGCTTGTCGAGCAACTTGGCCATGGCGATGTTGGACGATACTTCGAAGGCGCGTTGCACGGTGACGCGGCCATAACCGCCGTCTTCGTGATCGCGCACTTTGTGCTTGTAGAAGGTGAACTCACCCCTGCCGGTGTTGATCGTGTCTTCGAGCGAGATGTTGGTATCTTCGAGCAGGGAAATCATCGTCACCAGCTTGAAGGTGGAGCCGGGTTCATAGGAGCCACCCACAGCGTGGTTGAATTTTTCAAAGAATCCGCCATGACCATCCGGGCTCAGGTTGGAGATCGCCTTGATCTCGCCGGTCTTCACTTCCATCACCACCACTGTGCCTTCGTCAGCGTTGTGCTTTTCCATTGCGCGGTAGAGCGATGTTTCGGCAACGTCCTGCAGGTTCACATCGAGTGTGGTTTCAATGTCGAGTCCATCGACAGCTTTGGTGTTGTCGCCGTCAAAAACAGGCTTCCAGGTGTCACCTGCAATCTTCTGAAAAAGTGCACGGCCGTTTTGTCCGCCGAGATAGTGATTGAAACTTTTCTCAAGCCCGGCACCCACGCTATCCTGGTTGAGGTAGCCGATTGTGCGGAGGCTGAGTTTGGAGAAGGGGCGGTAGCGTACGTCCATCTTCTCGAAGATCACGCCGCCTTTGAACCGGCCTTCGCGGATGATGGGCCACTGACTCATTTCCTTCTTTACCTGAAAGTTGATTTGCTTCCGGTTGAGGATGATGTATTCACGACCTGCCGCGCGCGCATCCTTGATCATTTGCTTGTAGTCGCGTGCTGAACGGTCCTTGAAGTGACGGGAGAGCAGATACGAGAGAGAGTCGATGCCGCTGCGGAACACTTCGTCGCGGGCGAGGGTGGGATCCATCGCCACCTTGTAGAAAGGCAATGAGGTGGCGAGGAGGCTGCCGTTGTCGGAGTAAATATTGCCGCGGGTAGCCTTCACCGTCTTGTAGTCAAAGGAGATTTCGTTGCCCATCTTGCGCCACTTCTCGCCTTCCACCACCTGGATGTGGCTGGTCTTCACCACCACAGCCACGGCGAAGAGCAGGATGAACAGAAACGCCACCCGCACACGGATCAGTATGGATTGCTTGATGTTCATTCTTCAACTTCCACTTTGGTGGGGGGCATCACACTTTCTTTGAGGCCGAGTGGCTTCACACGGCGGGCGACTTCCGACTGCTTGCTCGCGAACATCAGGTCGGACTTGAGCGTCGTAAAATCTGCGCGCAGGTCCTCCACTTCCGACTGCGTGTGGAGAATGCGCCGGGTGGTCTTTTCGGCGTAGTGGGTGTTGCCGATGTATACGAGCGCGAGGAACATGACAAACAGGATGCGCGGGAGATACTGCATCGGGAAACCCTCTTCGAAGTAGGACTCCAGTTTCAGTTTCTTCTCGAGCCCGGTGAAGATGCTGCGGCCTTTGGGTGCTTCCTTGACCCTGGCTTCATTGCTCTTTTCCGGTTCGATCCTGACCTTGTTCTCTGACATATATTATAGTCGCTCCGCGATTCGCAACCTGGCGCTGCGGGCGCGGTTATTCACTTTCAATTCTTCTTCGCCGGCTTCCACCGGCTTGCGGGTGATCATTTCGAAGGGCCGGAGCGGATTTCCGTAGAAGTCCTTCTCCAGCTCGCCAAAAGGCTTGCCCGTGTTCATAAAATTTTTCACCATCCTGTCCTCCAGCGAGTGATACGACATGATCACCAGCCTTCCACCGGGGCGAATCACCTCGGCCGTTTGCCTCAGAAATTCCTCCAGTGCCTCCATTTCACGATTCACCTCCATCCGCAGCGCCTGGAACACCTGGGCGTAGTATTTGAACTCCTTGCCGCGGGGTGCCACTGTCTTCAGCAGGTTCACCAGGTCGATGGTGTTGCGGAAGGGATTGCCGGCGCGATGCTGTACCACCAGTTGTGCAAGTGTGCGCGCATTGCGCACTTCACCGTACATGCCGAAGATGCGATGGAGATCGGCCTCGCGGTAGTCGTTGAGGATCGTGGCCGCCGTTGTCGGATTCTGGCGATCCATCCGCATGTCCAGCGGGCCCTCCCACCGGGTGGAAAAGCCGCGTTCAGCTACATCGATCTGATGGGAACTGATGCCCAGGTCGGCAAGTATGCCGTCGACCTGTGTGACGCCATTCAGCTTCAGGTACCGTTTCAGGTGCATGAAATTGGACTGACAGAACGTGAAAGAACGATGGCTGATTTTTGCTGCTTCCCGCTTTGCATCCTCGTCCTGGTCAAAGGCAATCAACCGGCCCCCGGAGAGGTGCTGGAGTATCGCCTGACTGTGGCCACCGCCACCAAAGGTGACGTCCACATACGTGCCGTCGGACTTCAGTTGAAGCCCTTCGAGACACTCCCTGACCATCACCGGATTGTGGTAGGCGGAAAAGCCAGCAACATCGTGCTCTGCGCCTTCAGCCATCTCCACTCCTATTCAGTCAGGTACTTCTCGGCGAGTTTTGACAATTCACTTGGGTCCTTGATCAGGTGCTTCTCGTATACCGCGGGGTTCCAGACCTCAACTTTGTTTCCCATCCCCACCAGGATGACGTCCTTGTCCAGGCCGGCATAGGTGAGCATGTTCTTCGGAATCAAAAACCTGCCATTGCCGTCCATTTCGACGGTGGCAGTGCCCGAAAAGAAGTTGCGCTGGAGCTTGCGATACTCTTCGTTGAATTCGCTGAGCCCCGAAATCCTTGAGAAGACCTTTTTAAACTCCACCATGGGATAGAGGATGAGGCATTGTTCAAAGCCGCGCCGGATAACTAGCTCATGGCCAGCCCCTTCGGGCAGCTGAGCCTTAACCCGGGAAGGCAGCACAAGGCGGCCTTTCGCGTCTAGTTTGCTCTCGTACTCACTGGTGAAGAAAGTCATCGACGTAGTGGTTGTCTTTTTCTCCTAAGCAAACCTAAGCAAATTTCCTCCACTTTATACCACTTTACCCCACTTTTTTGCATTTCAAGCCCCAAATCCCCCCACCACGCCCCACTTTGTCCTCTGTCTTCAGCTTATAAAATGAATCAGGTCAGAAACCAATCTGGACAATTGTCGTATACTTGTATGACATTTGACAAATATGGAATCCGGCCGAAAACCCCGATTGAAATCCACCTCAGGTGCTGACCGCTACATTGTAAACATGGGCGATGGCAAGACACTCGCGCTCGAGACGCATTCTCCCTACGGTATGTATGTGCAGGCAGTGCGTCGGGCCGGGAGTCTCCAGGCACTGATGGCCATCATCGGCACAGAAGGTCTGCGCCTGAAGGAAGTTCGGCCCTTGCTTACGTACCTGTCACTCTCCAATGAGCAGGTCGCCAGCCTGCTGGGTGTCTCTTCACGCACACTCATGCGCTGGAAGGAAGACACCCACATCGGGCCGATGGCTTCCCGCGCACTGCTTGAACTTGACAAACTCGCACGCCGCGGTCTCGAAGTGTTCGGTCACCCCGATCTCTTCCGTCAGTGGCTGCAGCAACCCAACACGGCACTGGGAGACGTTACCCCTATGTCCCTGCTGCTACAGCCCTACGGCACGGAGTTGGTGGCTGACGCGCTGGAGGCGCTCGCATACGGCAACGTGATGTAGTGCATGGAATATTTCCGGATTGTCAAAAGGGAATACGCAGATCAACCGCTGGGCTACGGTGCCGCTGCCGGCCGATGGAACCCGCGACAGGTTCCTATGATCTATGCCAGTTCCTCGGTGGCCCTCACTGTCACAGAATATCTGTCTATCAAAGGACCGCAGGTTGTGACCACACACTGGTCACTGATTACGTACGAGTTGTTGTCGGATGCACCCATTCTCGAAAAGGACGGGCTACCCCAATCCTGGGATGCCCGGCCCTATTCCCTGAGCACCCAGTTCTTCGGACAGTCATGGGCCATGCGCCGCGCGGGTGTGGCCTTGAAAGTTCCTTCCGCACGACTGCCACTCAGCGCCTATCCACGCGAACACAACCTGCTGATCAATCCGCTACACCCTGATTTTTCAGCCAAGGTAGTGGTCTCACGCGTGGAGGAGTT
>JAIBBB010000283.1 GCA_019694905.1 Cyclobacteriaceae bacterium
TACCCTTCGCTGCCCTCGCATCGGCGACGCGCACAGCCCTCAGCTGGTCTCCACAACTCTTGTAACCTTGCTGTCATTGTCGTAACTAGTAATCAACTTTCCCGCACATGAGTTCGCCCCGCCCCAAACTTAGCTTTCTCCAGATCTGGAACATGAGCTTCGGCTTCTTCGGCATCCAGTTTGGTTTCGCCCTTCAGAATGGCAATGCCTCACGCATCTTGTCCACTTTTGGCGCTGACGTTGAGCACCTCTCCTGGTTCTGGCTCGCCGCCCCGCTTACCGGCATGATAGTCCAACCGCTGATCGGGTACTACAGCGATCGCACCTGGACTTCACTCGGCCGGCGTCGACCGTATTTTCTGGTTGGATCGATACTGGCAGCAACGGCGCTCATGCTTATGCCCAACGCGCAGTTTCTCGCAGCCATCCTGCCACCTTTGTATGTGGGCGCTGGTATACTTATGGTGATGGACGCCTCGTTCAACGTGGCCATGGAACCCTTCCGCGCGCTTGTGGCTGACCTGCTGCCCGCCGACCAACGCACGCTCGGATTCTCGGTGCAGACTGCACTCATCGGCCTCGGCGCTGTTATCGGAAGCTGGCTGCCCTGGGTCTTCGCCGAATGGTTTGGTATTGGACTCGTCAACGAAAGCGGGCAGGTTCCTTACAATGTCACATTGTCCTTCTACATCGGTGCAGTGGTGTTTCTGGTTGCCATCCTGTGGACAGTAGTTACCACCAGAGAGTTTCCGCCCGATGATTAATACAAGAAAGATGCCTCTCAGCAGGGCAAGAAAGGAATCTCACAAATTATTTCTGACTTATCCGGTATGCCCCGCACGATGAAGCAACTGGGCATCGTCCAGTTCTTTTCATGGTTCGCACTTTTCTCCATGTGGGTATTTTCCACTCCAGCCATCGCCACACACGTCTACGGCCTGGCCGGCGACGATCACAGTTCACTGCTCTACAACAAGGCCGGCAACTGGGTGGGCATCATCTTTGGTGTGTACAATGGTGTGTCCGCAGTGTATGCCATGTTCCTTCCCTATATCGCTGCTAAAGTCGGGCGCAAGACCACCCATGCCTTGTCTTTGATGGCTGGCGGGCTCGGCTTGATTTCCATTTACTTCATCCACGATCCAAAACTGCTCATCCTCTCCATGGTCGGCGTGGGCTTTGCCTGGGCCAGCATCCTCGCCATGCCTTACGCCATTCTCGCAGGCGCCATTCCACCGCGCAAGATGGGCATCTATATGGGTGTGTTTAACTTCTTTATCACGCTGCCACAGATTGTGAATGGTGTGATTGGTGGGCCGATCGTAAAGCATCTCTACAACTCCGAAGCCATCTACGCACTCGTCATGGCCGGCATCTTCCTTTTCATCGCAGCCTTCTGCGTACGCTTTGTCGATGACCGCGATGACCCGGCTGCGGCCTGATGGTTATGAGTAATATTCATTCGCTGACGAGACCGCGCACGCTGCTATCCTTATTGTTGATTGTCTGTTTGTCTCCGCTGCGCGCGCAAACATCCGAATTCACTGCTTCGGTATCAGCGCTCATCCGCATCGGGACGATTGAAAGTGCTGAAGAGCAGCTGCAGCAAGCTGCGCTGTGGTGGACGCAACATCAGGAAAAAGGTCAGATTCCGCTGATCGCCGGAGACTCGGTGGCATTTCTCTACAAAGGCGACGCCCATACCGTCAAATGGATGGGAGACTTCAATGCATGGGGCTATGATAAAAATGTTGCCAACAGTGGAACGCGCATTGGAAAGACGGATATCTGGCTGTGGCGGACGTCCTTCCCTGGTGATGCCCGCTTCGACTACAAGATCGCCGTCGACGACAAGGACTGGATGCTCGACCCCGAAAACCCGTATCAGCAATGGTCGGGAGTAGGTGGTGGCAGTCCCAACTCCGAGTTGCGGATGCCGGCATGGAAAGAAGATGAAGTGCAGCATGAGCGCCCGCAGATCAGTCACGGCAGCATCACCAACGACATACTCCTCCACAGCAAAGTACTCGGCTATCAACTGATGTACAGCGTCTACATCCCTGTGCATAAACCCGCAGACGAGCCTCTCCCGGTGCTATATGTAACCGATGGCTACGAGTACCTCCACCCGAAAATGGGCAACATGGTGACCGTGCTGGACAACCTGATTGCTGATCACAAGATTGTGCCCCTGGCGGTGATCTTCATCGATCACCGTGAGCCCGTCAATCGCGGCAACAACAAACGCATGACCGAACTGGCGATGAACCAAAAATACCTGCAGTTCTTTGTAGACGAGTTCCTGCCGCGGATGGAACACAAGTATCCCATTAGTCGTGACGGAAGCAAGCGGGGCATACTCGGCGCCTCGATGGGCGGACTCAATGCGGCGTTCTTTGCATTCTCAAAACCGGAGGTATTCGGCCTCGTTGGCCTGCAGTCGCCGGCGTTCTGGACACGCCCACAGATCTACAATCTTTGCGGCAACCCGGCCGGGAACAAGGTCACCGTCTCGATGACGTCCGGCGTGATCAATGACGCCAGCGAAGGTTCGCGCAAAATGAAGACCGTTTTTGAAAGCAACGCGTGCGTCTACCACTACCGGGAAGTAAACGATGGCCATTCCTGGGGTAACTGGCGGAATCTGCTGGATGATGTGCTCATCGACTTGTATGCTCCGAAATAGTAAATTGGCCTTGTATTTGTATTCAGGAACCTGTCTATGCGACTCTATTCAACCCTAGCCCTTGCACTGCTGGCCCTCCTGCTGGGCTGCAGTTCAGGGAAATCACTGTACAAACACGGTGACTACTACGACGCTGTCTTTGAATCCGTTACCCGGCTTCAAGGCAACCCCAATCACAAGAAAGCAACAGAAGTCCTGAGCCTCAGTTACCCCGCAGCGGTACAGTACATCGATGCGCAGGTGCAGGCTGCCATAGCTTCTGATCAGCCATTTAAATGGCGCTCTGCCGTTGAACAATACGCTCGCATCAACAACCTGCACGATGCCATCATGCGGTCGCCTGCCGCCTTGAAAATTATTCCCAACCCGGTCAGCCGGTTCAAAGAAATTGGCGAGGCGCGTGACAAGGCTGCGGAAGAGTGCTACACGGCAGGGATCAATGAGATGCTGAAGAACAACCGCGAGAACTCCAAGCAAGCCTATTACTTGTTCCGCGATGCCAACGGATTTGTGCCGGGGTACCGGGAGAGCATTGAAATGATGGACAAGGCAAAATCAGATGCCACGATTCGGGTAATTGTGGACCGCGAAGCGCCTAACCGTTTTAACTGGACCTTCAACCAGTTTGTCTTTGCCTACAAGTCAAACGAGTTTGTTCAGTTCTATACGCCTGAACAAGTGCGTTCTGATACCTCCATCCACCCGCATCAGGTGGTGAGCGTACAATTCCTCCGCTATGGGGAAACACCACCGTCGGTATCGCGCACTACGTCCAACTTTGGAGACAGCCTGGTAGTCGGCGAAAAGACCGTTGGCACGGTGAAGAAGCCTGTGAAAAAATGGTTCACGGCCCAGGCTACTGTCTTTCGCAAGTCCATGACTTCAGAAGGCATTCTGCACCTCACCATCGCAGACCTGAAAAGCAACGCCTTGTTGCGCAACACTGATGTGCGGTCAGCGATGTCCTGGAGCGACCAGTGGGCGAGTTGCTCCGGCGACAACCGGGTGATTCCGTCTTCAACGAAGAATCTGTGCGGCAAAAGCGAACCCGTACCCCAACAGGGATACCTCGTCAATCAGACGCGCACCGACCTTGAAGGGAAACTGTCGGGTGAGATTGCCGGCTTCTACGGCCGCTACTGACCGAAACCTTTTCTGGCACAAGTGAGTTATAGAAGAGCCGTCTGAGTACCGGCGGCAGTAAACCCATGCAAAAAATCCTCTGGATCCTCGCCTTCGTGTCTGGCACTCTTGCCGCGCAGGGACAAACCACCAAAAAAGCCATGAACGACAATGCCATTGCCACCTTCGGCGCCGGATGCTTCTGGTGCACAGAAGCCGTATTTCTTGATGTCAAAGGGGTACTGAAAGTAGAATCCGGCTATTCCGGAGGGAAAGTGAAGAACCCCAGCTACCGCGAAGTGTGCACCGGACTGACGGGCCATGCGGAGGTGACGCAGATTACATATGACCCACGCCAAATCACTTTTGAAGAACTGCTTGAAATCTTCTGGAATACACATGACCCCACAACGCTCAACCGCCAGGGAGCCGATGAGGGCACCCAGTACCGGTCGGTGGTCTATTATCACTCGGATGAACAGAAACAAGTGGCCGAAGCCTACAAGAAACAGCTGACTGCATCACATGTTTTCAAGAACCCCATTGTGACTGAAATCAGTCCATTTACCGTCTTTTACAAGGCCGAAGACTATCACCAGAACTACTATGCCCTCAACGGCAGCCAACCGTATTGTCAGTTTGTCATCCGGCCCAAGGTTGAGAAATTCCACAAGCAGTTTGCCGCCAAATTGCGGAAGTGATGCAACGAAAGCGGGTGCTTAATCATTGTGCAAACACGGTGGTAACCGGCTAAAAAAATTAAATTTTCTCTCTGAAAATCGCGCAACATTCGCTGAATTCCAGCCGTTAAACTGCCATGAGACGTTATATCTCTCATAGGTTTAGGTTTAGGTATTAAAGGATCCTTCCAGCCGGGAAGGGTCCTTTATTTTTTGGTGCTATAGGCAGTATCCGACCCTTTGACATAGGAAAGGACAGGCGAATGTGCTATATTCATAATTGTTGACTCAGGTCAACACACTCTACGGTCCGGTCCAGGACAAGTGCGCCCGAAAAGAGAGGCGACCGCCGTTTGGTAATACAGGAATCAAGATCACTCTGGAGTCCAGATACCATTCAAACGGGGCGTATCCGAAAAGCCATATGAGTAGGAAAACCTAATACCTTCACCTAATGACCACGCTGATTATTGTGTATTGTGCCGTGCTGCTGATCATCCTGGCAGCCTACTGGAAGATTTTTGAAAAGGCAGGCAAGCCAGGCTGGGCGAGCCTAATCCCGATCTACAACATCATTGTGCTGGTGCAGATTGCCGGAAAGCCGGTCTGGTGGGTGCTACTGATGTTCATTCCGTTGGTGGGGATCATCGCA
>JAIBBB010000284.1 GCA_019694905.1 Cyclobacteriaceae bacterium
AGTCGAATCAGCAGTTCTGCGGGCACGTACAACAAGGTCCATAATTCAACAGATTGGCTGAGCAGCGGGTAGGAAAAGGTCATAAAATCCCAGAGCCAGTGAAAGATGATCAATGGCCACAGGTTCCGTATTTTCAGCGAAACGGTAGCGGCGTAGAGGCCGAACACAAAGGTCATGGCAAGTTGTGATATTGTTGCTGTGACAGTGAGCCCCGCAAAAATATTGACTGCATGAAGAGACGAGAATGCAAGTGCGGAAATCAGGACCGCCCATCGGGGTGAGGTATTTCCCATCAGTCCACGCAAGATGATGCCCCTGAACATAAGTTCTTCCGAGATGCCCACAAGAAGTGTAACGAACCCAACCAGTAGCAGTTGACTGCTGTGCTGATGGAGCTCAGGACCAGCCTGTTGTATAAGTACAACTCCATTGTAAAGGAGTACGAGTACAACGGGGAGCATCCAAACAAGACCCTTCAGATTCAAATCCGGGAAGATGTGCACGCGCCAGTTGAATTTCATCGAAATCACCACCAGGCAGAGCACCACCAGCAGCAATTCCGGGATGGCTAATACCTGGATCATCCGGAGAGAGCCGTAGGCCCCGCCAAATTGGTGGTATGCGGCGAACATCGAAATGCCCATGATGAGCATGTAGAGGAGGTAGGGTACGAGTATGGACGGTTTTGCTTTTTTCATGAAGGGGAAGAAAAAACTATTTCAATGACGTTGACAGATCACGGCTGGTATTTCCTAATATAGTATGATACAATTGATTGAGTATCCTGCGGGAGATATATTTTTGCTCTATGATCCAACGGCAGTGCAGATGGCTGGTTGCGAGTGCGATTGGTGTGTGCGCCAGTTTTGGGTGTATGGGGATCAGTCCTGTGCACGCCCAAAGTGACACCGCTATCCATGAGCCACGCAAGTACATAGCGTCGTATCCAAACGACCTCACGTATAAGATGATGGTGAATGACTACGTGGATGGGTTTCAGGTGCGTACGCCCACTGGCACTATCGCTTTGATGCCCAATGTTTCCACCATCCTCAAGCCGAGTATCAATTTTCGTTTTGTTACGCTGAGCTATTCATTTGCTCCGAAATTTTTTCCAGGCAATAATGATGATGCCACAAAGGGGTCTACCGGCGGTTTCAGTTTTGGCTTTGGATTCAATTTCAGGCATTGGTTTCAGACGATCAATGCTGCCACCACGCATGGCTACTATCTGACCAATACCAGGGACTATAACCCCTTGTGGAAGCCGGGTGATCCTTATGTACAATTCCCCCAATTACGCATAACACAACTGGAGGGCAGCATCGGGTATTCAACCAACTCCCGTTTTTCGATGAGTGCCTTTGCGTCCCAGACCGAACGTCAGACTCGTTCCGCAGGCACATTTCGGCCGCATCTCAGCTATCATATCTACCGGGTGGAGGACCAATCTGGTGGAGTAGGCACCCAGGCTTCCAATAACTATGAGTTTATGGCAAATGCAGGGTATCACCACACGTTTGTCACACGAGGTCGTTGGTATGTCTCCGGAGGAAGTACAGTAGGTGCGGGCGTCGTGTTAACCCGATTGACAACACGGACGGCTTCTGGAGACATCATAACTCATAGCCAAAGCCCTGCCATGCGTTGGGAACTGCGGGCCGGATTGGGTTACAATGGCCCGATCTTATTTGCGGGTGCCAGCGGATTCACAGCGGCAGCGATCTTTCAGCAGGAGAATACCACCGCTGTTAATTCGCAACATCGGTCCGGCTTTGAAGTCTTTGCAGGGTTTCGAATGATTGCTCCTGAATTTGTTCGCAATCTCTTCAACCGAATCAAACTTTAGTGCAAGGTATGGAGATCCAGTGCCTCAACTGTGGTACAAAGTCAAGCGGGAACTATTGCCCGGTGTGTGGGCAGAAGACTTCAACGCATCGTTTCACCATGCGTCATATTGCGGGCCAGGATTACCTGGTTTCAATTTTCTATTTGAAGCGGAGCATGTTTACGACGCTGGCTTCGTTGTTCACCAGACCGGGCCATACCGTAAGAGAATACGTGGAAGGGAAGCGGGTGGAAATAACGAATCCGCTGTCTCTCCTGGTAGTAGTCGTGCTTGCCTTTGGATTTCTTGAACACTATGCGGACTATCACTTGATGGATGTGGTGAGCGGAGATCGGGAGCTGGCAAGAAACCTTGAGCATCTTTTGGCTGAGCACCCCAAGATATTCTATATCAGCATGATTCCGTTCTATGCAGTGATCAGCTTCCTGCTATTCAGACGGGCCGGCCATAACTTTGCCGAGCACATCATCATGAATGTTTTCAGGAGTGTGGTGCTGGTTGTCCTGACGGTGATTCACCTGGTAACGGGTGCGCTGGTCAACAACCTGGCAGTGATGGTTTGGGTGTCGAGAGCCTTCTCTATAATGGGAGTGGTCTATGGCACATGGCTGATATATCAGTACTTCTCGCCTTTCTACCGGAACAAGCTTCTGCTGCTGCTTCGGGCCCTGACAGCCTACTTGTTGCCCTTTGTACTCTTTGTGTTTGGGTGGGTTATCGTTGAGGCTGCGAAGGGATAGAAGCTTATTTGCGTCGGATACACTCAGTACCTTTCGTACCAGTCAAAGTGACTTGAAACGATGGTCTCTTTCTCTTTGCGCAGGTGTTGAAGAAAGGCCTGTGCGATGGGTGAGTGTTTTTTCCCCTTCAACCAGATCAATTGCCAGTTGGTTTTGATGGGCAGACCTGCTACGGGGATGATGCACAAATCGCCCGCGTGCAATTCGTTTTTGATGCCAATGAGCGGCATAATTGAGACACCCAGGCCAGCGATCACGGCTTGTTTGACCGCTTCATTGGACGTTAGTTCCATTTTCTTTTTGACTGACATCTTTCTCCGCCTGAAGAATTGCTCCATGGCCTGTCGTGTGCCTGAACCTTCTTCTCTGTAGATGAGCGGCAATTCCTGAAATGCCCGGGGGGAAAGTGTCCCGCGCTTGAGCCTGTAATCCTGATTCCCAACCAGATACAAGTTGTTCTGAAGCAGTTCAATCTTGTCCACCTGTAGCGAGGGTGGCAAAATGGATACGAGCCCGAAGTCTACGGCATTCTCTTCCAGGCTTCCAATCACCTGAGATTTGTTCGTCACCTGCATGATCAATTCCACACCCGGGTGTTGTTTCATGAAGGAAGACAGAAAATAGGGAATCACGTATTTGCCGGTAGAAACAACTGAGAGCTTAAATCGCCCTGCGAGTTTGCCTTTGAAGGCAAGCGTCTTGTGATCGATCAATGCTACCTGACTCAGAATTTCAGAGGCAACAGCGGCAATCTCTTTTCCAAACTCGGTAACATACAGTTGTCTGCCCACCACTTCTGTCAGAGGAATCTCAAACTGGTCCTGCAGGTTCTTTAACTGAATTGAAACAGCTGGTTGCGTCAGATGCAATTCCTCTGCCGCCTTTGTCACACTTTTCGTTTCGGAGATCTTCAGGAGCACCTGAAGTTGATGAAGCGTGTAATGCATAAGTATGGTTTATGAATGCTATTATAAAGATAAATACAAATGTATGTATGACAGCGCGCATTTTTGCAACCGCAAACCAAAAGCAATATGCATCGGATACCCATGATCTCGCGGCTACTAAGTCTTCTCGCACTCCTGACCGGAGTGTATTTCAAAGTGACGACCAACGACCCTGACCTGTGGCTGGAACTTTCTCTCGACGTCCTGATTGTTGTTTCGGCCCTGGGCATCGTGGATCTGGCACTGCGCTCAACGCTTGGTTTCCTGTATGGAAAGATATGCGCCCTACGCGAGCGATTTTTCAAGTACAACGAAACCCATTTAATCATGAAACAGCTATTGACCGGATTACTTATGCTGGCCGCTGGCCTAATTTCCCCATCCAACGGCGTTGACGAGGGAATTGTACGGGACCCAGTGGCGATGCTGCTTGAAACACTGCTTGTTGTCGCGGTGGCCGTTCTTGTCTATATGACCTGGGCATGGATTCGTACGAGCCGATTGCCACGTTCAGAGCGCCGTCATGATCTATACCCTTCAACACGGTAACGAGCACAGGAATGTTAACAAGTATTCTTACGCCAATGGTGCTGGCGTTCTTGCTGGGCGTACTGGCGGCCAGGATCAAAAGTGACCTGAAGTTTCCGGATTCGCTGTATCAGTCCCTGACGATCTACCTGTTGATTGCGATTGCGCTAAAGGGAGGACATAAGCTTTCTATCGCCAGCTTTTCAGAGGTATATCAGCCAGCATCGGTTGCTGTCCTGCTTTGCTTGGCCATTCCTTTGTGGACGTTCTGGATTATGCGGAAGGCAGCAAGGCTGGGTGTTCCTGACGCCGCGGCCCTGGCAGCCCACTATGGATCAGTTTCTGCTGTGACATTCAGCGCGGCGCTGGCCTTTCATGAAACGATTGGCGTTTCGTTTGAAGGATTCATGCCAAGCTTGCTTGCCATGATGGAGATACCCGCCATTCTGGTTGCCATTTCATTGGCGAGACTGAACACGTCAACCGACGATGGAGCCCATGTTTCAGTCCGGGAAATTGCTCGTGAGTTACTCGCCGGCAAGAGCAGCCTCCTGCTGATTGGATTTCTTGTGATTGGATACGTGATTGGAGAGACGGGATGGGAGCAGGTCGCTCCCTTGTTTGATGTTCCTTTCAAAGGAGTACTGACCTTGTTTCTCCTGGAGGCGGGTCTTGTTGCCGGCCGGCGCCTTTCGGACCTGCGTCAGGGAGGTTGGTTTCTCGTTGCCTTCGGAGTAGTATTTCCTGTGTTGCACGCAACGCTTGGTATTTTCCTGGGCAGCCTGGCCGGACTGAGCCTGGGTGGTGCCACTATCCTTGGTGTGTTGGCGGCAAGCGCTTCCTATATCGCTGCACCGGCTGCCTGCCGGGTGGCTCTGCCTGAAGCCAATCCTTCCTACTACCTGACAGCGGCGCTCGCAATCACCTTCCCTTTCAATATCATGATAGGCCTTCCGCTCTACCATGAGATTGCGCGTTACATGTTTGAATAGCAAACCAGCAGAACCATGGATCAATTTCATTTGCTGACTATCATCGCAGAAGAGTCACTCACTACGCACATTCA
>JAIBBB010000060.1 GCA_019694905.1 Cyclobacteriaceae bacterium
TCCGATCTATGCGCGCATACCCAAAGTTCTTGTCTGAACGCACAACGGTGCGTGCATCCAGGTACTCCGCGTCAATCTTCGCATCGCGAAATGCGGCCGCGATGATGTATGCAGAAAGACGCTCTCCAAAGCTCATGACGAAGTCGAGTGTGCGTGCCGTCAACTCTCCAACGAGGTAGATTCCCTGCAGCACATCTTCGAGCTCATGGATGGTTACCTTGACATGTGCGAGTACGCTGCTCTGGTGCTGTACAGCCACCAGGGACTTGACCGCTTCCAGGTGGCGCTCCTCAATTTGGGCAAGCTGCTGCTGGTACGACTTGTCCCATGCCACTGCGAGCCTGGCAGTGCGGATCAGCTGATCAGTCACACCGCCGAAAGCGGAGAATACAATGGCAACGGGTTCACCGCCGAGATAGGGTTTTACAATTTGAATGACCGATTTGACACGATCAGGTGTGGCTACCGATGAACCACCAAATTTCAGGACTTTCATACGAACAAATAATGAGGCGAATGGGTGCACCTGCTTCAGGCGCTTTTGAGATGGAATACAATCAGACTAGGACTGGGTAACGGCAATGATCGGGAGCTACCCCGTAATAATGGTTGTAATCGCTGTGGGAGCGATTGAAGCGATGGTAAAGATGTCCTTCGATACGGTCATTGCGTAGCAAAGAAAGACCAGTATGAAGGGATTGCAAAATATTTTGGTGAATTTTGTTTTTGCCCTTAACTAACATTAATTAGTCTTTGACCCTTGTCCATGAGCCTGAAAATCAAGAACCCCAAAGATTCACTGGTGAGCATGACCGAACTGGTCCTTCCCAACGATACCAATACTCTTAATAACCTGATGGGAGGGAGGCTGATGCATTGGATGGACGTCGTAGCAGCCATTGCCTGCCAGCGGCACTCGAATTGTACGGTGGTGACAGCTTCCGTGGACAATATTTCTTTCCGTCAGCCGATTCAACTTGGCAATGTTGTTACCCTTCGTGCCAAGGTTACGAGGGCATTCAATTCCTCGATGGAAGTTAAAATTGAGGTGGAAGCGGAAGACATTCCTTCTGGCAGCCGCTTCAGCAGTCACAGCGCCTTCTTCACTTTTGTGGCGGTTGACAAGGCCGGAAGGCCGCTCCCGGTTCCCGCGATTCAACCGGAAACAGACGAGGAAAAGGAACTGTACGACGGTGCACTGCGACGCCGGCAACTTCGGCTTATACTGGGAGGACGCATGAAGCCCAGCGAAGCCAAAGAACTTAAGTCGATTTTTGATATCCAGTAAACGCAGCCTGTCATGAAGTATCGTCGCATGCCGATTGAAATTGAGGCACCGGAAGAAATCGGCTATGGCAACATCCGGCACAACCTGGCTGAGAGTTCCATGCGCGACATCAAACTGGGCTTGCTCGGTATTGACTGGAATGAGCAGATTCTTTTCTACGGTGATCACCGGGGTCGGCCTGACCTGAAGTCCCTCATCGTGGAGGGCAGTGCGGTACTCACCCCAGCCGATGTGCTCGTCACCGCTGGGGCAGCGACTGCGCTCTTCGTTGTTGCCACCACTTTGCTATCCGAAGGCGATCATCTCGTCGTCATCCGCCCCAACTATGGCACAAACCTGGAAACACCACGTGCAATAGGATGTGCGATGACGATTGTTGACCTCACCTTCGAAACTGGTTTTCAACTTCCTGTAGAAGCGATACGTTCTGCCATACTCCCGGAAACGAAAATGATCAGTCTCACGTCGCCCCACAATCCAACGGGTGTCGTTTTCAGCGAAAAAGCCATTCAGGAGATCATCGAGCTAGCATCCTCCAGGGGCATCAGAGTGCTCATGGATGAGACGTACCGTTACCTGAATTTTCAGACTGCCCTGCCGGCCTACGCGGCAGAGCAGAACGCCAATGTCATTTCCATTTGTTCGCTCTCCAAGGCATTCGGGGCCCCCGGCATCCGTATGGGCTGGCTCATCAACCGCGATCCAAAGCTGATGCATCAGTTACTGGCTGCCAAAGAGCAAATTATGATCAGCAATTCAGTCATCGATGAGGCCATCGCTGCCGAGATCATGAAACAGCGAAAAACTCTGTTGGATAAATTCCATAGCCACCTTCGTGCAAATTTTGCGATCACACAGCGATGGATGAAGGTCCATCCGCATCTTGAGTGGGTTGAGCCTGTTGCAGGGGCAGTGGGCTTTCCAAGAATCAGATCCGGGGTCCGGGTCAATCTTGAGCCGTTATACAAGCAACTGCTGGAGATCCGGCAGACGATGGTGGGGCCGGGACACTGGTTTGAGCAGGACGATCGCCATTTCAGACTCGGCTTCGGCTACCCGGAACAAGATGAATTGACCGGCGGGCTGCGTCATATTGATGAATGTCTTCAACAAAATCTGGTGCGCTGATGGACTCGTTTGCTTTTGATTGCCTGTATCGGGAATCGGTATATGCCTTTGAGCCTGGACTGGTGGTGGTCATTGATGGCCCATGGGCCGTGCTGCAGGCGGGCGAGCGCGATTTGCTCTCCAGAATCACGACAGCTATAGGATTTCCCATGGACAGCATTACCATTACGCAACGGAGTGGAGACGGTATTCAATGGCCCGGCACTCCACGTCTGGTGCTTGCCTTCACAGGACCTGTGGACGGGAAGCCGCTCCATCAGATTCTTCAAGTTGGATCAGTGCAGTTGGTGGTCACGCAACCTTTGTCCCTGCTCGTCTCAGATGAGGATCAGCGGGCCCGGCTGCGGGCGTTGGTACCGAGCCTAACAAGGGGCTGACAAAGCCCAAAATACCCGTTTTTTGCGCTGAAAATGAGGTATTTCGACAGCCAGAAGGACTTGAAATTCATCGCCCTTCTCTTATCTTTGCGACACTTTTGCCGACCCGGGACAACTCCGGTCGGGCAACTACTTAAACACACTAACAACCTGTATGCAAAACTTAGTTTATTACCTTCCCCTATTCGGTGTGCTGGGTCTTCTGTATGTAGCATGGAAGAGCACCTGGGTAGCTAACCAGGATGCCGGTACCGACAAAATGAAGAAGATTGCCGGTCACATTGCCGAAGGCGCAATGGCATTCCTGAAGGCAGAGTACAAAGTGCTCGTCATCTTCGTAGCCTGTGTAGCAGTGCTGCTCGCTGTCACCGCAGATGGTCAGACCAGCTCATGGCTGGTGGGCGTTTCTTTTGCGCTGGGAGCATTCAGTTCCGCACTCGCCGGTTTCATCGGCATGCGGGTTGCAACCAAGGCAAACGTGCGCACAACCAACGCCGCACGCAAGGGCCTGGCTCATGCACTTGAGATCGCCTTCACCGGTGGTTCTGTGATGGGTATGGGTGTGGTTGGTATTGGTGTACTGGGATTGAGTGTGCTCTTTATCGTTTACTCCAACATGTTCGGTGTGGATACCCAGGACAACGTGAATAGGGTCATCACCATCATCACCGGGTTCTCTTTCGGTGCTTCCTCCATTGCGTTGTTCGCACGCGTAGGCGGCGGTATCTATACCAAAGCTGCTGACGTAGGTGCCGACCTGGTAGGAAAAGTCGAGGCTGGTATTCCTGAAGACCACCCTCTCAACCCTGCAACCATCGCCGACAACGTGGGTGACAACGTAGGCGACGTAGCGGGTATGGGTGCTGACTTGTTTGAATCCTATGTGGGTTCTATTGTGGGTACAATGGTGTTGGGTGCTGCATTTATGGTGCCCGGCTTTTCTGATAATTTCAATGGACTCTCTGCAGTCCTGCTGCCGCTCGTGCTCGCAGGCGTGGGTATCATCATGTCTTTCCTCGGTACTTTCTTCGTGAAGGTGAAAGAAGGCGGAGATCCCCAGAAGGCCCTGAACATGGGTGAATTTGCTTCGTCCATTGCCATGATCATCGCATCCTACTTCATCATTACCTGGATGCTTCCTGAAACATGGACATACAATGACCTTCTCTACCGCGACGACGCCGGCAACCCCACAGTTCGCGAGATGTCTGCACTGGGTGTTTTCTATGCAACCATCATCGGTCTTGTTGGTGGTGTGTTGGTGGGTCTTATCACTGAGTATTATACCGGCATGGGCAAAAAGCCTGTGTTGTCAATTGTACAGCAATCACACACCGGCGCAGCGACCAATATCATCGCCGGTCTCAGCGTGGGCATGATGTCTACCATGCTCCCTATTCTTGTGATCGCACTTTCTATCATTGGTGCTTTTGAATTTGGCGGATTGTATGGCATTGCCATCGCTGCTGTAGGGATGCTCTCCAACCTGGGTATCCAGTTGGCAGTTGATGCCTATGGTCCTATTTCTGACAACGCCGGCGGTATCGCGGAAATGTCTGAACTGCCGAAAGAAGTTCGCTCGCGCACCGACAAGTTGGACGCTGTAGGTAACACCACAGCTGCTATCGGTAAAGGTTTTGCAATTGCTTCTGCGGCCCTGACTGCATTGGCCCTGTTCGGAGCCTTCATGACCACGGCCCAAATCCACGCCATCGACGTTTCGAAGGCAAATGTGATGGCTGGTCTCTTCATTGGTGGTATGCTTCCTTTCGTGTTCTCCGCAATGGCGATGAGCGCAGTAGGTCGTGCAGCCATGTCCATGATCGAAGAAGTGCGCCGTCAGTTCTCTGACATTCCTGCTCTGAAAGCAGCGCTTGCCCTGATGAAGAAGAATGGCGACAAGCCGGTAGAAGAGTGGTCTGCTGACGAACAAAAGACCTTCCACGAAGCGGATGGCAAGGCCGAGTATGGCAAGTGCGTAGCGATCTCCACCCACGCGGCAATCCGCCAGATGGTGGTTCCCGGTCTGATGGCGGTGATTGTGCCTGTCGTGATTGCTTTCTTGCCTGGTTTTGGTGTTGAAGCGCTCGGAGGTATGCTCGCAGGTGTGACCGTGTCTGGTGTACTCATGGCGATCTTCCAGTCCAATGCCGGTGGTGCATGGGACAATGCCAAGAAGAGCTTTGAAGAAGGCGTTGAGATCAACGGCCAGAAATACTACAAGAAGTCCGATCCCCACAAGGCTGCCGTGACTGGCGACACTGTGGGTGACCCCTTCAAGGATACTTCAGGTCCTTCCCTGAACATTTTGATCAAACTGATGTCCATCGTGGCATTGGTGATTGCTCCTTTGCTGGTGAAGAAGCCGGCTACAACCTCCCTGAACGAAGCCCCCAAGGCCAGGATCGAGGTGGTAAGCATGAGCCACGCGAAGTAATCCTGACGAATAAAATGAAAGAGAGGGCTTCGGCCCTCTTTTTTATTGTTGTTAGTTCAATTTGAGCAGCAAAATCGGGTCAATTCTTTGGATAAATTCGGCATGGGGCTATCTTTGCAGCCTGTTTTGAAGCCTCACGGCCGAGGGACAGTTTAAAAGGTAAGGTCCGGTAGTTCAGCTGGTTAGAATGCCTGCCTGTCACGCAGGAGGTCGCGGGTTCGAGTCCCGTCCGGACCGCTCAAAATAGAAGGCCCAGATTTTGGGCCTTTTTTTGTTGTATGACTTTGGAAACTCAAGATTACACCAAGCCGATGCGTTACCTGATCCTTCTGTTTCTTCTGTCAATGGCGATCACAGCCCAGTCGCAGCATTCGAAGGTCCCCACCCTCAAAGGACTCTGGGTTCAGGAAGACTACGTCAGGCATCTGGTGAAACACAAGTCGCCCGCGGCCGCTTACAAGCTGTTTGACCAGGGCGCAGCCGACCTCAACATCAACGACAGTACCGGAATCCCTTTCGTCATCAACGCAAGCACTGGCAACAAGATGGGCGGATTTCTCTGGGAAGTAACTGGATACGACCAGGCATCGTCACAGTTTATCGCAACCGGGCGCACTGGCTGGAGCTCGGAGGCCGTGCCATTCAGACTGCAATGGAGTGTTGTTTCGAAGGATACGCTGCTTACCCAAATTGATGCCAGGGGTGCGGTTCTGCGCAAATACATCAAACTGAGCAGTGCCATTTTTCAGGATCCCTATCAGTGGATCATCAACCACTTGCTTTGGGAAGGTCAGTATGAAGGACTCGGCCCGGATGGCGCTGTCCGTTATCCGTCCATCAGAGTCAACAGCCATTTGCAAACGAAAGGATTCGGTCCTTACCCGAGCTTTGTGCTGGAAACAGATTTTTCACCACCCAACAGCCTCCGCAACAAGATCTCGTTTGAGAACGGTGAGACGTTTGAATATGAATTTCGCGGTGATTACGTCTATTTCTACCTGCCTCTGGACCACAACGACAATATCCTGCAAAAGGGGAACCTGCTCTTTATCTGGAAAAAGCGCTGAGGCACCTACCAGTACGCTGGACACTCCAGTCCCTTGTGAATTTTTGGCAGGCGAATCCGGTAGTTTACCATCAACTCATGGGAGCCGTTCGAGAACTGATTCAACTTTGAAGTTGTGAAATCGTACGCGTAGCCCACGTGGAAATTGTTGTTGATCTGTAACTCAAACAAACCAACCACAGCATCGTTGAGCCTGTACGATACACCCAGGCCGACAGTCTGATACAAGACCACCAGGGCATTCAGGTCAAAACTCACCGGCGCCTGCTCCTGTATGCGGATCAGCGTTGATGGTACCAACGTGATATTCTCAGTGAGCTTTGCATTGTAACCGGCAAACAGGTAATAATAGCGCTTCTGACGCGCCAGACTGCTGACATTGTTCAAAGACACCAGCTTGTTGTTAAGCATATAGGGCACCGAGAAACCTCCGTAGAAATTTCCGTCACGGTAATAGATGCCGGCGCCTACGTTGGGATTGAACCGGCGGTCCACTCCGCTGAGGTTGGGATCGGATCCGTTTTTCAGGGAGAGCTTGTTGTAGTCTGAAGTGATGAAATTGAAGCCTCCCTGAATGCCGAATGAAATCACTCGTCGGTTGTCTTTGGAGAGTGGGATCTTGTACGAATACACACCATAAAGTCCCGTGTCGTCGTGGATCCCGATGACATCCTTGGACGCGATCAGACCGAGTCCAACCCGGTATTTTCTGAACCCTGAGTGGAGGGTGGTTGTGAAGGTCTTGGGTGCTCCTTCCAGGTTCAACCATTGATTTCTGTAAATAGCCGTTCCACTGAGTTGCACCTGCGTGCCTGCATACGCGGGGTTCACCAGCAGCGGGTCAAACATGTACAAACTCTGCAGCGGGCGCTGCTGCGCCACTGCGGTGTAGCCAGTGGCCACAAGGATCAGGAATGTAATCTTTAATTTCATCGCATCAACTCCAGGTATCCGGCAACAGGCTTCGAACCGTCACCTTTGTCAATAATATAATAGTAGGTACCATCCGGGAGATGGTTACCAATCGTGTACAATCCACTTTCACCCAATCCTTTGAATGATATGTCGCTGTTGTTATAGCCGTTGGCTTCAAAGACAAGGATACCATTTCGGTTGAAAATCTTCACATTGTTATTGGGGAAGAGTGAAATGCAGTCGACGATGAAAGAGTCATTTTTCCCATCGCCATTCAGCGAGATGCCATTGTAAGGCGCAATCTCTGTCTCAATGGTGGCTCTGCCGGTATTCGTACAGCCTTCAATGGTAGTTGCCAAAACTTCGTACTCGCCGGGATAGAGACCAGTCACCTGACCACCAATGCCTGCGCTCGCTCCGGACGCAACATCTGTCCACAGGGCATCCTGAAGAACATAGTCTGCCGATGTCGCTTCCAGGATAATTGTGCCGATGGGTTCGCGTCCGCTGTCAAGACAATAGGAGGGTGTTGCCTTGAGTTTGAACTCGGGAATGACCCGCTCATCGAGAATATCTGCAGTCCTGGCAGGAGATACACAGCGTGTTACGGGGTCTGTGGCTGTCACCGCGTAAGTGGCCACATCCAGCGACGCATAAGTAAAGTCGGTGAGTGCAGGCGTGCCCGAGGCAGTGGATCCGTTGTACCAGTTGAATATGTAGTTCAGCGACCCGTTCACGGTAGCTCCGAGGCTGCCATTGGGTGTAATGCAACTGGTTCTGTTTCCGAGAACGGTCACGGTGGGAGCAAACGGCAACACTGTTGCATCGGTGATCTGACCTGCGAGATCATCAAAGCAACCCGTGGTGAGTTTGGTGACCCGCACTACATAGTCTCCCGCCGTCTGACCGATCAATTTGTTTTGAGTGGACAGTGGCGCTCCCGCGACAGGCACAGTGAGGCCGGCGTACCAATTGAAGGAGTATCCATCTATGAAGGACCCATCTGCGAGCGCGGACAGTTGCCCGTTGGCGATCACCGGATCACAATTTGTCATAGGTGTGTCTTGTACCACACTGATCAGCGGCTTGACACGGTTGTCATCGATGACGCCTGTCGCCGTGCTGAAACAACCCGTGTTATTGTCTGTCAGCCTTGCAGTGTAGGTGCCAATACCAAGTCCGGTCTGTTCAAAGCTTGTCAGGAACCCGGGCACGTTCGGAACATTGGTGATATCAGGTGGCAAACCAAGATTGGGCGTACCAGAGAAATACAGGTCCGCCTTGTAGCTGTAAGTGAATGGATAGGTCGGATCGATATTCACCGCGCGAATCAGCACAGCTCCATCTTGCCCTACACAGAACGTGAGCGGCGCTCCTGTCACAGAGGTAGCGGCAGTAAACTGGGCCGACTCATCAGGTACTACGTAGAACGTCGTGTTGGAGCAATTCGTGGTAATGTTCTTTACAGTCATTGAGTAGGTACCGGTTTTGAGACCGCTGAAAGTACTGGTGCTCGCTTGCAGCGGTCCGGTACCGTCCTGGCTGTTGAACCAACTGAATTGGTAGTTGGCATTGGCGTCTGTCTGACCGTCTGCTGTTCCATCCAGCACAGCAAGGCCGATGGCCGGATTGCAGCTTATCTGTTTGACAGGTTGTGTGATGTCAACTACCGGCAGCACTATGCTCCCCGTTCCGATGGTAAACTGTCTGGGGGTGGATTTGCACTGTGTCGTCAGGTCTTTCACCAGCACGAAGTAGTCATCCGGCAGAATGCCATTCAGTGTGGGACTGGTTTGTGCCGGTACCTGCGAGGCAGGCGTGAAACTGGTCTTGTACCACTCGTAAGAGAAACTCGTGGCAAGTGCGGCACCTGTGATAGGTGCTCCACCGCCGATGGAGATGCTCGAAACCTGGCCACTACCCGTGGGCAAACAGTCAACAGGATCAACCGTGGTGAGGTTGATGATGTTGGGTTTACTCACATCCTGGTTGAGGTCAATAGTGAGCGAGGCTGTCGCACTGCAGCCCGTACCGGTCGTGTTGGTGGCTGTCAACGTGTAGTCTCCATCAAATGCCTGCGCAAGCTGGCTGGTAGCGGTAGCATCAGTTTGCGTGGTGGCCGCGGGAAGTCCGGCGCCGTTGAATGTCCAGGCGAACGTATAGGTATCACCCGTGGCCCCGGATACTTCGGTTGCGGTCGCCAGTGCGGTTCCATTGGCAATCGTCGGATCGCAGGTGCTGTTGGGTTGGAATGTAAATGCAATCAGAGGATCCGTGTGGAGGTCTTTGATGTCCACACGGAACGGCGCAGTGGCACAGCCTGAACCGGGGGCAACAGATGGTTTCCTGGTAGCCACCACAAAGTAAGTTCCTGCACCCATGGTGGGATAATTCGCGGCGCTGATGTTGTCAGCGGTAATGGTTGCGAGGGCGGCATCGGTCAGGGGAGCAGTGGTCGGTGAGGTACGGAACCATTGATAAGTATAGTCTGTAGCAACTCCGTGCTTTAATGTACTTATGCTGATGGATCCATCCGGATTGCAGATCATTTGGTCTGCCTTGTTCACAGTGAGAATCTGCACCGGCGTCTTGTTGGTGAAGAGCGATGTCGTGGCATCGTTGAAGCACTGCGTGGTGCGATTGGTAACGCGCACGGTGTACGTTCCGGGGCCCACTACATCGGGTGCTCCTGTAGCATAGTTGCTGCCGGCATTGAGCGCATTGGCGACTGTGCTACCGGCTGGTACGAGCGTCCACGTATAGTCATAGTTCGAGCCGGCACCGGGCGCATTCACGTTGTTTGCCAGCACAGAAATCTGACCATCGAAGTTGGAGTCGCAGGCTGTATTAGAAACGATACTGAAGGTAACGGTGGGGTTTTCCCTGTTGTCACTGACAGTGACCTTGAATGGAGGGCTGAGACAGCCAGAGGCAGGGGATGCTACCGCTGTCTTCGTAGCGGTCACAAAGAAATCACCGCTGCCCAGGCCCGAAGCGGTGGAACCCACCGCCACCGGATTGCCGACATTGTCTGCCCATGAGTAGCTGAAGTCGGTGGTGGCTTCACCAAGGCCATCTACGGTAACCGAAGTGACCGTTGCCGTGCCGTCAGAGACAACACAATTGTTGAGCGGAGTGCTTGTACCCGCGATGATGGCCACCGGAACGGTATTTTGCTGTACAGTGATCGTTCCATCTACAAAGCATCCATTGGTCTGGTTAGTGACACGCACGCCATAGGCACCAGGCCCCACAAGATCGCCCACCTGATAACCATAGTTGGCTGCAAAAGCACCGCCTGTGATTGTCGTGCCGGCCGGCTGCGACGTCCAGGTGTAATTGTAGGGTCCGCCAATGGTAGCGCCATTTGGATCGGTGGTGCTGGCCGTGACTGAGATTTGTCCGTCATAGTTAGTGTTACACGACGTGCTGGCGATCGAACTCAGCCCGATTACCGGATTGGCTCGCAAATCACCTACACTCACTCTCACCGGCACACTGGAACATCCCGAACCGGGTGAGCTCACATTGGTCTTGGTGATCATCACGGTAAAGGTGCCGGTTGTCAGTCCGGAAGCCGTTGCCGTATTACCTACAGTGACGTTCGACGCATCTTTCCAAAGGAAAGAGAAATCAGCAAGCGGTTCAGGGTTACCGTTCACTTTGGTGCCATTGACCAGCACACTCGCCGTGCCATCGCTGATGTCGCAGCGTGTCAGTGGCGTTGTGCTCGTGGTGGTAATAGTTACCGGCACACTATTTTGTTGCAGGAAGACGGTGAAGTCCGTAAAGCACCCGTTCGTGTTGTTGGTGATGCGCGATACGTACGTGCCAGCGCCAACCAGATCACCTGCCTGGTAGGTGTAGGTGGCCGTTCCGGACACATTGGTGATGGTGGCCGCAGCTGGCTTTACAGTCCAGTTGAAATCGTAGGGGCCAGGAATCACTACGCCATTGGCGTCGGTAGTGGTAGGAGTGAGCCCAATCTGACCATCGAAGTTGTTGTTGCAGGATGTGTTGGATACCGTCGTTGCCACTGCGGTTGGATATGCGCGGTTGTCGCGTATTTCCAGTTTCAGCGGCGCTGACTCGCAACCGGCTCCGGCACCGGTGCCGGATTTTCTGACGGACTTCACATAATAGAATCCAGGAACAAGCGCCGGGTAGGAGGTGATGTCGAGGGTCTGATCTGCGGCGATCACTGTGCCATCCAATACAGGTACTGTGGCAGGTGAGGTCTTGTACCAGACATAGTCGTAGTCGTTGAGCACACCTGCTCCGCCGGGCACGAGGGTAATCGCACTCACGTCAATCTTGCCATTCTGCGTGAGGCAATTGCTGAGCGGGGTGGGTGTCGCACTCAATACAAAGAGAGGGGGCGTATCCTTCAGGAGCGTGGTACTCAGTGAAGCAAAACACCCCGTTGTTTCATTCGTGGCCTTGAGTGTAAACGTCCCATCGTTGACATTTGTCTGCACATTGGCTACACCCGAGTTATTGACAGAGTTGACTGGCTGACCGGTTCCGCCGTTGGGTGTCCACGCATAGGTGTAAGTGCCACCGCTGCCAGGTCCTGTCGCAGTGGTCACGTCAACCGTGATTTGCCCCTCGAAGAAGGCTGGATCGCAGGAAGTATCTGCGTCGGGAGTCAGTGTGATCGAGGGCCGGACCTTGTTGTCTTCGATTGTTACAGTGAACGGTGCACTGAGACAGCCAAGCCCGCCTGTGCCGCTGGCGTCAGCCATTTTGGTAACCTGGATGTAATAATCACCTGCGACTACGGTGCCGGCAGGAACAGTGCCGGAACCTGCAGGCAGATCATTGATCAGATCTTTGCCACCTGCCGTTCCCAAGGCTGAATGTATGTTGGCGGTGAGGTCGGGGTCCGTATACCAGTCGAACTGGTAGTCGGCCATTTGTTCTGACGATCCGCTGCTGAGGCGTACCGCACTCACCTGAACAGAGGCAGAACGTTCAAGTGCCGGCGTGCAATAGGCTGCATCGGTCACTGCAACATCGGCAGTGTTAAGCTGGGCAACTACCGGATTATCCTGTATGGTATAGGTTCTAGATGTTGTGCATCCGGTAGACGCCGTAACTAAGTAGGTGTAATCCCCCGGCGCACGGTTCGATGCCGTGTAGTTACCAGCCGCTACGGCCGCCTGGAACGCAGCCGCATTCTCAGTGATCGTGTAAGTTACTGTGCCAATGGAGGGGTTGAGATCAGCGGGATCCGGATTGACCGACAACTGGATCTGTCCATTGTAGCTCGCCGCACTACACGCATCATTGGGTGTGATGGCGCCAACCAGGTCAAGGATAGGCGACAGTGAAAGTGACTTGATCTCAACAACTTTCAGTACAGTGCAATGGGAGCCGAAATTCTGTTCGACTTCCAGTGTATAGAAACCAGGGGCCAGACTGCTGTAGTTTTGCGGTGCGAACAAAGGAGCGACCGGACTCGCATCGGTACCTATCTGTTTGGTGAGATCCGCATTGCCGCCCCTGTAGGCCCTGATGATGTATTGGTCAGGCGTGGTCACAGGACCTGTTACCGGCAGAACCACATTCGCGTCAACGGATCCGTTACCGATGGTGTAAGGGCACAGATCTGAATCAGTGAGGGTGGAAGATATTGATGGAGCATCCACGAAGTCGAGGAAGAAAGTGTGCAGAGACTGACATCCGAAGCCGTCGGTGGCCACCACCGTGTAGGTGGACGACGGGATGGCCGTCACATTGACATTGGCGCCAGCGGCCACCGGACCAAAAGTCGCGGGGAATGTACCGGTATCGATCGCGCCGTCGAAGACGGGAGGATTGGAGTAAAAATTGATGGGCGTCACTGCATTGGTAGGTCCGCCTTTGTGCAGGTCAAAACTGAAGGTGGTGGCGACACCGTCTGCCCGCACAGCATTGAGATCCAGGTCGCCATCGCCTGCACCGCAGGTGCTTGGATTGGTGTTGACGGTGATGTTGAAATTGGGATTGGTCTGGTCAAGCACGGTGGCAGTCACGGGCTGGGAAATGCAACTGGTCTGGTCATCCACGGCCACAAATGTGTAGTTGCCATAGCTTAAGTCAGGAGCAACATCTGTGTCACCGCCGACAGAGGAGACCACTTTTCTGTTCGGCGATCCGCTGCTTGCATTCACAGTTGATATAACCGTGGCTGAAGATGTAGTTGTTGTGCCTGGCGTCTCCTTCAACCAATAGTAGGTGTACGTGAGTGAAGGAGCAGGGACCACGGTTGCCTGCAGACTGCCATCCGGGGGATTGCAAAATGTTTGATTGCTCAACACTGTGAGTGTGGCAGTCGGAAGGACGATATTCTCATCCAGAAAAACAGCCTGCTGATGGACACAACCAGTAGATGACCGGGTGGCCGTTACAGTATAATTCTTGTTGCCTGCCAGGTTGCCCACCAACGAAGTGTTGGCGATGAGAATGCCTGGAGTGGCAAATGGATTGCCATTGTTGACCCACTCAAAAGTGTAGCCGGCAGTCATGGAGGCACCACCGCCAATCGTAGTCTCGTCAACAGTGGCGGTCAATTGACCGTTCGGGTTGAGCGGATCACAGGAACTTTGTGAAACTTTGGCCACCTTGATGACAGGAATAAAGAGATTGTCGGCAATGTTGACTGACACCGGATTTGATTTACAGTTGTCTGTCAGTTGCGTGGCTGTGACGGTATAGTTGCCTGCAATCATTCCGGTTGTAGTGGACGGTCCACTGTCACCGTTTGACCACGTGAAACTGAACCCGGCAAAGCCAGGGGCAGCTGGCGCTCCCTGGTAAGTAATCCCTGTGACAGAGGCGCTTCCATTGCCGCCCACGCAGAATGTGTTGTCCGTGTGAGCGAGCGGATCAATCAGTGGCAATGTACTGTCGTCGGCCACGGTCTGCGTAGCTTCATTCTCGCACCCGGTCTCCAGGATTCGCACCTGCACGGTGTATTGATACGGAGTCACTCCATTCAGGCCGCCTTGCACACCGCTGTAGGTTGATGCATTTGACTTGACGCCACCAGCAACGACGTTGCCATCGTACCAGGCATAGGCATAGGTTTGTCCCAGCGGCGTAACGGAGGTGACAGAGACGCTGCCATTGGGTGTACCTCCATTGCAATTGGTGGAACCCACCGAGGAGGTTGTGATTGTGGGAAGTACCCGTGTGTCCATGATATTGACAGCATAGACGGAGGACTGGCAACCTGTGCTTGTCTGTTTGGCGCTGACAGTATACGCGCCATGAATGGAGTTGTTCAGTGTGTTTTGTCCAGCGCCGGTGAGCCCTGTGCTCCAGGTGAAGTCATAGTCTGACAACACCCCGGTACCGATATTGGATACCGAGACGACGGCCTGACCATTGTAGGTAGTGCCCGCGAAGGTCTTGGTTGGATCACACACCGAATTGGATGTAGTGTTTATGCTTAACACCGGCAGCACGCTGTTGTCAGGCACATTCAGTGTTTCGGTATTCTTGCAACCCGTGGAGACCGTCGTGACCTCCAGCGTGTAAGTACTCGCAGCGCCACCTTGCACACCGTTGAGCACAGCATTCGTGCCGATGGCTGCCCCTGCGACAGTGTTGCCTGCGTACCAGGCATAGGTGAATGAAGCACCGGGTGCCACGCCGTTGACAAGAGTGAGGCTGGCCACTCCATTCTTGAGTGCCGGGTCACAGTTGGTGGAACCGGTAACGGAAGTGGTGAGTGTCGGAAGCACCTGCTGATTCAGCACCTGCACGGTGACAGGTGCAGAGGTGCACTGCAGCGTTGAGTTGGTTACGGTTGCCGTATAGAATCCCCCGTTAATACCTGCAAGTGTTGCACTCGTCTGGCCGGCAATCGGCGCAGCCATTGTCAATCCGCTGGACCACGTGTACACATGTGGATTGGCCGGCCCATTGGTATCCGTAACGCTGCTCGAAATGCTGCCGGTAAAGCCGATGAGTGCATCGCAGACGTCATTGATGGTGGGCGTGAGCGTCAACACAGGCAGTGCCTTGTTGTCATCAAGCGTAATGGTTTGTGTGGAGGCACACCCGGTCGCACTGTTGGTTACCTGGACGGTGAAGTTCTGTCCGCCAGTCAGATGGATGGCAGTTGCAGAGGTACCACCACTGGCAGGTGCTACAGCCGGTGCAGCCGTGTTGTTCCCCTGAAACCAGGCAAATGTGTAACCGGTAGTGGTCGTGCCTGCACCGGTGTTGACCACGGCCGCGATGGTACCGTTGCCTGTGCCGGCACAATTGGTCGAAGGTGTCGGTGTTGCATTAATAACCGGCAAAACCTGATTGTTCAGCACCTGCACCGTGATCGGCGCGGACGTGCATTGCAGGACAGTGTTAGTGACAGTCGCTGTATAGAATCCACCATCAATGCCGGCCAGTGTAGCGGCGCTCTGACCACCGATAGGGGATGCCATCGTGTTGCCGGTGGACCAGATGAAGTTGTGGTTGTCGGCCGGACCATTTACGTCGGTAACAGTGCTCGTAATGGAGCCGGTGAAACCAGCGAGTGCGGAACAATGGTCATTGTCATGTGCAGTGAGGGCCAGGACTGGCACGATCTTGTTGTCGGCAAGGGCGATGGTCGATGTGTTCACGCAACCAGTCACATTGTTCCGCGCCTGTACCGTGTAATTGCTTCCGCCCGCGACATTGAAGATGTTGTGGGTGTTACCTCCGTTGGCCACGGCAACCGCTGGTGAAGCAATGGAATTACCGTTGAACCACGAGAATGTATATCCATTCGTGGTAGTGGTGGCACCTACAGTAATTACCACGCTGATTGCCCCGTTGGGAGTACCTGCACAGGTGGTCGATGGTGTAGGTGTATCTGTAATCTGGGGAAGTACGGGTGCGTTTGTGACAACCGCCGTAGTAGGTACTGACGTACAACCCAGATCTGTCCTTGTGGCCACGAGCGTGTAGCTACCGCCGTTCCGCTGTGTGAGCGAGGCAGTGGTGGCGCCTGCGATCACCGGGTCAGTAGCGAGGCTGCCACTGTGCCAAACGAATTGATAGGGTGTAAAGTCAGTGACAGCGACACCGCCGAGCGTGAGGCTGGCGTCAACCTGGCCGTTGTAATTGGACGTACCCAGCAACGGATCGCAGACACCGTTAGGTGTAATCGCGAATGTGATGACAGGCTGATTCACATTTTCAGTCACTGCGAGTTTCGTCGTATTGGTACAATTCAGCGCGGTCTTCACCTTGAGGGTGTAGAAGATGCCACCACCGGCCACCTGATTCACAATCTGGCCATTCGTTCCGGAGGTTGTGGCAACCAGATTGGCGGGCAGGGTATTGTCTCCTTTGTACCATTCGTACGTGATGGTTCCCGGTGCCTGTACAACTCCATTGACCACCGCATCTCCCTGCATGCTGCCATTGGGTGCAAGCGGGTC
>JAIBBB010000006.1 GCA_019694905.1 Cyclobacteriaceae bacterium
CTAGATGATGGCCCAGGTCCACCAGCGTGTAGGCTTTCGGCCCTAGTTTGGAGGTGTAGAGGAGCGACTGGCCCCAATCGCCGACGGTGGTGGAATAGAAGTTGGGCTCGAACGCTTTGTATTCTACAAACATCTTCCAATCGGACGGAAGTGCGGCGTAGACACTCCGCAGGCTGTCGAGTGTATTCTCAAATGCACGTCGGAAATTGAGCTGGCCGGGAAAGGCAGAGCCATCCGACAACCACACCGTGAGCGACTTTGATCCGAGGTCTATGCCGTGGCGGATGACTTCGATATTATGATCGATCGCCTGCTTGCGCACGGCGGGATCCACATGTTGCATGGAGCCGAACTTGTAGCTCAGATTTTGACCGGGCTGATCCTGAAAGGTGTTTGAGTTCATGGCATCAAACCGGAGGCCATGAGCGGCAGCCAGCGCGCGGATGTCTTTTGCGTTGGTGGGAATGTCCCAGGGGATATGCAGCGAGATGGCACCGCTTGACCGGTTGAGGCGGTGGAGTAGTCCGACGTCTTCAATTTTCTCTTCGAGGCTGCGCGGTTCGCCGCCGCCGGGGAACCGGCCAAAGCGGGTACCGCCTGTACCGAGTGCCCAGCTGGGGATTGCAATCTGGAACTGGCGGAGGCGTTCCAGCAGCGCTTCATGGTGGTGGATGTCACTTACCATCGCACGCAACTTCTTTTCATGGGCAGCCTGCTGCTGTCGGTTGTGATCGTGGATCAGGGATGCGTCCAGTGTCATGGTACGAAGTTAAAGGTTTGCCAGATGGTTTTCAGCGTCCGAAGGCCATGGCTACACCACCGTCGACGTTGAGCATATTGCCCGTCGACTTGTTGAGAAGTCCGCCGACAAAGGCAAAGCAGGCATTGGCGATGTCTTCCGGCAGGATGATCTCGTTGAGCAACGTTCGTTTGGCATAGTAGGAAGGGAGTTCTTCCACGGTGACGCCGTACGCTTTCGCGCGTCCTTCGGCCCAGGCGCCTGCCCAGATCTTGCTGTCGGCGATGACCGCATCCGGATTGACCACGTTGACGCGAATCTTGTCGGCCCCCAGTTCGGCTGCATTGAGTCTGCTGAGATGAAGTTGGGCTGCCTTCGCCGATCCATATCCGGCATTGTTGGGGCCTGATACGAGCGCGTTCTTGCTGACGATGTTGAGGACGTCGCCACCCAATCCTTGCTTGCGCATGATAGAAGTCGCCTTCTGTGTCATCAGGAATTGTCCTTTCACCAGCACGTCATACAAAATATCCCAGTCCTGCTCCGTGTGTCCTTCAATAGGCTTGGAGATGGAGAGCCCGGCGTTGTTGACGATGATATCCACCCCACCGAAGGCCAGTGCAGCGTGCTGATAAGCTTTTTCAATGAGATTGTTATTTGTCACGTCCAGCAGTGTGCCTGTAAAGACATCTTTGCTGTAACGCTTGGTGAAATCTGTCACAGCGCCTGCGAGTCGCTCGGCATCATTGTCACTCAGGATGACACAAGCGCCTTCGTCGGCAAACTTTTTGGTTACGGCCTTGCCGATCCCTCCTGCGCTGCCTGTCACCAGTGCTACTTTGCCAGTGAGGGGTTTGGGTTTTGGCATCCGCTGTAGTTTGGCTTCTTCCAGCAACCAGTATTCAATATTGAATGCTTCCTGATGTGGCAATGAGGTATACTGTGAGATGGCCTCTGCGCCGCGCATCACGTTGATGGCATTGAGATAGAATTCCGCAGCCACGCGCGCCGTCTGTTTGTCTTTGGCAAAAGTGAACATCCCCACGCCGGGATACAGGATGACCACCGGGTTGGGGTCGCGCATGGCGGGGCTGTTCGGATGCTTGCAGGTGTTGTAGTATTCCGCGTACCCTTTGCGGTATTTGTCAAACTCCGGTGCCAGTTGTTGCTTGATGGCGGCGGTGTCGTGCAGATCTTGTGCGGGGCTGAGGGGCAGCACGAGGGGTGCTATTTTTGTGCGCAGGAAGTGATCAGGGCAACTGGTGCCCATGGGGGCCAGGCGGCTCAGGTCTTTAGAGTTGATGAATTCCAGCACACGTTCATCATCGGAGAAATGTCCGATCATGCGGTTGTGTGAAGAGCAGAATCCGCGTAGAACCGGTGCCAGCAAGGCCGCTTGTGTAAGGCGAGCCTCCGGTTCCATGCTGGTGATTCTTGAGCCACCAAACACAGGTCCCTTTTTGCTGGTTTTCGATTCAATATAGGCCGCGCACTGTTCGATCACTTCAAGAGTGTTGATGTAGCTTTCGTAGGCGGTGTTCCCCCAGGTGAAGAGACCATGTGAGCCGAGCATGATGCCCCGGATGCCGGGATTTTCGTCGAGGCATTTGCGAAGATTGAGCCCGAGGTCAAAGCCGGGACGCTGCCATTCGACCCATCCGATTTTGCCGCCGAACAATTCATGTGTGATCTCCTTGCCATCTTTTGCCGCAGCAATGGCAATGGCTGCGTCCGGATGCAGGTGGTCGATGTGGTTGAATGGAAGAAATGCATGCAGGGGTGTGTCGATGGAAGGGGCCTTGGACTGCAGGTCGAAGATGCAATGGTTGAAAAGTTCCACCATCTCGTCTTCATGGGCGAGTCCCCGATACACGGACGTAAGGCTTCGCAGGCGGTCTACGTACAAAGCAGCCAGACCATTGCGCTTCATGGTGCCGAGGTCACCGCCGGAGCCTTTGACCCACATTACGGAGACATCTTTTCCGGTGAGTGGATCTTTGGCTGTGGCTTTGCAGCTTGTGTTGCCGCCACCGTAGTTTGTCAGGCGCAGATCAGCGCCGAGGAGGTTGGACCGGTAGATGAGTAATGCTACCTCGTCGCCAGCGAGCGCTGCCGCCTGCTGATCGTCCCACAGATAGCTAACGTGTTTGAAAGTCTTTTGCGTTGCCATATCGTCATTACTTAATTGAATTCCCATAACCCACCACAAGCACCGAAAGGATGATGGTGGCGATGCCCACATAGAATGTCGTGAGCGCCTTCCTGCTTACACCTTTCCATTCACGAAGGGTAATACCCCACACGTTGGCAATGAGGATGATGAAAGCCATGTGCAGGATCCAGGAGCTTGCGCCATTGCCGAGTTTACTTTCGCCCATTCCGTAAAAAAAGAATTGAAGAAACCACGTTGTGCCAGCGAGGGCAGAAAAGAAATAGTTGCCGGCAAGCGGCGTGTCTTTCTTGATGTAGTCGCCAAAGGATTTGTTCCGGGCGTTCAGCAACACCGACCAGATCAGGTTGGTGAGGAGCCCACCCCACAGCAGTACCACATACGTGACATTGTTCTGATAAAGAGGGTTGAGGCCCTTTGCAACAGCAGCTTCTGCCATTGGCTTACCGGCTTCGATGCCGAAATTGAAGCAGGCGCTGAGCACGCCGGAAGTGATCGCCACCGCGAGGCCTTTGGTGAGACTGAATTCTGCTACGGATGCTTTCTTGGCATCCTCAGGCAGTTCGTGCTCTTTTAACCAACCCGCCCGGCCGCAGATGTAAATACCCAGCAGGCACAGTGCTACGCCAAGCAACACGACCTGGCCCCAGGTAGTGGTGGCCATTTCGAGCAAAGATGTTTTTCCGGGTGTCGGCTCGATACTATAATATATGGAAGGCACGATGGCGCCAAAGGCGCTGCAGAAGCCGAGAACAACTGAGTTTCCCAGCGACATGCCAAGGTACCGTACGCCCAGTCCGTAGGTGAGACCACCTATTCCCCACAAGACGCCGAAGGTGAAGGTCCAGCGAAGCACGTCAACACCCGCAGAGGCAATGATGTCCTGAAAGCCGGGCAGTGTGAGCCAGGCTGCCAGCGGCGGAACAATCAGCCAGGAAAACAGGCCGCCGATGATCCAATAGCTTTCCCAGTTCCAGCCTTTGACTTTGCGGAACGGCATGTAGAAACTGCCGGAGGCAAAGCCGCCGATGAAGTGAAAGATGATACCGAGAATAATGCCCATGGGTGACAGTTTTTTAGACGTCCGTGGAAACGGGTAATGGTAAATCTAACAAGGCAGCGCCTTCCGTCCATCATGTACTGTCATGCCCTTTTCAATGATTTGTCTTACATTGAGATAGCATGGCACCTGCTGAAAAATCGGTACTCTTTCAACATATCCAGCTGGATGATCACTCTGCCACGCCCAAGTACCAGCAACTGGCAAACAGCCTGATTCAGGCAGTGCAGCAGGGGAAGCTCCGAAAGGATGAGGTGTTGCCATCCATCAATGAACTCAGTTTTGAATTTGAGATTTCACGGGATACGGCAGAGAAGGGCTACAAACATTTGAAGAAGTTGGGCTTGCTGGGCAGTGTGCCCGGCAAGGGATACTTCATCAAGAGCACGGACGTGGAACGTAGCGTAAGCGTGTTCCTGTTGTTTAACAAACTGAGTCCGCACAAGAAGATTATCTACGATGCGCTCGCTGCCACATTAGGTGACGGTGCACGGATTGACTTCTTTATCTACAACAACGACTTTGCTTTATTCCGAAAGTTGATTGAAACCCGGCGCCAGGACTACACGCACTATGTCATTATTCCCCATTTCATCGAAGGGGGAGAGCAGGCCAGTCAGGTGATCAACACTATCGACAAGACCAAACTTGTGTTGTTGGATAAACTGCTTCCGGGTGTTACCGGCGACTACGCGGCGGTGTATGAGAATTTTGAAGAGGACATCTATCACGCACTGGAGCAGGCGCTCACCACTTTGTCGCGCTATCATACCTTAAAGATTATTTTTCCGGCCCAATCCTATTATCCGGAAGAAATACTCGCCGGGTTCAGCCGGTTTTGCCTCCAATATGCCTTTGCGCACAAGGTGGTCAATGACATTGCCCAGGAGCCGCTGTCAGCAGGCGAAGTGTACATCAATCTCATGGAGAATGATCTGGTTGTGTTGATTGAGCGTATTCTCGCTCAGGGCCTTGAAGTCGGGAAGGAGATCGGAGTGATTTCCTATAACGAAACACCTCTCAAGCGGATTATTCTGAATGGCATTACTACTATCTCGACGGATTTTGAGCTGATGGGGAAGAAAGCCGCTGAACTGATTCTCTGCGAATCGCGTGAACACATCCAGATTCCATTCAGCCTGACGCTGCGATCATCATTATAAAAACTGAAATTTCTGAAACCATGCCTACCCGCCGTGATTTTATCAAACGCTCCGCCCTGGCTGGCGCAGCGGTGACTTTGCCTTCGTTTCATGTGCTGGCACGACCTTCTTTGTCGGAGGAAGTAATCGGTCATGGCGACTTCCGTTACCGTGTTCATCGCAACTGGGGCAACCTCGATCCTTCAACTACGCCAGTAAAGAACTGTCATGAGATGGTGATGGACCGGAAGGGGCGACTCATCATGGTCACTGATGAGACAAAAAACAACGTGATCATCTATGATCGCTCAGGCAAACTGCTGTCCACTTGGGGCAACGAGTTTCCTTCAGGACATGGCCTTACCCTGTTTGACGAGGGAGGCACAGATGTGTTATTCATTTGTGATCCCGACACCGGCCGTGTGGTGAAGTTTACCACGGATGGTAAGAAACTGCTGGAGTTGACTCACCCGCTCAAGGTGGGGGTTTACGAGCAGTCACTGGGGTACCACCCCACTGAAACTGCGATCGCACCCAACGGCGATATCTATGTGGCTGATGGATACGGTTCGCAATACATTCTTCAGTACAGTGCCAGCGGCGAGTTCATTCGAAAGTTTGGCGGCCCCGGCGATGGCGACGGCCAGTTCAGTACGGCGCATGGCGTGACATTGGACAAGCGCAATCCGGAGCAACCAGTGCTCATGTGCACTTCGCGCGCGCACAATGCATTCAAGCGGTTCACGCTTGATGGCAAGTACTTGTCCACCATTTTTCTTCCCGGTGCCTATGTATGCCGTGCGGTGATTGATGATACTTTTCTCTATGCCGGCGTGTGCTGGTCAAGACTCAGATACCTCAACCAGACAGACAACTCAGGCTTTGTCACCATTCTCAACGATCAGCACCGGGTTGTGTCGAACCCCGGAGGCACGGCACCTGAGTACAGGGATGGTACACTTCAGCTGATGGTGCAGGCAGCCCCCATCTTCAAGCATTGCCATGATGTGTGTGTCGACGGCGACAAGAACCTCTATGTCTGTCAATGGAATGCAGGCAGAACGTACCCGATTAAACTTGAGCGCATCTGAACCAGACTCCCGCCATGACCAACCTTGCCAAAGCCAGTCTTAGTCTATTCACCACCTGTCTCCTGTTGCTGACGGGGTGTCGCCAGCAAAGTCCCATGGCAGGATGGTCGCACTATGGCGGCACACCGGCGATGACACGCTATTCTTCGCTGACACAAATTGATACGTCTAATGTTGGCAAGCTGCAGGTGGCCTGGACGTATCACACGATGGACGGCGACACGGTTAACCACTCACAGATCCAATGCAACCCCATTGTGGTGAACGGGGTGCTGTATGGTACCACCCCACAGATGAAACTCTTTGCTGTCGACGCTGCGACTGGATTGGAGAAGTGGGTGTTCAATCCTTTCGATACTACGGCATTCAAAATTCCGAAGCGATTCTTCTTTATCATGAATAACAGCCGGGGGGTGAGTTGGTGGTCAGATGACGACAAGGACCAGCGGCTTTACTACACCGCGGGTTCATTTCTGTATTGCATCAATGCACAGACAGGCAAAGTGGTCACGTCCTTTGGTGAGGAAGGCAAGGTGGACTTGCACGATGGCCTGGACAGAGATGTCAGGGATTTGTTCATTACCTCCACCTCGCCTGGGGTGGTGTACCAGGACCTGATCATCATGGGTACTCGCGTGGATGAAGGTGCCGCTGCGGCGCCGGGTCATATCCGGGCGTACGATGTTCGCACCGGCAAGCGGCGTTGGATATTCCATACCATTCCTCAGCCCGGGGAATTGGGTTACGAAACATGGAAGGACACTGCGGCCTGGCGTCACATAGGTGGTGCCAACAATTGGAGTGGCATGAGCCTGGACGAATCGCGGGGTATTGTCTTTGTTCCGACGGGCTCCACGTCTTTTGATTTCTATGGTGGCAAGCGCAAGGGTGACGGGCTCTTTGGCGATTGCCTGCTCGCGCTGAATGCCGCGACAGGTGAACGGATCTGGCATTTTCAAACTGTGCACCACGATATGTGGGATCGCGACCTGCCAACTCCACCTGCGTTGATTACGGTGATGCGCGATGGCAAGTCCATCGACGCCGTGGCGCAGCCAACCAAATCGGGATATGTGTTTGTGTTTGAGCGCACTACTGGCAAGCCTTTGTTCCCGATTGAGGAGGTCTCTGTCCCGCAGACTTCGCTGGAGGGAGAGGAATCCGCGCCTACACAACCCGTACCGGTCTTGCCGCCGCCGTTCGCCAGGCAGTCTTTTACTATGGACGATGTGAATGACCTTGTGCCGGATAGTTCGGTGGTGCAGGTGAAAAAGAGATTGGGCGGATATCTGACGGGCAATCCTTTCAATCCCCCGTCGCGTCAGGGGACTGTGATCTTTCCGGGTTTTGACGGCGGCGCCGAATGGGGTGGACCTGCATTTGATCCTTCGTCCGGTTTGCTGTATGTGAATGCCAATGAAATGCCCTGGGTGCTTACGATGGTGGATGTGAAAAAGGAAAGTGCAACTGCCGAGACGCTGCGGGATGCGGGGCAGCGGTTGTACACGCAGTATTGCCAGAGTTGTCATGGTACCCGGATGCAGGGTTCGGGAAACTTTCCGGCTATTGACAAAGCTGGCGAGAAATACACAGCGGCCACTTTGAAAACACTGCTTGCTTCAGGACGCCGGATGATGCCCGCATTCAAGCAGTTGGCAGATGCGGAGCACGATGCCATTGCCACGTGGGTGCTCCGGATGAACGACCTTTATGCAAAGCCTTTTGAAAAGCCGGTGAACCCGGAGGAGGAATACAGGAAGTTGCCTTACACCATCACAGGCTATAACAAGTTCCTGACACCTGAGGGCTATCCGGCCATTCGGCCGCCGTGGGGAACGCTCAACGCAATCGATCTCAACAGTGGTGAAATCAGGTGGAAGATTCCGTTTGGCACCTACCCTGAATTTGAAGCGAGAGGCATCGTCACCGGATCTGAGAATTATGGCGGGCCTGTGGTGACCGCCGGAGGGCTCGTCTTCATTGCGGCGACAAGAGATGGATACATGCATGCCTATCATAAGAAGTCTGGCAAACTGCTGTGGCAGTTTCAATTGCCGGTTCCGGGGTTTGCAACACCCTCTGTTTATGAAGTGGGTGGAAGGCAATATGTTGTCATAGCTTGTGGCGGTGGCAAGTTGGGGACAAAATCAGGCGACGCCTATGTTGCATTTGCGCTTCCGCAGGAATAGCTTCGCGGTCGCTTGTTGAAATAGATCGTGAAATTCAGAAATATCATCTGGTGGGTGCTGGCGCTGGGCGTTGGCTACATTGTGTACTTCTCGGTGTCCACCAAGAAGCGAATGGAGACTGTGGGCATCATCATCCATCCCAGCGGACAGTCATTCGCCGGCTCTGCGCGCTGTGCCACGTGTCACGCGGATATTTACAAGAGCCATCTGGCAACCGCGCACTTTCGTACCTCGGCCATCGCAGACCGTGCCACCATCAAAGGGAGTTTCAATCCGGACAGCAATGCCTTCGTCTTTAACACCCATGACCGGATGGTGATGGAGGCCCGCGACAGCGGGTTGTTTCAGGTGGGCTATACCGATCAGCGGCTGCGCGGTGCCCAGAGTTTTGACATTGTCATTGGTTCCGGTACCAAAGGCCAGACGTACCTGCATTGGTTTGATAATAATCTGGTGCAGTTGCCGATTTCATACTATACACCGAATGACTCCTGGTCTTCTTCCCCGGGATATCCGACAGACCGGTTTGTCATCAACCGCCCCGTGCCCGCACCTTGCCTGAACTGCCACAGCACTTACTTCAAGACAACTTACAAAATGAACGCGCTGCCTGAGTTTGATCGGAGCCAGGTGATTTACGGTATTGACTGCGAGCGGTGCCATGGTCCGGGCATGCAGCACGTGCTGAACCAGGAGAAGGGAACTGCTCGAAAGGACATCAAGGACATTATCAATGCATCACAGTTGAGCCGGCGCCAGCAACTGGATGCCTGTGCACAGTGCCACTCGGGAATCAATACGAGCCTCAAACCACCGTTCACTTTTTTTCCAGGCGATTCACTCGCAATGGATGTAGCTTCATTTCAACGGTATGACACAACCGCCACAGCCGAAGTGCATGGAAACCAGTACGGCATGCTGGCCGCAAGTCAGTGTTTCATCAAGTCGGAGATGACTTGTTCAACCTGCCACAACCCGCATGAGAAGGAACGCGGCAATATTGCATCGTTTTCTGCCCGCTGTATGAATTGCCATCAACAAGGCCACGAGAAAGTTTGTGCACTGTCTGGAAAACCTGGGCAAGCAGTGAACGGACAGTGTCCCGATTGTCACATGCCTGTGCGGCCTTCACGCAAAATTGCGTTTAAGGTCGCCAACGGTGAACAGAAGGCTGAACTTGCGCGCACCCACTTCATTTCCATCTACCCGGAGCAAAGTCGCAAGATTGTAGCGAGCATAAAGCAATTGGCCACTCACTGACTCCAGTGACACCATTTATGACTTCATCCATCCAGTCAGGATAGAACAGGATGGAAACGGCAGGCCAATTCAGTACATTGAATCACTAACTGCCTGTTATGAAAATAAACTTACTCACTGTGTTACTGCTGACAACAACATGGTTGTCGGCTCAGGTGCCTCTGCAACAACTCAAAACAGAAAACAGAATTAACCCCATAGGGCTTGATGCCACGCAGCCGCGTTTTTCATGGCAACTGGCTTCTACTAAACGAGGGACAGCCCAGACGGCATATGAAATTAATGTGACTGACAGCAAGGGAACCCGTGTGTGGGCTTCCGGCAAAGTGGAGTCAGATCAGTCGCAGTGGGTGACTTATCAGGGAGCACCACTCAAATCGGGCCAGACTTACACGTGGCGCGCCCGCGTATGGGATCAGCAGGGCAAGCCAGGTCCCTGGAGTACGCCGGCGACGTGGCAGACTGCGCTGTTTGCTGTCAGCGACTGGCAGGCACGCTGGATAGAATCTACGCTGCCGGAAGGCGAGCAGGAACGTCCCAGCCCGGTTTTCAGAAAATCATTTTCGTCTGCCAAGCCAATTCGCAAAGCCACTGCCTTCATCACCTCACATGGCTTGTATGAGGCATGGATCAATGGAAAGCGCGTGGGCGATGCCTGGCTGACGCCCGGCTGGACTTCTTACAACAAGCGGTTGCAGTATCAGCAATTCGATGTGACAGGCCTTCTCACTGCCGGTGACAACGCCATCGGGGTGGAACTGGGCAGCGGATGGTACCGCGGCTATATTGGTTTCTCCGGGCAGAAGAACTTTTACGGCAAACAACTGGGCCTGCTCTTCCAGTTGCAGATCGAATATGCCGATGGTACGACCGCGGTCATAGCCTCTGATGCCAGCTGGAAGTGTGGCGTGGGATCTGTCGTTGACTCTGATGTATACAATGGAGAGACGATTGATGCGCGAAAGGAAATTGCGGGTTGGAAGGATGCACGCTACAATGACAGTCAGTGGGCATCAGTGAAAGTAGTTGACGGCGGCATGGATCATCTCGTCGCTACCTATAATGAGCCGGTGAAGAAGCGCGAAGTTTTCAAGGCCATCCGGGTGATCACCACTCCACGCGGTGAAAAGGTCGTCGATTTTGGTCAGAATTTGACAGGACTCGTCCAGGTGAAAGTGAAGGGCAAAGCCGGTGATGTGGTGCGTGTATATCACGCTGAGGTACTGGATAAGGCTGGGAATTTCTACACTGACAACCTGCGCGCAGCCAAACAGCTGAATACCTACATCCTGAGTGGTCGGGGTGAAGAAACCTTCGAACCCCGGTTCACCTTCCAGGGTTTCCGATACATCCGAGTAGAAGGATACCCAGGTGATATCCGGACTGAGAATTTTACAGCTGTAGCGATGTACTCGGACATTGCACCAACAGGAGAGTTTTCCTGCTCCAGTCCGCTCGTCAATCAACTACAGCACAACATCCAATGGGGTCAGCGCGGTAATTTCCTGGATGTGCCCACCGACTGCCCTCAACGCGACGAGCGTCTTGGCTGGACGGGTGATGCACAGGCCTTCAGCCGCACGGCCGCTTTCAATTTTGACGTGCACAATTTCTTCTCCAAGTGGTTGAAGGACCTGGCCGCTGACCAGGTGCAGGGCAGTGTTCCTTTTGTGGTTCCCAACGTGCTGGGCAGCGAAGTGTTCAACAACTTTGCCGGTGGTTCTGCCGGATGGGCAGACGCAGCAACGATCATTCCCTGGAACATGTACCTCGCCTATGGCGACAGCAAAGTGCTCGAAGAGCAGTATGAGAGCATGACTCAGTGGATTGGCTACATGGAACGCAACAGCACCAACGATCTCTGGAACAAGGGGTTCCACTTTGGAGACTGGTTGTTCTATCGACCCTTCGATGACAATGACGGCCGATCGGCGGTAACCGACAAATACCTGATTGCCCAGTGCTTCTTTGCGCACAGTACGGAACTCATGATCCGTACAGCGAAGCTCCTGGGACGGAGTGATGATGTGACGAAGTATACCCAATTGCTCGATCGCGTCAAGGCTGCATTCCTGAGAGAGTACAGCACGCCTTCGGGTAGGTTGGTATCCGGCACACAGACGGCTTATGTGCTGGCGCTGAATTTTGACATGCTGCCTGAAGCGCTTCGGCCGCAGGCTGTGAAGAATCTGGTGGACAACATCCATGCGTACGACGACCATCTCACGACCGGCTTTTTGGGCACACCATACCTGTGCCATGTGTTGAGCCGCTTTGGTCACACCGACCTCGCCTACAAACTGCTCATGCAGGAATCCTACCCGTCCTGGTTGTACCCTGTGAAAATGGGAGCCACCACCATCTGGGAACGATGGGATGGCATCAAGCCCGACAGCACCTTCCAGACTCCAGGGATGAATTCATTCAACCACTATGCGTATGGTGCCATCGGCGACTGGATGTATCGTGTTGCCACGGGCATTGATACAGAAGAAACCGGACCCGGTTATAAATCAATAGTGATTCATCCCCACACCGGCGGCGGTTGGAGTTTTGCATCTGCTTCACAAGAGACCTTGTATGGAAAGGTGAAATCCAGCTGGCGGTTACAGGATGGCCGACTGACGCTGGAGGTGCAGATTCCAGCCAACACTTCCGCGAAGATTATTCTGCCCACCCGTGATGTATCCAAAGTGTCAGAAGGCAATCAGGCAATTGCCGGTCACAAGGATGTGAAATTGGGCGAACTCACCGATGCGGGTCTGGCGGTGCAAGTGAAATCCGGTACTTACTCTTTTGTTGTGAATCCTTAATGTGAGCTTCATGAAAAAAATACTCGCTTGCTTGTTGTGTACCATGGCTGTTTGCTGGACTACCAGCGCCCAGCAAGTCACGCCGCTTTATCCGGGTGTTGCGCCGGGGTCAGAGTCGTGGACCTGGAATGAGGCCGAGAACAACGACAACTTCTTCCGCACACGTGTGGTGTATAATGTATCCAGGCCCACCATCACTGCTTATCTTCCTAATCCGTGGTCGGCCAATGGAACGGCTGTGGTTATTTTTCCAGGCGGTGGTTTTCACACGCTGAGTATTGACAGTGAAGGTATAGATGTGGCCCGCTGGCTTAATGAGCGCGGCGTAGCAGCGTTTGTGGTGAAGTACCGGCTGGTACATAGCCTCACTGAAGATCCGGTGAAGGAACTGGTGGGCAAAATGTCGGTGCCCGGCAAGATGGATGCGGACAATGAGCCCGTAATACCGTTGGCGATTCAGGACGGACGCACTGCCATTGCCTGGGTGCGCAGCCATGCGAAGGAACTCAATGTGAATCCATCGAGGATTGGCATTATGGGATTTTCCGCAGGCGGCACGGTAGCAACAGCGTGTCTTTACAACTACAACGCAGAGAACAGGCCAGATTTTGCAGCGCCGATCTATCCCTATATCCGGCCTCAGGCCAAAGGCACTGCCGCTGCCGATGCTCCGCCGGTGTTTATCGTGGCAGCTACAGATGATCAACTTGGGCTGGCGCCGCACAGCGTTCAACTCTACAGCGACTGGATCAGCAACAAGCATGAGGCGGAGTTGCACATGTATGGAAATGGCGGGCACGGCTTCGGCATGCGCGTACAGGATATTCCGACAGACACATGGATTGACCGGTTTGGCGACTGGCTGCTGATGCGGGGTTTGCTGAAGCCATCGGACCCCAATCACTGGATGAACAAGTTTACACCACAGCAATTGATCAGGATGAAAAAGGAAGGCGACGAGCGCACGCGCAACGACTGGGCCAACCTCAGCCGATTTGCTGCTGACAACAAGAAGGTAGCGGCTCCCGCAGCCGGGGAAAACCGCGTGGTCTTCATGGGCAATTCCATCACGGAAGGTTGGGGCAACTTAGATCCTGATTTCTTCAAAGGCAAACCGTATATCAACCGCGGCATCAGCGGCCAGACCACGCCGCAGATGTTGCTCCGTTTTCACCAGGATGTCATTGCGCTCCAGCCGAAAGTGGTTGTGATCCTCGCGGGTACCAACGACATCGCTGGCAACACAGGTCCCACCACACTGGAGCAAATCATGGATAATCTCACCGCGATGGCAGAGCTGGCGCAGTCGCATGGAATCAAGGTAGTGCTCTCGTCCGTGGTGCCTGCTTTTGATTATCCATGGCGGCCCGGTCTGCAACCGGCGGAAAAAATCTTCAAACTCAACCAGATGATCCGTTCATGGGCCGATCAGCACCAATGCGTGTACGTGGACTATTTCTCAGCCATGGCCGACGAACGGAAGGGTCTCCGCGCAGGATTGGGAGATGATGGTGTGCATCCGAACCTGGCCGGCTACCGCATCATGGAGCCTCTCGTGGAAAAGGCCATCAGTCAGGCGTTGAAGAAATAGTCGTTTCGCTCAGGAGAGTACAGGACAGTATTAGTTTTGTCTTTTCATAGCTTGAGTGGTCACTCACATTGCTATGCTATGAAACGACTGATCTATTTCTTTTTGCTGGTGTGTTCGGTGCCTGCTTTTGCGCAAACCGACACCTTGTTTGAGCACTTTGTCAACCCGCCGGCACAGGCGCGGCCGCGCACGTGGTGGCACTGGATCGGCAGCAACATCACCAAAGAGGGAATCACGAAAGACCTTGAGTGGATGAAGCGCGCTGGCATCGGCGGCTTTCAGGCGTTTGATGTCAGCCTGGGGAGTGGCCAGGAGACTTCCCAAAAAATTCTGTTCATGTCGCCCGAGTGGCTCGACGCCATTCGTTATACTGCGGCAGAGGCGGACCGGCTCGGGCTCGAGATGACCATGGTAACGTCAGCAGGCTGGAGTGAAACCGGCGGCACGTGGGTGAAGCCCGAGGAAGCCGTCAAGAAGCTGGTGTGGAGTGAAGTCGCAGTCATCGGTGGCCGCAAGGTTGTTGTCTCGTTGCCTTCGCCGCCACGGGTGAACGGTCCTATCCGCGATGCCGCCCGTCCGGGAGGACTCTTGCAGCAGGGACCTTCCACAGACCCGACATTCTACGCTGACTACAAAGTACTCGCCTGGCTCACACCCAAAGATGAGCAGGACCTCGCTGCGCTGCACCCCACCGTTACATCCAGTCAAGGCGCCATTGATGGTGCGGCACTGTTGGACGATCACCTCGAGACGGGTGTCGCCATGCCTTATGCGTCCAGTGAAGTTTCACCCTGGGTGCAATACGAATTTGCAAAGCCTGTTCAGGTGCGCTCGTTCTCATTCGCCTTAAAGCTTCGCGGCTCCTTCGGCAGCAACAACATCGGCCGGGGCTTGCTGCAGGCCAGCGACGATGGCACAAACTTTCGCACCATCACCACGCTGCCCGGTGCGCAACATGATATTCGCGCACTGCCCGTCCGTACTTTCACATTCGAACCCGTCACTGCGAAGTTCTGGCGCGTTACATTTTTACCAGGATCAGGTATCACTACCGTCGGTGAATTCGGTGCACCTGGATTTTTCGGACCCACACCGAAGAACTTTGACCTTACTGAAGTGAGGCTCTTCAGTGGCGCGCGCGTACATCGGTGGGAGGACAAAGCCAACTTTGCGCCGATGTTTGAGTATACCACACTTGGCACACCGGAAGTTCCTTCAACATCAAGCATTCCGTCGACCGGCGTGATTGATGTCACTTCGAACATGAACGCCGATGGCGTGCTCACCTGGGCAGCGCCCCCGGGGCAGTGGACGATCATGCGGATGGGGTATTCGCTGACCGGCGCAAAAAACAGCCCGGCCATTCCTGCGGCAACCGGCTTTGAAGTAGACAAACTCAGCAGCAAGCACCTTACCACTTACTACAATGCCTACACCGAGCCTTTGAAGAAGGCGTTGGGTCCGCTGTATGGAAAGTCATTGCAGTATTGGCTGGTGGACAGCTACGAGGCAGATGCGCAAAACTGGACGGAGGATTTTGCCAGCGAGTTCAAAACACGTCGCGGATATGACCTCACTCCGTACTTGCCCGCATTGGCCGGCAGAATCGTGACCAGCGCCGCCATCACCGACCGTTTTCTGTGGGACTTCCGGCTCACCATCGCGGACCTGCTGGCAGAGAAACACTACGGCACGCTCACTGCGCTGGCGCACAAAGAGGGAATCAGAACGTATTCCGAGGCCGCCGGTATTTCATTGCCAGTGATCCAGGATGCGCTGCGCAACAAGGGATTGGTGGACATACCCATGGGTGAGTTTGGTATGGGCCAGGGCCTGGGAGAAACCAAACCCTGGATGGCAGTGGAGGATTTTGATGCTGACCATTTATTTAGAGGTGCCAGCGACAGGATGGCTGCGCACTTCGCCGATGTACGCGAGGCGGCGTCCGCAGCACATATTTATGGCAAGCGCATCGTGGCTGCGGAATCGTGGACTGGCGGGGGATTCGAAGCGCCAGCCAGCATGAAGCGCATTGGAGACTACTGGAATACACACGGCATCAACCGCTTTATTTTTCACACATCGGCACACCAGCCGCTGGACACCAAGCCCGGTAACCGCATGGTGGGCGTCCACATCAACCGCAACATCACATGGGCCGAGCAAGCCAGGCCGTTCGTGGACTATCTGTCGCGAAACAGTTATCTCCTGCAACAGGGACAATTCGCCGCGGACATTGCCTACTACCTGGGTGAAGACATCCCGGCAGCAGTTCCATACTGGGAGAAGATTCAACCAGCCCCGCCCGAAGGCTACGACTACGATTTCCTCAACACGGAAATCCTCCAGCAACTTCAGGTCAGCAATGGTCGGCTCGTGTTGCCATCCGGCATGGAATATAAGGTGCTGGTGTTGCCCAACACGCAGCGGATGTCTCCGGCCGTGCTTAACAAAATCAATGCCCTTGTCTCGCAAGGTGCAACGGTTATTGGACCTAGACCTGTGCAGGCGCAGGGCCTGACTGACTATCCGCACAGTGATGCTGTCGTCCAGGAATTGTCGGCGGCCATGTGGGGTGACGCCGACGGCAAAATGGTTTATGAACATGCGTGGGGCAAGGGTCGCATCATCTGGGGCGCACCGCTCAACAGTGTGCTTGCTTCCCTGAAGACCGGACCCGATGTGCAATACACGCGGCCGCACCTGAACACACGCATTACGTGGATCCATCGCCGCGCCGGAAGCACGGATCTTTATTTTCTGTCGAACCACCGCAGGCAATCTGAGCAACTCCGGGTTTCTTTCCGCGTGACGGGTCGTGTACCGGAGTTGTGGCACGCCGACACCGGAACCCGTGAAGCTGCGTCCTACCGCATTGAAAATGGAACCACAGAAGTTGCGTTGACGCTGAGCCCTGAAGAATCCGTGTTTGTTGTTTTTGCGCAACCGGCAACGCTCACAGAACATGTCTTATCACCGCTAATTGAGTCGCCGATTCAGGAACTGAAGGGGCCGTGGCAGGTGCAGTTTCCTGAAAAGAGCGGCGCGCCAGCGTCTATCACGCTTCCTCAACTCACGTCGTGGACCGCTGTTGCGGATGAAGGTGTTCGTTTCTTCAGCGGCACTGCAACCTACTCGCAAAGCCTGACCTTGACCGCGGAACAATTGCGGAACGGCCATCAGGTGCTTGACCTCGGCGATGTGCGCGACCTGGCAGAAGTGCGTGTGAATGGCCAGTCGGCGGGCGTGCAGTGGAAGGCGCCGTACCGGTTTGACGTTTCTGCGCTGCTCAAGGCAGGCAAGAATCAAATTGAAATACTGGTGACCAACCAGTGGACCAACCGGATGCTCGGCGATGCCAAGGCGCCACAAGGACAGAAGGTACTGCAGTCTTCGCCCGGCATGATGGATATGTTATTTGCCAGCACAGGTCAACAGCCGCTGCCGTCGGGGCTGCTGGGCCCGGTTCAATTGATGCGCGTTGCCAAAAAACACTAGGAACATGAATTGGGACTGACTAACTTCCTATCCATACCAACCCGATCCTTATGAAGAAGTACAGCCTCATCATTCTGTTGTTGATCTCGGCCGCCTGCGCCGAGCACCGCCCTGCAGGCCCACCTGTCCTCAGAGAATCTTCTCCTGAATCAGCGGGCTTCTCCACAGCCAGACTGGCGCGGCTGGACAGCGCCATGGCACGGTGGACACGCGATGGATGGATGAATGGAGCCGTGGCATTTGTCGCGCGAAACGGGAAGATTGTGTATCACAAGGCAGCCGGATACAACAACCTGAAGACAAAAGAGCCGCTGCAGCGCGACGGCATTTTTAGGATCGCCTCGCAGACCAAAGCCATCACCAGTGTGGCTATCATGATCTTGTACGAGGAAGGGAAATTGTTGCTGGAAGATCCGGTAGCCAAATTCATACCCACATTTGCCAACGCGGTCGTGCTCGACAAGTTCAATGCAAAGGACACCACGTATACAACGGTGCCGGCAGTGCGTCAGATCACTCTCCGCGACCTGCTGACACATACGTCAGGTATCGGATATGCACAAATCGGTTCGCCGGAAGCCAATGCCATATACGCGAAGAGTCACATCACCGCAGGCCTGGATGTGCACGGGGATACGCTGGTGGCTGCGATGACACGGTTGGGCAAACTGCCACTCATGCAACAACCCGGCAAGTCCTTTCTTTACGGTCTCAACATCGACGTGCTGGGTGCCATTGTGGAGATCGTTTCCGGACTTAGCCTGGACGAGTTCTTCCAGCAGCGGATCTTTGCGCCCCTGGGCATGAAGGATACTTACTTCAACATCCCGGAAGAGAAGGCGTCGCGGCTGGTCAACTTTTTCATGCCGGATTCAACAGGACAGCTCGCCGTTCCGAAAAGCGCGCTTGGCGGAGACCCTCAGTTTCCCCTTCGCAAGAAGACCTATTTTTCGGGTGGTGGTGGATTGAGTTCTACGATTACCGACTACGCAATCTTCCTGCAGATGTTGCTCAACGGAGGGCAATACAACGGGGTACGCATACTCAGTCGCAATGCAGTGCGGATGATGACCATGAATCAAATCGGCGACCTGATGCTGGATCAGAATAAGTTCGGTCTTGGCTTTGGCCTCGTTACCGAGGAGAGCAGCCGGATGGCACCGCCGCAAGCCGGAACCTATTCCTGGGGTGGTGCCTTCTCGACCGTCTATTGGGTCGACCCAAAAGAGGAGATGGTGGTTTCCTTCTACAGGCAAATGTGGGGTCCCCATGGCGCGGATATCGACCAGACTTTTAAGGTGCTGGTCTATCAGGCTCTGAACGACTGAACACGTCAACAGGCATGTTGTCAACTGCGAGGTTGATCATAATCATCATTCGGTCCGCTGGCGGATAACGCATTATGCATTATCTTCGGCAGCCCTAAACACAGAATACTATGTTAACACGTTGCGCACTTCTTTTTGCTGTCCTGCTGCTATCTGCCTGCAGTCAGCAATCCGGTACCAGTACCACTCCATCAGATCCAAAGATGGATGCTTATGTAAGCGACCTCATGTCAAAAATGACGGTAGAAGAAAAAATCGGACAGCTCAACCTGCCAGTGGCGGGGTTTTCCATGACGGGAACCAAAGAGAGCAAGGGCGTTGAAGAAAAGATCCGCGCCGGACAGGTTGGCGGAATCTTTGGTGCCTACGGACCTGAAAAAGTGCGCAAGATCCAGGAAATCGCCGTCAATGAGTCGAGATTAAAAATACCATTGATCTTTGGTTTGGACGTCATCCACGGCCATCGCACCATCTTTCCCATACCGCTGGGAATGTCTGCCACGTGGGAACCGGCCCTTTTGGAACGCGCTTCCAGGATTGCAGCCACAGAAGCGTCTGCGGAAGGACTCAATTGGACATTTTCACCGATGGTTGATATCGCGAGAGACCCCCGCTGGGGCCGTATTTCTGAGGGCAACGGGGAAGATCCCTATCTCGGCGGCGTACTGGGAGCAGCCATGGTCAAAGGCTACCAGGGCGACAACTTGTCTGCCAACAACACGATCATGTCGTGCGTGAAGCACTACGGAATGTATGGTGCCGGTGAGGCCGGCCGCGAATACAACACGGTAGACATGAGTCGCCTGTCGATGTATAATTACTACCTGCCACCCTACAAGGCCACCGTGGAAGCAGGAACCGGAAGCATGATGAGTTCATTTAACGTTGTGGATGGTATCCCTGCCACAGGCAACCGCTGGCTCCTTACCAATGTGCTTCGCAATGAATGGAAGTTCAATGGTTTTGTAGTGTCTGATTATACTTCTGTCAGCGAAATGGTGAATCACGGCATGGGCGATTTGCAGGAAGTTTCTGCCTTGGCCTTGCGTGCAGGTCTCGACATGGACATGGTGTCCGAAGGCCTGCTTATCACATTGAAGAAGTCGCTCGACGAAGGTAAAGTGACGCAGCAGGAAATTGACCAGGCGTGCCGCCGGATTCTGGAGGCCAAATACAAGCTGGGCTTGTTTGAAGACCCCTTCCGCTATGTGAGCGAAGACCGGGCCGCCAAGGAGATCATGACGCCGGAGAATCGCCAGGCCTCCAGAGAAATTGCGGCGCATTCATTTGTGTTGCTCAAGAACGATAAGCAAATCCTTCCACTGCAGAAGAAGGGGACGATCGCATTGATTGGTCCTTTCGCCAACAACAAGCGCGACATGCTCGGCACGTGGGTCATTGGTGGTGAATGGGAAAAATCCGTGAGCGTGATGGAAGGTGTGCAAGCCCAGGCTGGCGCGAATGCCAGAATCACCTATGCCAAAGGTTCTAACATTACAGAGGACAAGGAATTCATCAACAGACTTAACTTTTTCAATCAGCCCATGGTGACGCTCGATGGTCGGACGCCGGAGGCGATGATCCAGGAAGCTGTCAATACTGCACGCAATGCAGATGTGGTGGTGGCTGTAGTTGGGGAGTCACAGAGTATGTCCGGAGAGTCTTCCAGCCGGAGCAATATTGATATTCCGGAAAGTCAGAAGAACCTGCTGAAGGCGCTCGTGAAAACCGGCAAGCCGGTGGTGCTGGTGCTCTTCACGGGCCGCCCGCTAACGCTCACATGGGAAGATGCCAATGTGAGTGCCATCCTTAACGTATGGGCACCCGGCACCGAAGCAGGCAATGCCATCGCCGATGCATTGTTCGGAGCCTACAACCCTTCGGGCAAGTTGACAGCTACTTTCCCCCGCACAGTCGGGCAGATTCCCTTGTACTACAACCACCTGAACACTGGCCGTCCATGGGACGGAAAGGAGTCGACAAAATTCAAGTCCAACTACCTGGATGAGAGCAACGACCCGCTTTATCCTTTTGGTTATGGTTTGAGTTACACGACATTTGAATATGGAGACCTCCAGCTCAGCAAGACCGAACTTACCGGCGCCGAAACGCTGACCGCCACTGTGAAAGTCACTAACACGGGCAAATACGACGGTGAAGAAACGGTACAACTTTACATCGGCGATCCCGCTGCCAGCGTGTCTCGGCCGGTGAAGGAACTCAAAGGATTCCAGAAGATCCAGTTGAAGGCTGGTGAGAGCAAGGACGTATCGTTTAGCATCACACCTGAACAGTTGAGTTTCTACAACAGCGACTTGCGCTATGATTGGGAGGCGGGAGAATTCAATATCTACGTGGGCACGAATTCCCGCGATGTGAAGGCAGGCAAAGTGAACTGGAAAAAGTAATCCGAATCAATCATGAAGAAACTAACATTCCTTTTCCTGTTGCTGTCCGGTGCCCTTTTCGGTCAGGGCACACTGAAGGAAACGCTGAAGATCAAGAGTGCTGTTCTGGGAAAGGACGTGGAGTACAGTTTGTATCTGCCGCCTGACTATGAGCAGAGCAATCGTCGCTATCCGGTATTGTATCTGCTGCACGGATATTCTGACGATGAAACCGGCTGGACACAATTTGGTGAGGTAAAGGCCATTGCCGATGCGCAATTGCAGAAAGGCGAAATGACGGCGACCATCATCGCCATGCCCGATGCAGGCGTGAGCTGGTATGTCAACAGTGCGGACGGCAAGGTGAAATTTGAGGAGTTCTTTGTGAAGGAGTTTATCCCGCACATTGATGCGACGTTGCGCACACGCAGTGGCAAGCAATTCAGGGCAGTGGCGGGCTTGTCAATGGGGGGCTACGGCTCTTGCTTACTGGCACTCAAGCACCCTGACTTGTTTTCCGCGGCTGCGCCACTCAGCGCAGGGATCTTCACAGACCAGGAGGTGATAGACTTTCAGGATGAGGCATGGAACAATGTGCTGGGGCCGCCCTACGGGAGCGGGTTGAAAGGCAAGGACCGCCTCACCGCCCACTACCAGGCCAACTCGATACTCAACCTGGTGCTGACCGGCGATGCAGAAGAAATGAAGAAGGTGCGGTACTACATCGACTGCGGTGACGACGATTTTTTGATCAAAGGCAACATGGCCTTGCATGCGGCATTGATTGACAAAAAGGTGCCCCATGAGTTTCGGGTGCGCGACGGCGGACACACCTGGACGTACTGGCGTACCGCCTTGCCGGAGGTGTTCCGATTCATCAGCGAGAGTTTCCACCGCTGACCGACCCTCTTCAACCGTCGAAAAATAGGGACGGTTGGTCTAAACTCTATCTATTCCGCGTGGTTCACGCGGAAACGTTTTCGTATTTTGGCAGACTAACCAAAACAACAATAGTCCCATGTCTGCCCAAAACGCTTCCTCTTACCTGCGGATGTTGACGGTGGCCCTGCTAGCCCTCACCGCATGGAATTGTACCCCGGGAGAAAAGAAAGTCAGCGGCCCGCCCGATGAGAACCGCTTCACGACGGTGGTGCTGACCAAACCCGGTGAACTCGACGAGCCTATGGAGATAGCCTTTCTTGGCAACAACAAAGCCGTGTTTGTGGAACGCAAGGGCAATGTAAAAACCGTTGACCTCGCTTCCGGCGAAGTGAAGAAAGTCGGGTTCATCAACGTCAACACCAAATATACCAGCGCCGAGGGCCGCGTTACCGAGGCCGAAGAGGGCTTGCTCGGTGTGGTCGCTCACCCCGACTACGACAAGAACCACTGGATCTACATGCTCTATGCAGATCCAGCGGAGCCAAAGCACGTGCTGGCGCGGTGGGAACTCGTTGGAGATTCACTCATCGAGGCAACCCGGAAGGTGGTACTGGAGTATCCGACCCAACGCGAAACCTGCTGCCATACCGGCGGCGGAATGGTCTTCGACAAAGAGGGCAACCTTTATATCACTACGGGCAACAACACCGGCAACCCTATAGCCGGCACTTCCGGTCTTGACGAGCGTCCGGGACGGTCGAGCTGGGATGATCAGCGCACCGCAGGTAACACCAACGACCTGCGCGGCAAAATCCTTCGCATTCACCCGGAGGCGGACGGCACATATACCATCCCGGAAGGCAACCTTTTCCCTCCCGGCACTGAAAAGACCCGACCTGAAATTTACACCATGGGTCACCGCAACCCCTGGCGTGTATCGGTGGATTCAAAGACAGGATTCATCTATTGGGGCGAAGTTGGCCCTGACGCGTCACGCGATTCCACCATCGGCCCCCGCGGTTACGATGAGCTCAACCAGGCCAAGGCAGCAGGCTTCTTTGGCTGGCCCTATTTTATAGGCGACAACATTCCTTATCCTGATTTCGACTATGCGACCAACCAGATTGGCGCACTGGCCGATTCACTTCACCCCAAAAACCCGTCTCCGAACAACACCGGCCTGACGGACTTGCCGACACCACAGAACGCGTTCATCTGGTATCCCTATGCCAATTCACCTGAGTTTCCGCTGGTGGGAAGCTCTGGCCGCAGCGCCACCGGTGGTCCGGTATTTCGTAAGGCTGACTTTGCAAATGCCAAACGTCCCTTCCCCGACTACTATGAAGGCAAGTGGCTGGCAGTGGACTTCATGCGCGGCTGGATCATGTCTATCACTATGGACGAGAATGGCGACTACCAGTCAATGGAGAAGTTCCTACCCAAAGAAACTTTCAGCAGCGCCATTGACATGAAGTTCTCACCGGATGGCGACCTCTATGTCCTGGAATACGGCAGCGCCTGGTTCCGCGGAAACGATAACGCACAGATCAAACGAATCGAATACAACGGCGGCAACCGCGTGCCTATGGCCAGGGCCAAAGCCGATAAAACTGCTGGTGCGCTGCCCCTGACGGTACAATTCTCCGCCGACGGCACCACCGATTACGACGACTATGACCAGGGCAAACTGAACTACCAATGGGTGGCTACTGCCAGTGGTGGTTACAAGCAAACGTGGTCTACTGCCAACCCCACTGTCACGTTCGACAAGCCCGGAGAATACGATGTCACGCTTACGGTGACAGACACCAAAGGCGAGAAGAGCAGTGAGTCGTTGAAGATCCATGCCGGCAACGAGGCGCCCACGGTGGTGCTGAGTTTGACCAAAGGCAACAAGTCGTTCTTCTTTGCGGGCAGCACGGTGGAATATGACATTACCGTCACCGACCGTGAAGATGGAAGCCTCGCCGATGGCAAGATCAAATCCGACGAGGTGTCTGTCAACTTCGACTATGCACCGGAAGGATTCGATCCGATTGAAGTAGCTGCCAACCGCACCGCCACTGACGAATGGGTGACGTTCTCGAAAGGTGCACACCTGATCAGCAAGAGCGACTGTCGCTCGTGCCATATGAACGACAAGAATTCGGTGGGACCTGCCTACATCGAAGTGGCAAAGAAATACAAGAACGACAAAGGTGCATGGGAGAAACTCGCCGACAAGATCATCGCCGGTGGCGGTGGCGTATGGGGTGATCACGCCATGAGCGCACACCCGCAGATTTCGAAAGAAAATGCACTCACCATGGTAGATTATATCATGGGACTTGCCAATACGCCCACAGCGAAAGTGACGCTTCCGATGAAGGGAACATTTGTGACGAAAGTACCTGCCGGCGACAACGGCCGTGGCAGCTATGTGCTTCGGGTGGCATACACCGACAAGGGTACACAGCAACTTTCGCCGCTGGCCAGTGAAACCATCCTGCCGCTGCGCAATCCGGTTTTTGATGCCGAGAAAGCAGATATCATTGAAGGAAGTTCGCTGATGACCACACCGATGCGCGCATTCTACATGACGGGTGATGGGGCAAGACTCGGCTACCGCAACCTGGATCTCACGGACATCAAGCAGATCAGCTTCCTGCTGCAGGCTCAACCTCGCTCAGGCGCCATTGGCGGCTGGATCGAAGTTCACCTCGATAAACCCGATGGCAAACTCATAGGGAAGACTGACATGATTGTTGCCAAAGATGTGGACTTCAGAAAAATCATGGCAGAAGTCAACAAGCGGAATGCAGGCAAGAATGCAGGCCCTATCGACTTTGGTGCAATGCGCAAGTTGATGTCCACCAACGCCGGCGCTACCATTGAACCCCAAACGGGCGCACATGATATCTACTTTGTCTTCCGCAATCCGGAAGCAAAGCCCAGTCAGATTCTGGTGCAGATGATGGAGATTGAATTCAAAAACAAGTAACCAGGCTCAACAGTAAGATTATGAAAAGAAGAGATTTCATCGTGCGCTCTGGCGCCCTCGCACTGGGAACCTTGGCGCTGGCCGGCAAACAAGCGTCGGCATGGATGCCGGCTTCAGCCCTGCCCGCTCCGGGACTACAGTTGTATACAGTGATGGGTGTGATCGACAAAGACCTCGACGGTACGCTGAAGCGACTCAGTGAAATGGGGTATCGGAACCTGGAGTCGGCCTTCAGTATGAAGGGCGGATTCTACGGACTGAGTGCGACAGAATTTGCTTCCAAAGCAAAATCGTTTGGTCTCTCATGGCAGGCGCACCACACCATGGGTGCACCATTCAAGATGCCTGCGGGTGCCAAACCACCGGTGGGTGCCGATGGCAAGCCGATGGTCATTCCGCCGATGAAGAACCTGCGTGACAACGCGCAGGAAATAGTTGATGGCGTGGCCGCCGGCGGCGTGAAATACCTCGTCTGCGCGAGCACGCCGCTCGATACATGGGACGAAGTGAAGCAGTCCACAGAGACTTTGGCAAAGACCGGAGAACTTTGCCGCAAGGCGGGCATCGGATTTGCGTATCACAACCACACCAAGGAATTTGAAAAGGTGGAAGGGCAGGTCCCTTTCGACTATATGGCCGCGCAACTTTCGCCGAAAGAAGTGAAGTTTGAACTTGACCTGGCGTGGGCAACCAAGGCAGGTATCAATCCGGTCGAATTATTCCGGAAGCACCCGGGCCGTTTTCCGCTGTGGCATGTGAAGGACCTGGACAAAGCCTCTTTCAAACCTGTTGAAATTGGCGCCGGTTACATCGACTTCAAGCCGATTTTTGAAAACGCTTCAGTGAGTGGCCTTGAGTATTACTTCGTAGAGCAGGATCAGGCTCCGGCCCCGCTGGACAACCTGAACAACAGTCTGCAGGCACTCAGGAAGCTAATCTAACCACGGGCTCTGCTCATCAGGTACTTCTTCGGCGTAACGCCGAACTTCTTGCGGAAGGCAGCGATGTAGTGGCTGGTATTGGTGTAACCCACCATGCTGGCCACTTCATTTACTTTATACTTGCCGGTGTCAAGCAATACCCGTGAGTGATCCATCTTGTGGTCGAGCAGGTAGCCGTACACTGTGTTGCCGTATATTTCTTTGAATCCCACCTTCAGTTGATAGTCGTTAAGGCCTGTTGCCCTCGCCAGCTCTTTTAATGTGGGAGCGTTTTCCAGATTCTTAAGCAGGAGTTCCTTAGCGTTCTTCAACTTCCGGACAGTTTCCTCATCGTTGAGGAATGGGCAGTTGGCTTTGTCCGGCTGACGGTTGGAAAAATACAATCCCAGGATCTCGTAGATCTTGCCCTGGTAGAAAACCTGCAGCGCATTGTCACTCAATTGCACACTAACGAGTTGGTTGAGTACAACGCGAAGTGCGGGCGAAATTTCCCGTTCGTCGTAAAATTTGCGGTTGGCATTCTCGCTGGATAGAAATGGCAGTTCCTGGCTGTCGCGTACAAACAGCTTGTGGATACCGTCGAGCGTCATGCACATCGCAACCAGTTTGGTGCCTTTTTCGAGGGACAACTGGAAGCTAAGTTCCTTTTCAGGGTTATAGAAGAAGTAGCTATTGCCGCCGAGGATTTCCCGGCTGTATTGAGGCCCAAAGGAAAATGTTGCCTTGCCATCAATACAGAAGAAGAAATGGATGACCGACTGGCTCAATTTCATTGGGGCAGAGCCTTCCATACCCTCCTCTGTGTCGAGCAAATAAAGTCCCTGGTCGTCCTGGCGCAGGAATGTGCGCTTCCTTATTGGGGTATTTTCTGAATCAGAGTGGGTGTTCTGGTGCTGAAAAGAGTCATGTTTCATGGCTTAATTCTGCGTTTATGATGGAATATTTTTCAAAAGTATACAAAAGAGTAGAAGTGGAGTGGTGTTGGCACTAATAGTACTTTTATGGACATTTTTAAGAAAGGAGGGCTAACATCTTTGCGGCCATGAATCGCCTCTGGCTGCCATTTATAGCTGTTTTGCTACTGCCCATCGACGGAATGAGCCAGGAGGCTGATTCACTGGCAGCACGCCAACTCGAAGAGTTGGTGGTGACGGCTACCCGTACGGAGCGCACCATGGGGGCCTTGCCGATGCCGGTGAACCTGATCCCCAGATCGCAAATCCGCACAATGGGCTCCCTTCGCCTCAACGACGTGCTCACCGAACAAACAGGCCTTGTTGTGGTGCCACAGGTCAACGGGCAGGGTAACGGTATTCAGGTGCAGGGTTTTAACCCCGACTACACACTGATCCTCGTTGACGGTGAGCCCCTCATCGGTCGCAACACCGGATCACTGGAACTCAGCCGCGTCGCAGTAGGCAACATCAAACAAATTGAAATTGTAAAGGGGCCGTCCAGCAGTCTTTATGGTTCAGATGCACTTGCGGGCGTGATCAACATTCTCACCGAGCGGCCGCAAGGTACCCGTGCCTCTATCTACAGCCGGTATGGCACCAACCAGACAGCAGATCTTACCGCTGACGCGGGTTATGCCAACGACCGGTTGGGTATCTATGTCTTTGGCAACCGATACAGCACAAATGGCTACGACCTCTCGCCGCAGAGTTTTGGCAAAACGGTCTCACCCTTTTTCAACCACACGGTCAGTGGGAAGGTCAACTACAAATTCAGACCGGGTACGGAACTCATGGTGAGCGGCCGCTACTTTCAGGAGCAGCAGCAATTTGATTTTGAAGTGGCGACAACACCCACGGACAAAGTGCGCACTTCCGGGCAGGGCGCCACACAGGAGTGGAATCTCAACCCTGTGCTGACGCATCGTTTCAGCAATCGCTTCAAACTGACCGCCCGATTCTACAGCACGCATTACAATACCGCCACCAACCTGAATCTCGCCAGCGATAACACGCTTTACTATCACGATGACTTTCAACAGACTTTCATCCGGCCCGAAGTCAATGGCGAGTATTATTTCAATGACCGCAATATTCTGACGGTAGGTGCGGGTCATATTGATGAACACGTGCAGACTTCCCGATACGGTGATGAGGCGGTGCGCAAACAAAGCACCAGTTATGGATTTTTCCAGCATGAATGGAAACCATGGGCACCATTTACGCTCATCGCCGGTGGCCGATTCGACTGCAACACCGTGTATGGGAGTCAGTTCAGTCCCAAACTCTCTGCGCGTTATGAGATTTCTCCGAAGTTTACCCTGCGACTCTCCGGTGGACTGGGATTCAAATCGCCGGACTTCAGGCAGCTGTATTTCAACTTCAACAATTCCGCCGCTGGTGGTTACAGTGTGCTCGGTGCAGAAATCGTACAAGAGCGTCTGGCCCAAATGGATCAGCAGGGACTGATTCAAACTTATTATTTCGATCCGGCTGTTTTAGGCAAACTGGATGCCGAGCGGTCGACAGCCATCAACACCGGATTTCGCTATGAATGGAAGCCGGGCCACACCGCCGAACTGAACCTGTTTCACAACAGCATCAACAACCTGATTGAGACACAGATTGTGGCTGCGACAACCGCAGGACAAAACATTTACAGCTACCGCAACATCAAGCGTGCGTTTACAGAAGGAGTAGAAACCAACATGGGGTTTCCGCTGGGCAAAGGGTTCACCTTTAGCCTGGGTTATCAGCTGCTGTTCGCGATGGACAAAGATGTGCTGGAGTCAGTTCGGAATGGAGCTGTGTACTACCGCGATCCAGTTACACTCACGACGCGGCGTTTGAAACCATCTGAATACACGGGGCTCTACAATCGCTCCCGGCACATGGGAACCGTGAAATTGTTTTATCAGTCAGAGAATAAGCGCTGGTCTGGCAGCGTCAGGGTGGTGTACCGCGGTCGCTTTGGCATCGGCGACATCCGCGGCAATATTCAGGGAGAGACTATTCCGTCATCCGACCGCGACAACAACGGCATCCTCGACAAGTATGATTCATTTGTTTCCGGCTACGCACTTGTCAACCTTTCTGCAGCGCGCACCTTTGGGTCACGACTGCGCGTGCAAGCCGGTGTAGACAACCTCCTCAACCACAAGGAGCCCATCTTCATTCCCAACCTGCCTGGCAGGTTGATGTATGCAAGCATTTCCTATTCCATTCAACAAACAAATAAACCATAATTCACTTATGAAGTATGCATCAGTAGTCCTCACGGTCGTGGCGTTCAGTGTGATGTTGGCATCGTGCAGCAAGAGTGATCCGACACCCGCGTCCTTGTCGGCAGTCACCTTCAAAAATCTTGCGGCAGATCCGCCGTCCGGTGGGTACGATCCCAACAACGGTCAACCGATAGGTGTGACGCAGAAGTTCACCTTCTTCAGTTTCAAGACCGGTGCAGTCGTCAGCAATGCAGACAGTGCTTCCAGCAAGTGGGACATTGGATTCCGGGGCACGACCATCATTGTTAACAGCGGCACCAGTGGTCCTGGCACGGCAGCGGCCCTGGTAGTAACCGGCGTATTTGACGAGTTGAATGCAGCGCCGGACAATGGCTACCTGCAGGACGACAAAGCTTCGGCCACAGCACCCTATGCTATTCCTAAGGGCTCCGGCAAAGGCTGGTACAACTACGATCCTGCCACCAATGTAATTTCACCGGTTGCGGGCCGCGTGATCATGGTGCAAACCGCAGATGGCAAATACGCCAAGGTGGAGATCCTCAGCTACTACAAGGATGCGCCTGCGGCTCCCACAAATACATCCGTCGACCGCTACTATACCTTCCGGTATGTGTACCAGCCCGATGGAAGCAAGAAATTGCAATAGTAATTGCAATACCGTCGCCCTGAATCTGCGACGGTGAGGGGTTAGTTGGATAAGGGGCTGTCTCAGAAGTGAGGCGGCCCTTTTCAATTTGAAGGGGTAATTGATAGTAAAAAAGAAGTGGTGGTCAAACTCATCCCGTGAATGATAACCCTGCCCATTCATGGCAGGGTAGAGGAAGCACAGGATGAGAGTGGGCTTTAGCCCCTGGTGTAGTATCAGGGGCTAAAGCCCGGTGGTGTGCGAATGGGCAAAACTCCACCATAAATGGCGGAGTTAGAATATACCCAAGTAAAAAGGGGGCTATCCCGACTTTTGAGACAGCCCCGTTTTTTTGTTAACTCCGAGAAGCAGAAGCGCATTTTCTGGTTAACTTTCCTTGCGCACACAAGCCTATGGAAAATCAATCCCGCTACCTCTCCCTGGACGTCCTTCGCGGCATGACCGTCACACTGATGATTGTGGTCAACACCCCCGGGAACTATTCCACCACTTTTGGGCCACTCCTTCACGCGCATTGGCATGGGTTCACGCCGACGGACTGGGTGTTCCCAACGTTTCTTTTCGTAGTGGGAAACGCGATGAGTTTTGCACTGCCCAAATATGAATCGCTCGGCGATAGTGCCTTTCTGAAAAAGGTGTTCAAGCGCACGTTTCTCATTTTCCTCATCGGCTACCTGTCATACTGGTTCCCTTTTGTTCATCCTACACCGGAAGGTGGCTGGGCGTTCAATCCCTTCAGCGACACCCGCGTCTTCGGTGTACTGCAGCGGATTGCGTTGTGCTATGGCATTGCCTCACTCGTGCTGCACTACTGGAAGGAAAAGGGTGCACTCATCGTCAGTGGTGTCTTTCTGTTTGGTTACTGGCTTGTCATGTCAATCTTCGGGGACCTTACATTGGAAGGCAACGCCGGACTCAGGCTTGATAAATTTCTCCTCGGCGACAGCCACCTCTATCACGGAGAGGGAGTGGCGTTTGATCCGGAAGGATTACTCAGCACTTTCCCCGCCGTCGTCAATACCTTTATTGGCTATTTTGCGGGCCGGTTCATCCAGCAGCATAAAAATCAATTTGAAGTGATTGCGCGCATGATGATTGCAGGCGCATTGCTGATGTTCGCGGCCTACTGGTGGGACCTTGTTTTTCCCATTAACAAAAAACTGTGGACCAGCTCTTTTGTCCTTTACACCACAGGCATTGACTTGCTGGCACTGTCCATTCTCATCTATTTTATTGATGTGCTGCAAAAGAAGAAATGGACATACTTCTTTGAAGTTTTTGGTAAGAACACGCTCTTTATCTACCTGTTGAGTGAAGTGGGGGTGATCCTATTGTGGTTCATTCAGCCGGGAGGAAGCCCGCTGTTTAGTTCAGCATTCCAGCGAGTATTTCAGCCGGTTTTCGGCGACTACATGGGCTCCTTCCTTTTCGCGGTGAGCTGGATGCTCATCTGCTGGGCCGTTGGTTACTGGATGGACAAGCGCAAGATCTACATCAAGATCTGACGCAGGATCAATAGTCGGTGTCCAGTCCGAGCCTTTCCTTCATTTGCTGAAGGATGGGATACTTTTCCGCAAGGTGATCGAATTTCTCCTTGTTGGTGTACACGATTTTCTTTCCCTCAATTTCCATCAGTTCACCGTGCACTGTCACGGAACTGTGGTTGAGTTTGTCGCGCAGGTAGGCAATGAGTTGGGTCTTCATGCCTGCCAGCAGAGGTTCCTCTACCGGATTGCTCAGCGGTAAGGTGATTTTCTTTTCATGCACGGTAAACGGCCGTTTCATCAGCTGGTATTCCGCCACCTGCATCTTGCGGGTTTCTGCGAAGGCATCCCACACCGGTTGGACAACGGCGACACTTAATTCGGGCTCTACAGCACCGGGGATAGGTGCAGCAACCTTTTCTTCCTTGACTGTTTCAACTTTAGGAGTGAAGATCTGATTGAGGTTGAGGGTTGATCTTGTGCGGCTGGAAGTTGACGGCGATGGTGAAGGCCCGGGTGCGGAGGGCTTGACCGGCATGGTGACCGGTGGCGCAGCGTTGACCGGAGGTGGAGTAGGGCCAGCGGGTTGCGCCGGTGCTTCTGTCAGTTCAGCTTCTTTTTTTCAGCCAGGGCTGGAGCCGTGGCTGTGGATGTCTCGGGGCGGAAAGTGCCGCGCACACTGGCCATCTTCATCAGGGCAAGTTCCACCAGCAGGCGCTGGTTCTTGCTGGCTTTGTACTGCAGGTCGCACTGGTTGGCGATGCTCAGCCAGGTGAGGAGGAGCGAGTAGGGGGCGGCGACTGCCTGATCCGCGTAGCGCTTCTTCACATTCTCCGGAACCTCCATCAGTTGGACGGTTCGGGCATCCTGGGAGACGATGAGATTGCGGAAGTGCTCGCTGAGGCCCACGATGAAGTTGTTGCCGTCAAACCCCTTTCTAAGGATTTCGTCGAACAGCAACAGCGAAGTGGTTGGATTCTCGGTAAGCAGCCCGTCGGTCACTTTGAAATAATACTCGTAGTCGAGGATGTGCAGGTTTTTCAGTACATCCTGGAAAGTCACGCCCTTGCCCGACGAGAATGTCACCATGAGGTCGAAGATGGAGAGGGCGTCGCGCAGTGCGCCATCGGCTTTCTGGGCGATCAGGTGCAGCGCCGCCTCTTCGGCAGCGATGCCTTCGTGATCTGCGATCTTTTTGAGATGCAGGGCGATGTCGGAGATCTGAATCCTGTTGAAATCGAAGATCTGACACCGGGAAAGAATCGTCGGGATGACCTTGTGCTTCTCGGTAGTCGCGAGAATAAAAATCGCGTACGAGGGCGGCTCCTCCAGCGTCTTCAGAAATGCGTTGAAGGCCTGGTTCGAGAGCATGTGCACCTCGTCGATAATGTACACCTTGAACTTGCCGAATTGCGGTGGGTAGCGCACCTGGTCGATCAGGTTGCGGATATCGTCGACAGAGTTGTTGGAGGCTGCGTCCAACTCGAAGATGTTGAGTGAATTGGTCTCAGACTTTTCCTCGAAGTTGTTGATCAGGCGGGCAACAATGCGAGCACAGGTGGTTTTGCCCACTCCCCTGGGACCGCAAAAGAGGAGGGCCTGGGCGAGTTTATTGTTGTCGATGGCATTCTTGAGTGTTGTTGTAATGTGCTCTTGACCAACCACTTCCTCAAATCCAGAAGGGCGGTACTTGCGGGCCGATACAACAAAGTTCTCCATCCGGCGGGCAAGATAAGACGCAACGGGGGAACTTGGGCGGGACGGAATGAAAAAATCAACGGTGTTGCCTATTTGCCGGCGGGGTCCTGCTTGCGGCCAGCAGCCAGCAGCAGCATCACCAGGAACAGCCCCACCACCAGCCAGAGCGACACACGCAGGCTGCTCCAATCGGCGATCATTCCAATGATGGGCGGCCCAAAGAGGAAGCCGGTGTAGCCAACGGTTGTCACCATGGCCAGGCCAACCCCCGGAGGAAGGTCTTTGGTGCTGCCTGCCAGGCTGTAGGCAATCGGCACCACGACCGACAGTCCGAGTCCCACCAGGAAGAACCCGCCGATGACGACGACAGGCTCTATGACGATCAGCACGGTAGACAAGCCGACGGCTGCGATCACGCTGCAGATGATGATGAGTTTGCGATCGCCGAAAAGAATGCGCATGCGATCGCCGAAGATGCGGCCGATGGTCATGGCCAGCGCAAAGGCGGAAAGGGCCATCGGCGCCAATGCCTTGTCGGCTTTCACCACATTCTCCATGTAGTTGGTGCTCCAGTCGGCCATCGACCCTTCGCCCAGCATGCAGCAGAAAGCGATCACGCCGATACTCACCATGGCTGCGTTGGGCAGGCGGAAGGCTGGCGCGTCATGGTCTTTTTGGATGGGCTTGTCGTGAATGAGGTAGTAGCTGGACACCATTACTGTCATCATGCCGGCGCCGGTGATGATCATGAAGTGAGCGAACAGCCCTGTCTGCAATTCGGCAAAGAGCGATCCGCAGGCAGCACCCAGCATCATGCCGATGCTGAACAGTGCGTGAAATGAAGTCATGATCGGTTTGCCGAGCGCCTGCTCAACAAGTACTGCCTGCGCATTCATGGCAACATCCAGCATGCCGGTGGTGATACCGATGATGAAGTAAAGCGTAAACAGCATCCATGGCGATGAAGGCGGCAGCCAGGGAATGATGGGGACAAATACACAGTACAGGAAAGAGGCGGCGATGGTAATGCGTTTGCTGCCGTTGCGGATGATGAGCCAGCCGGTGAAGGGCATGGCGCACACGGCTCCCAGAGACATTGACAGCAGTACGAGGCCCAACGTGCCATTGTCCAGCGAGAACAGGTCCTGAATGCGCGGCAGCCGTGACACCCAGTTGGCATAGATAAAGCCGTTCAGGAAGAACAGGATCTTGACGGCGATGCGCGATGGGCTCACGTGTGTGTGGGTAAGGTTTGGATCTTACGATCCGGATTGCAAAAGTAGCCGGCTTTCTGATGCGCCATGCACGACATGCGGGGTTTGTTACTGCAATCGTTGTAAAATCAATGGAATGTCAGCAATTCGCGCAGGCCAGGTTCTACAGCGAGCAGTACAGCAGCTTCTCCAAAGGCCGCCTTGTCCAGTGTTTTCTGCCACGCTGCACGTTCACCTTCTGTGATGGTTACTTTTCCTTCCAGTTGATCCATGATCCTGAGGCCTGCCAGCGACAGCGCGCCGAGGGTAGACGACAGGTTCAGTACTTTTTGCAGGCGCGGGTTTTCTGCCGCCATCATCATGATTTCATGGTGGTTGTTACGCCATTGTGTGAGCGTCGCCCGCAGGGCAGCCGCGTGGAGCCGGTGGGTGGAGTCTGCGAGGTAGGCATGCACCTGGCTGTTGAAGGTGCGCGCAGGAAGGCTTTCCGGAAGCGCCGCGTCGACGACTTCGTTGAGGGGAGTGAGCGTGCTGAGATGACCCATCTCCTGGGCCAGCCGGTCATACAGTTTCACTTCCTCGAGCGCGTCTACCAGCACGCGAACTGCCTCTGCATTTTTGCCCTGTGTCAGGTGATTGATCAATGCATCCTGCTGTCTGTGGTGGGCGGCGCCTCTGCGCACCAGGTATTGATCGGTAATCGCCAGCCGCCGGTACATGTCATCAACTTGCGTGGTAAGCGCTTTTGGCGTCCAGAATTTTTCCGCGATCGCAGCGAGTCGCGGCCACAACCGCGTGTCCAAATTATCCATCGACACCACTTCGGTCCACATCGCAGCCTCACCACCGAGGATGCGCTGTTGCTCGTCGGCAGTGAGCGGCTTCATTTGCTCCAGCCGTGGCGGGTGCGTGCCGGCCACGTCATGGCCGCCGCTCTTCACGCCGCTCAGCGGGAAGGACAACAGCCCAAAGCCAAGTTTACCCTTCAGGCTGTCGCCCTGAAGCGTGGATTCAAAACTAATTTCACCGTAGTCGCTCGGGAAAGTAAAGGCCAACTGATCCTGTTGCAGCGACGCCTTCTCGAAGGATGTGTAGTTGCTCATCATGTTGAGCACGCCGCGCAACTCTGCACCCTCTCCGAAGAGCACCAGGCTTATGTCAATCTTGTTGTCATTCACATGAAGGGTGAGTTCGTACTGCTGCCAACGATTGGAGTCGGGCTGAATGGTCACCCCACCCGAAAGCACTTCGGGGTCGTGCGTGTAGTGCTTGCCGGCGTGCAGCTTGTGGTCGAGGTAATAACCATTCGAAAGGATGGCGGTGCCGTTCTTCTGCACAGCTTCGAAGAGCGACTTGTGAGAGCGCCAGCTTTGTACCACGATGTCTTTGCTGAGATCCTGGTGTAGAATCTCGTCCCAACCGGCCATGCGCTTGCCGTGCTGGCGGAAGATTTTTTCCATCCGCGCATTGAAATGCGCCTGCAGGTCGTGCGAATTGGCGATCTCGTGCGACTTCATGAAAGCCTGAATGGATGCGTTGTTCTTCCAGTGCTCGTCGGCCACTTCATCGCCGCCGATGTGGATGAATGGATCAGGGAACAGGGCGCTGACTTCGCCGATGAACTTGTCCAGGAAGTCATATACTTCTTCACGCGTGGGATCGAGCACGGGTGTGAGTATGCCGAAGTTGGTGTCGATCTTGTAGGGACCGGGAGCGCTGCCCAACTCAGGGTAGCCAACGAGGAAGCCGGTAGAATGGCCTGGCAGGTCAAACTCGGGAACAACCCGAATGCCGCGGTCGCGTGCAAAGGCCACCACTTCGCGAATGTCATCCTGTGTGTAGTAGTTTCCATCCGACCCCGCCTCATGCAGTTTGGGGAACACCTTGCTCTCCATCCGGAACCCCTGGTAGTCGCTCAGGTGCCAGTGCAGCACATTGAGTTTGACCGCGGCCATCGCCTCAAGGTTGCGCAGCACGGCCTCTTTGGGAATCCAGTGACGCGAGACATCCAGCATCAGCCCACGCCATGCATAGCGGGGCTGGTCTTTGATGGTGGCCACCGGAAAGGCCTGACGGTCGCCGGAGGCTTGTGCGAGTTGCAGCAGCGTCTCCAGCCCACGCAAAACACCGTAGCGTGTGGCAGCATGGAGTTTTATCTGGGAGGTAGTGATGATGAGTTCATACGACTCATTCTCTTTCAACTGTTGCACCGGTTGCGCCGTGCTGTCGATGTGGATGTCGAGACCTGTGCCGGAGGTGCCCAGCGTCACAGCCGTCAGTTTGCTCAGGTTAGCAATGAATCGTTCGCCGGCGCGCCAGGCAACAGAATCAACCACACCACTCCAGGCAATACCGAGTGTTGGCTCAATGCGAAATTCTCCATCAGACAAATGCGCTTCTGCCGGCAGCGGCATCAGCGTCAGACGCGCCCGGTCTTCATCTGATACAGGTAATGGTTTGGGGCGCAGCACAAAAAACCAGACAGCGGCGGCGACCACGACAAGGGTTGCCAGCACATAGGCGGAAATCTTCAGAAATCTTTTCAACATGGCTATCGCAAAGAACTAAAGTTAGCCACAATTTGATTGAGAAGGGACGAAAAAAGAGCGGCTACTTGCTCAGGAGCGCCACGGTGCCGGTGCGCGTGAAGTGCTGGCCGGCCTGATCGGTGATTTCCGCTTTCCAGATGTAGGTTGCTTCCGGCATCACGACGCCGTCGCGCTTGCCATCCCACGGCTTGTTCTTGTCGGAGAAATACAGGAGTGTGCCCCACCGGTCAAAAATCTGAAGGTGCATGCTGACAATGAACTGACCGAATACTTTGAATGAATCGTTTAGCCGGTCGTGGTTGGGTGTGAAGGCGGTGGGGGCGAAGAGGTGGGCTTCTTTTGTAATGGTAATGCTGTTGGACACCGACTGCTGCAACCCTGCCTGGTTGCTCTGCGCGTGGATGACATAGGTGACGCGCTGGTTGATGGTGTCGGGTGTGCTGTCGACGAGCGTGCTGTCGGTAGTGGAGAATGTTCTGAGCAGGGTTCCGTTGAGGTCGTACTTCTCTATGCTGTAGGCTCTGACGCCGTTCTGCCAGCCGACATACCGGGTCCAGTTGAGGGTGATGGAGTTGTCTTTGCCCAGTTCGCCGGCAAGCACCATGGGGCACACGAGTGATCCCTGCGGACTCTGGTTCTGGCAGACGTCTTTGTAATTGGTCACGTAGCAGAACCGCGCCTGGTCGCTGTATACCGGATCACTGAATGCTGGTGTGGTGGAGGTGCCCGCCAGTCCGAAGTTGGTGCGGTCGAACGAGCGGAAGATCCGGTAGGTGTCTGGCGTGTAGGCCGGATCTTGCAGCCAGGTGAGGTTTACACCCTCAGTGCCCACTACGGCACTGGTATTGGTGATGGCCGTGGGAATTCTCGAAGAGAACGAGGTCACACATTTTTGCAGTGTACGGCTCTTGCTGCCGTTGCCATAGTTGGCCACCAGCTGATAGCAGTAGTTGGTGAGGCAAATCACGTTGGTGTCGTCAAAGGAGATGCCCGGAACGGTGACGTAGTTGCCGCCGTCGCGCAGCACGCTGAAGTTGGAAACGCCGCTCGTGGAGGTGAGCCAGCTGAGTTTGTTGACTTCACTCTCGGCCGTCAGCGACAGTTGCTGGCTGCAGATGATATTGGAGTACGTGTTTGTGCCATTGCACACATCGTATGCAGAAAGCCGGAAGCAGTAGTAGTTCTGGTCGGGCTTCAGGTTGGTGATCGTGTAGCTGCTGACTCCGTAGAGCAGTTGGAAGAGTTGGAAGTTGCTGTTGTTGTTGACCGCCACTTCGAGGTTGAGCCGCAGGTGCGGGGCGGCGGTAAAGTCGAGTTGCATGGTAGAGACGTCCACCACGGTGAGTTGATCGATTTTCGGCGTCGGGAGGCTGGCGAGAGCCGTGAAGGCTTGCACATTCGCCGTGCAGTTGTCGGCGGATTTCAGGTCGCGGCCGCGCACGGCGATATTGAAATTGCCGCCAACGCCATAACTATGCGAGGCCACAGCGTTGTTGCTGAAGGGGATGATGGTTTCGGGATTGTTGTCGTTGTTGAAGTCGATGACGTACTGATCGTAGTGGTTGTCGGTGACTTTGATCGTCGCGTTGTTGTTCGCGCAGGTGTAGATCTCAAACGCGGGCTGGATGTTGTCGTCGACCGTGATGGTGATGTCGTCGGCGCCGATGCTCTGATAGATCACTGAAAGCGTGAAGGTGCCCGGTGTGTTGTAGGTGAAAGTAAACTGGTTTTGTGTCTGCGTGCCGTTGCTCTCATAGTCCATCACGCAGGGTTTTCCCGGCGTGCAGTCGCCGGCGAGCAGGTTGGTGAGTGTCACCGTAAACGGCGCACAGCCCTTCTTTTCATCTACCTGAAATCGACCGAGCCGGCTCACGTATTGTGCGCTGACGGGAAGGACCCCCAGGACGGCAAAGGATATGATGAGCAGACGGCGGATCACGGTCAGAGCGTATCGGCTAAAGTTAGCGTTTTCAGAAAAACTTCGGCGGCGTGCATGTCTTTGTAGAGCAAACGATCAGACTGAAGGAACGGTACATGATCCCTGAATTTTTTTACCATTTCCTGCAATTGCGGCGATGTGGTGAGCGGACGCCGGAATTCCAGCGCCTGACAGGCCGTGAGCAGTTCTACCGCCAGGATGGCGTAGACGTTGTCGACCACTCTGAAGACTTTGGTCGCTGCATTCGCGCCCATGCTCACGTGGTCTTCCTGGCCGTTGCTGGACACGATGGAGTCCACCGACGCCGGGGTGCAGAACTGTTTGTTCTGGCTTACGAGGGAGGCGGCCGTGTATTGCGGGATCATCAGTCCGGAGTTAATACCCGGATCGGCCACAAGGTAATGCGGCAATTCGCGGGCGCCGGAAATTAATTGATAAGTGCGGCGCTCCGAAATAGAGCCAAGTTCGGATACGGCAATGGCGAGAAAGTCCAGTGCCAGTGCCAATGGCTGACCGTGGAAGTTTCCGGCGGAGATGATCTTGTCGTCGTCGGGGAAGATATTCGGATTGTCCGAGACGCCATTCACTTCAGCGAGCATCACGCCCGTCACGTAGTCGATGGCGTCGAGGCTTGCGCCGTGCACTTGTGGCATGCATCGGAAGGAATACGGGTCCTGCACGTGGCGCTTGGCCTGATGGATGAGTGCGCTGCCGTCGAGCAGTTGCAGCAGGTGCGCTGCGACACGTCCCTGGCCGCGCTGCGGGCGGATGGTGTGCACGGCGGGTTCGAAGGGTTCAGGGCGGCCGTCGAATGCATCGAGAGACAGTGCGCCGATCATGTCGGCGAGCTGGATCAGCCGGTGGGCGTGCAGGGTACACCACACGCCGTATGCGCTCATGAACTGTGTGCCGTTGAGCAGCGCGAGCCCTTCTTTGGCTTTGAAGTGAATAGGATCCCATTGCTGGCGGCGGAGCAACACATCGCCTGCGATACGTTCTGCCCCCATCTGCACTTCACCCAGGCCGAGGAGTGGCAGCGACAAATGTGCCAACGGTGCGAGGTCGCCGGAAGCGCCGAGTGACCCCATCTGATAGACAATGGGAAGTGCCCCTGCGTTGAACAGCGCCGTCAGCCGTTCTACGGTCTCGAGCTGTACACCCGAATAGCCATAAGACAGCGACTGGACTTTCAACATCAGCATCAGTCGCACAATCTCTGCCGGCACTTCAGGACCGGTGCCGCACGCATGTGACTTCACCAGGTTGTCCTGGAGGGTTTCCAGCTGGTGGTTGGAGATATGCTTGTTGTAGAGCGAGCCGAAACCGGTGTTGATGCCATAGACCGGGTCTGCCGACTGTGCCATGCGGTTGTCGAGGTACTCGCGGCATTTGCGGATGCGATTCTTCGCGTCGTCTGACAACGCCAGTGTCACCTCGTGAAAAGCGAGTTTTGACAGATCACGCAGCGTGAGCGTTTGCGACGAGATGATATGGGTTTCCGTCTTGATGGCTGTGGCAGTTAGGCGCGGACGCGGTGGATGATGTCGGTGATGGGCAACGCCTGTTGTTCGCCGGTACCCATGACTTTGAGTGTGAGCTGGCCTGTGCGGACTTCGTCAGGGCCGATCACGATGGTGTAGGGAATGAGCTTCCGGTCGGCGTACTCCAGTTGCTTCTTCAGTTTGGATTCGTCGGGATAGATTTCGCTCGCGATACCCGCCTCGCGCAGTGCGCGCAGCACGCCGAGACCGTAGGAGTGGCTTGCTGCGTCAAAGTGGGCGATGAGCACTTTGGTGGAGATCTGTGTGCGCGCCGGGAAGAGTTGCAGTTCCTCCATGGCGTCATAGATGCGGTCGATGCCAAAGGAGATTCCCACGCCTGAGCTCTTTTCTTTTCCGTCGAAAACAGCGGTGAGGTTGTCATAGCGACCGCCACCGCAGACGCTGCCGATGGCGACGTTGTGAATCTTGACTTCGAAGATGCAGCCGGTGTAGTAGCTGAGTCCACGGGCAAGTGCCACATCAAACTCGACGTGGTCCTCGGAAGCGCCATACGCGCGGAGGAGATCCAGCATCTGCCGCAATTCGGCGATGCCTTTCTGTCCGGCGGCGGACTGGCTGAAAGTCCCATCGAGCAGTGCCAGCTTGTCGGCGGTGGTGCCTTGTGCGTTGAGCAGCTGAAAGACCGGCGTCAGGCTGTTGGGCGAGAAGCCGCGGGCGACGAGCTCTTCCTTCACCTTCTCTTCACCGATCTTGTCGAGCTTGTCGATGGCGACAAACAAACTGGTTTGCTGGTCGCCGGCGCCGGCGAGGTCGGCGAGACCACCGAGCACACCGCGGTGGTTGATTTTGATGCTGTAGTCAGTGATGCCGAGTGCGGCGAAAGCCTCGCGGATCATCAGGATGATTTCCACTTCACAGAACAGCGAGTCGGTGCCCACCACGTCGGCGTCGCACTGATAGAATTCGCGGTAGCGTCCTTTTTGCGGGCGGTCGGCGCGCCACACCGGCTGAATCTGGTAGCGCTTGAAGGGGAATGTGATTTCGTGACGGTTCATCACCACATACCGCGCGAAGGGCACGGTGAGGTCGTAGCGCAGACCTTTTTCAGCGATGTCAAAGGTGATGGATCGGGAATCGCGGGCGACGAGTTTGTCGGCGGGGACGTCCTTGAGGAAGTCGCCGGAGTTCAGAATCTTGAAGAGCAGTTGGTCGCCCTCCTCGCCGTATTTGCCGGTGAGGGTGGAGAGGTTCTCCATGGCAGGCGTCTCCAGGGGCAGAAAGCCGAATTTCTGGAAGATGGAGCGGATGGAGGCAAAGATAAACTGGCGTTTGGCCATCTGGGCGGGGCCAAAATCCCGGGTACCTTTGGGGAGCGTAGGTTTGTCCATAGATGAATCGACAAAACTAGTCAATTATCGGCTCTGGTGGGCAAAAAGCCCCATTTCTGGCACTGGCGGCCAGTTCTCTTGATGACACTTTTGCTTGGATGGTGACCAAATTCTCTTACCTTTGCGCCCTCCAAAATCTGTAAAGCCATGTCAGTTACCCGTTTGAAGAGAAAGAACCGCAAGGATAAGGCAGTTGCCGCACGCCGCAGAACCGCGCTGAAGATCCAGAATTTCAAGCCTGTGATGAAGGGCGTGGACATCGAAGCCATCAAGGAAGAATTCAAGGCCAAGAAGGCAGGCAAATAAGCCTCTTTCCTGTTGTCAGATGATACTGTTAGCCTCCCGGCGTGCCGGTGAGGCTTTTTTAATTGTCGGGGGTCACTGTTTCAGGGCGCCGCGTTTGCCGAGGTCAATTACTTCCATGTGGGAGACCGTGCCGGCGGCGATTTCAAATCGGACGATCGTGCGCATATGGTGAAAGCCGTGGTGGCCAGCAGCGCCGGGATTGATGTAGAGCATGTTGTTGAATGCTGGGTCGCGCCGGACGCGCAGGATGTGGGAGTGCCCGCAGATGAGTACTTGTGGAGTGTGCTGCTGCAGGATTTTGCGCACACGCGGATTGTAGTTGGGTGGGGCACCGGCGATGTGTGTCATCCAGCAATCCACGCCTTCAATTGTGCGGCGATAGTCTTCCGGGAATTGCGTGGTGATGGATTTGTCGTCGATGTTGCCGAACACGGCAATAAGTGGTTTGAAATTTGCGAGAGACTCCACCACATCGTTACCGATGTCGCCGGCATGCCAGATTTCGTCTACGGATTTGAAATAATCAAAAACAGCGGGGTCCAGAAATCCGTGTGTATCCGAGAGGAGGCCAATTTTCATATGCAACTCCGCAAATGTATTGTTTTATGGTATCTTACCGCCCGGTGAAAAACGGCCTCTTACACAACCCGCACCGGGTATTCAAACTGGCTGCCACGTGCTTGTTGTGGATGGGCCTGCAATGTGCACATGCACAGACCTGGAAGACAGAAGTTTTCACCGGGGTGGTCATGGACTCTCTGTCTTTTGTCGGTCTTCCTTACGTCAACATTCAGATCAAGAGTACGCTGCACGGCACCTCGTCGGACGCCAAAGGAAGATTCACCGTCCAGGCTACGCGCAAGGATACGCTTGTGTTTTCGCTGATTGGTTATACGTCGGTGGAAGTCCCGTTGTTGACTTATGAAGAGGGCATCATCCGGATGAGTGAGAAGCGGACGATGCTCAACGCCATCACCATTCTCGACACGGCCATAGAGAATCCATATGAAGGACTGTTTGAGGAGGAGGACCGGCGTTGGCAGAAGCTGACGGGCAAGCGTTTGCCGTTCTACTATTCCAAGGAGCGCAAGGAGAAGATCAAGGTAGCGCGCTTCAATATGCAGAATCAGAAGGCGAAGACCTATGTGGATCTGGTGATCAAGAGTGATGAGTTGAAGCATACGCTCATGGAGCGCCACCATTTGACGGAGAAGGAGTATTATGATCTGCTGACACAGTTCAACGTCAATTTCAACAAGGTGATGTACTACCTCACCGCGCCGGAGTTGTTGTCGATGATCAACAACTTCTACTCTCGCATGGCCTTGCAGAAGCAGCAGAAGGAGTTGGAAGAGAAATAGTTTAGCGCAGGCCCGCGCGTCAAATTGATGATGTTCGCGAGCCCTGTAGGGGCGGCATTCATTTACGTGTCGTGCACCTCACGTGTTGTTCACGCACCTCTTGAGCCCCATATACGGGTTGCACTTCCGCGCATGTAGTTCCCACCAAACCCATGCCCCATCGGGGCGACACAAATATGCCTGTAGCGCACCTACTCGTGTACTCGCACAACACGTGAG
>JAIBBB010000061.1 GCA_019694905.1 Cyclobacteriaceae bacterium
GGGATGTGACGCAGATATTACAGTGTTCAACCCTGCCACGGTTACTGACAAGGCAACATTCGAGGCGGGCCTCAAATTCTCTGACGGCGTCCAGTTCGTGCTCGTCAATGGCGTGGCCGTGGTGCGCAAAGGAAACTCAGTCGCAGATGTGTATCCGGGCAAGCCACTGTTTGGAAAACTGAAGCGTTAGCCTATCCGGGGATTTCCGCTTCCGTACGCGACATCTCCCAGCCCAGCATGCTTTTCTTGCGCAGTGGCTCCCAACGGTATTCACCCAGAATGCCGTCTTTGCGGATCACGCGATGGCAGGGAATCAAATACGCGATGTGATTGGCGCCAACTGCAGATCCTACCGCCTGGAGCGCCTTCGGCTGCTGAATGTGACGGGCAATATCCTGATAGGTTGTGACGGCGCCCTCGGGGAGCTTAAGCAAAGCCTCCCACACACGCACCTGAAAATTGGTCCCTTTCACCAGTACATGAAACCGGTCACCCACAGAATGGCGCTGAAACAACTGCCGGATGGTCGCCTCCGTGGCAGACGCATCCTCCGTCAATCTTGCAAGGAACCAGTGCTCCTGCAGGGATTCAATGGCTGCCTTGCGATCCTGGTCGTCCGGGTGAAATGAAAGCCAACACACACCACGACCCGTGATGCCGATCAGCGCCAGCCCAAACGGCGTCTCGTGAAAACCATAACGCACCTCCAGTCCATGTCCGTGCTGCTTGTACTCCTGAGGCGTCACTGCCTCCAGTGTTGTGAACAGGTCATATACCCGCGATTGCCCCGAAAGACCCGCCGAGGCTGCTGCTTCCAGCAGACTGCTGGACGTCGCAAGCCTGGATTTCAAAAAGCTGACGGTCAGATATTGCAGGAATCGCTTGGGACTGATTCCAGCCCACTCTGAGAACAGCCGTTGAAAATGATACGGACTCAGGTGGACATGGTCTGCCACCTCACCCAATTCCGGCTGCCTGAGATGGTGCTGCTCGAGGTACCGGATGGCTTCTTCGATCCTTTTGTAGGTGTATGCTGATGTCGACTCCACAACCATAAAATTATCATTTAGTTCACTGCAAGATGTGCGCAGGTTCATGAATCCTCAACCTGATTCTTGCTGATCGCCGCCTGTCATGCACTGTTTTGACGATGGCCCGTAGCGTACTATATTGAATGAAAAACCAAACAAGATGAATCGTCAGACCCCCATTACCACCATGTTCCTGTGCCTGGCACTGTCTGCCACGGCCCAGCAAAACATGGACACGGTGAAAATCAGGCCTCAAAAACTGACCGACCAGGTATATATGCTGAAAGGTGCCGGTGGCAACATCGGCCTGCTCCGCGGCAAAGACGGATTGATACTGGTGGACGATCAGTTTGCTCCGCTGTCAGACCGCATACGCGAAGCAGCCAAAACCATTGACCCGACTGCGATCCGGTTCCTCATCAACACCCACATTCACGGAGATCACACCGGTGGCAACGAAAACTTCAAGCGTCAGGGGATCACTATCCTCGCGCATGACGCCGTGCGGGATCGCATGAAAACTGAGCAAGTCAATAAGGCGATGAACCGGACCACGCCACCCCGTGACCCGGATGCCTGGCCTGTGGTCACCTTCGGAAGCAAAATGTCCATCCATCTCAATGACGAAGACATCGACCTTATTCACATCGCCTCCGGTCACACCGACGGAGACATTGTCGTGCATTTCAGGAATGCCAACGTGCTCCACACCGGTGATGCATTTGTCCGTTATGGATTTCCCTTCATAGACGTATCCTCAGGCGGTTCGGTGAATGGATTCATCACCTCACTGGATGGTATTCTTGCGCTCATCAATGACCAGACGCGGGTCATTCCCGGACACGGAGAAGTGGCGACGAAAGCAGACCTGAAGCTTTTTCGCGATCGCATCGCCCGGATCCGAGACGAGGTAGCCGCAGCGCTGAAGAAGGGGATGAAAGTGGAGGATATTGCCGGCCTTGGCATCACCAAAGATCTCGATGCCGATTGGGGCAAGGGATTTGTGAAAGGCAAGGATTTCGTGCTGATGGTTGCTGAGAATCTGCGCGGTGAGCAAAAATAGGCACCCGCAATACTGTACCCCCCTTACTATATTTGTTGAACACAACTCCCCACTATGAATACGCGCCAACTGTTTGTGTCGATTTCTGTTCTCTCGTCCCTGCTGCTGATTGGCTGGGCATGGTTCTGGCTCCCGGCGCTGGCCGGATTCATCATCACCGGTCCGCTCATTGTCATGGGCGTTCAGGACATGATACAGACACGCCAGTCGATCAAGAGAAACTTCCCCCTTGCAGGACGCCTGCGCTATGTCTTTGAAGACCTGCGACCCAAAATTCAGCAGTACTTTGTGGAGAGCGATACGGACGGCGCCCCTATCAACCGCAACGACCGGTCGGTAATCTACCAACGAGCGAAAAAGCAAATTGACACAACCCCCTTCGGTACCCAACTGGATGTTTACGCAGAAGGTTATGAGTGGATGTGTCACTCCATCAAGCCCATGGATGTGGCGAAACTGAACCACCACCCACGGGTGCGATTTGGAGGTTCCAGGTGTCAGCAACCCTATGACATGAGCGTGCTGAACGTATCTGCAATGAGTTTTGGTTCGCTGAGCAAGAACGCCATCGAGTCGCTCAATACCGGTGCCAGGATCGGAGGCTTTGCGCATAACACTGGCGAAGGTGGGCTTAGTCCTTACCACCTCAAGAATGGTGGAGACCTCATCTGGCAGATCGGCACGGGTTATTTCGGCGCCCGCGACGAGGCCGGGAATTTTAATGATGAGGCCTTCCGCGCCAATGCCACGCTCCCCAATGTGAAGATGGTCGAGATCAAGTTGTCGCAGGGTGCCAAGCCGGGTCACGGTGGAATCCTTCCCGCTGCCAAGAATACGCCCGAGATAGCGGCCATCCGTCTGGTGAAGCCAGGCACCACCGTATTCTCGCCACCCTTTCACAGCGCCTTCAGCACACCCATTGAATTAATTCAGTTTGTCGAAAAACTCCGCGGGTTGTCCGGTGGAAAACCGGTGGGCTTCAAACTCTGTATCGGCCGGAAGGATGAATTCATCGGCATCTGCAAAGCCATGGTGCAACTCGACTCTTATCCTGACTTCATTACGGTTGACGGCGGCGAAGGTGGAACAGGGGCAGCGCCTCCGGAGTTCTCCAACTTTGTGGGCATGCCATTGCTTGATGCGTTGTCGTTTGTTGACAATGCGTTGCGCGGGTTTGCCATCCGCGACAAAATGCGGCTCATTGCCTCCGGCAAGGTGCTCACAGGATTTCACATTATCAGGGCCATGGCCCTCGGTGCCGACACCTGCAACAGTGCGCGCGCAATGATGATGGCGCTGGGTTGCATCCAGGCGCTGGAGTGCAACAAGAATACGTGCCCTACTGGTGTCGCCACGCAGAACCCTGTGCTGATGAATGGCCTGGTGATCGAGGACAAGAAAGTGCGGGTCGCCAACTTTCACAAGAACACGGTCGATAGCTTCGTCGAACTGATGGCCGCCGCAGGGCTGGATGACCCGGCCAAAATCGACCGGAGCCATGTCTATCGCCGTGTGTTCATGAACATGGTGAAAACGTACGAAGAAATCTATCCGGCTATTCCGGAGGGCTGTCTGCTCGATGGCGGCGATACACCGTTTGACTATGAAGAATATGTCAAGCGGGCATCAGCCACCAGTTTTGAGGCTGCCTGATCAGGCAATCTGATTCATGGCTACATAGTCGCGGACAATCGCCATTGTCTCCTCAACAGTCTTTGTGGTGATGATCCGTTGCGGCCCGATCTTCCTGAAGAAGGCGACCGTCTGCTCATCCTGATTGACCAGGATGACTTTCTTGTTGGACTTGATGGCCACAGCCACTTCCGAGGCGGTGCCTGCCGACATGCCGCAAATCAACACGACATGGCTGCTGAGTACGTTGATACTGTTGCGCGCGCTGCCCAGCCCGGTCACGATTCGAATGGTAGCGAAAGGAGACGAGTTGCGGGAGTTTGTCAACGGCAAGACGCCGATCGTGAGACCGCCTTCTTCGGTAGCCCCGCGCATGGCGGCATCCATCGTGCCATATTCCCGGCCACCGGTGAGCACGATCCATCCTTCTTTGGCAATGGAGCGGCCCAGCTGATAGGCCAGTTCACAAGCTTCCGGTGATGCGTTTTCCCCGGGTCCCAGTACGCCGATGATGATTTTCTGTTTCATGGTTCAAGAATGTTCAAAGGTAGGGTTGGTGATATAGCTGATATATACGCAGGGTCAGGAAAATGGATGATCAATTCCATCGATGCCCACAGTGGTTGCAGATGTATTGCCGCACCCTTGGTTTGGTGAAGAAATAGACGGCCAGCGCCTGGCGCCAGTCGGCGAAGGCATCTTCTTCGCCACGTACGACATCGGCCGATTGGCAGGAGGGGCACCGTATGGTTGCAAGTTCAGTGATTCCTTCCGACAGCAATTCGGATACCTGCTCGCGATCCTCTTCAAAAATATGAAGCCGTACACCAGGGAAAAGGTCATTGCGGAAGGGATACATCTGTGTCAGATGTTCATCCGTAAGGAAACAGGGTATTCCATAGGCGTCCAGCTTCGTTTTGGCAAGATTCGCTTCCATCACTGTATCGTACGCAGCAAAAACAATCACCTTTTTTGCCTCATCTTCCATCTCCTGAATATACTATTTATTGAACGGATTTGCCATTTTGCGGGGAATGAAGCAGCGACTGATCATCGACATGGACGATGTGATGGCTGATGCCACCGGCCAGTTCATCGATACCTACGAAAAGGAGTTTGGCGTCCGTGTGGCGCGAGAATCTCTCAATGGAAAAACGGAAGGGGCAGGCTGGCCGCACCCACAAGAGGTATTGTATCAGTTTACCTTCCGCCCGCAGTTTTTCCGCACCATGCGTGTGAATGAAGGTGCACAGGAAGTGGTGCGCCAACTCAATGAAAAGTATAGCGTTTTTATCGTGTCATCGGCAATGGAGTTTCCGAACTCGCTGCGTGAGAAACTCGATTGGCTCAAAGAGCATTTCCCATTTCTGCATTGGAAACAGTTTGTCTTCTGCGGTAGCAAGTCCATCGTGCACGGTGACTACATGATCGATGACCTCCCGCACAACCTGGACACATTCGGCGGCCGGCGTCTGCTCTTCACCGCCCCCCACAACATGCAGTTCACGCAGTATGAACGGCTCAACAACTGGCGCGAAGTGGGTGCCCTGCTGCTGTGAGAGCCAGGTGATTACAACAGCGTCACATTCTTCCCGATCGCGGCAAGCAGACTGATCTTTTCACGCACCATTTCAACCTGATCGGCGTCAATGGATAAGTCGATGGTGCAACTTTGGTCCAGTTGCTGCCGGGAAACGGTTAGTTTATTTCGCTTGACCAGCTGCATGAATTCGGGCAATGCAGCGTAGTCAAGTTGCACGTGCAATGTCTCTTTGACAGCGACTTGAATAACTGGGGCATGGCTAAGTGCATCTTCGGCGGCCTTCTTGTAAGCCTGAATCAGACCACTCACGCCGAGTTTGGTGCCCCCAAAGTACCGAACGACGATGACGAGCACATTGGTGAGCTGATGGGAGCGGATCACCCGCAGGATGGGATCGCCTGCACTGTGGTTGGGCTCGCCATCGTCAAACGCCCGGTGCTGTGCTTGTTGAGGCCCCAGTACCCACGCAAAGCAGTGATGCCGGGCGTCAAAGTACTCCTTGCGGCAGGCATCCATGACCAGCTTTGAACCATCCACGCGGGTCTGGCAGAACGCTGCGAAGATGTCCAACAAAGGTCTCGAAGTTGAACTTGGTGCGGATATCCTCAAGTTGACCGTGTATACGGTAACCAGTTCTGGAACGGTACCCGTGGTGCCCTCTATACCTTCGGTACGCATGCTGACAACGGACACACGATCGTTGCAGCTCAGGACCTCAAGGACGTGAATGGCAATACCATCACTGCCGGTACAGAGTTCCGCGGTCAGGTGAAGGATTTTGGTGCAGGTCCGGTGGCTCTCACCCAGGACTGGTATCAGGGTCTTGGCACTTCCTTCTCTTCAGCTTCTGCGAAGCAGTTCCTGGAAGATGCCACTGTACTGCGTGTTCGCGAAATATCGCTGTCTTACGGCCTGCGTTCACCCGGTTTCAAAGCCAAGACCAAGCTGAATTCAATCGACTTCAGCCTCACTGGTCGTAACCTGTTCCTCTGGACGCCTTTCACAGGTGTTGACCCTGAGGTGAATATCACTGGTTCTGGTGTGGTTCGCGGTGAAGACTGGTTCACCAACCCGAATACCAAGTCGTTCCTCTTGTCGGTTAAGATTACCTATTAATCCAAACCACATTCTGACTATGAAAAATCTTAAGATCAATAAATCAATCGTTGTACTGGCGGCGCTGGTAGTGCTGTCGTCCTGCCAGGACCTGTTCAAGGACAAAGACATAAAGACCAACCCCAACTATCCTACGGATGCACCTGCTGAAGTTATCTTCAATGGCGCACTGGTGGAGCTTGGAGAACTTTATGAAGATACGGATGCCCGTATTGCTGCCATGTGGAGCAGCCAGCTCACCGGCCTCTCCCGTCAGCACCTTACCCTGGCGGAGTATCAGGTGAACACCAACACCTTTGGCTGGTTCAACTACTACTACCTCGCCGGACATGCTCGTCTGGTACAGGACAAGTACACCGCTTTCGGTAACTTCAAAGGCGCTGCTGCTGCAGCTGTGGTTGAAGTAATGGCAATTTCCAAGTTGACGGTTCTTTTCGGCAATATTCCTTACTCCGAAGCACTTCAGATTGAGAAATTCCCACACCCGAAGTATGACGCTCAGGCAGATGTGTATACCCAGATGATCAGCAGACTGAATGATGCCATTGCCAATTTTGATAAGGCTGGCTCAATCAGCAGCGATTTCATCTACGGAAATGATGACGCAGCCTGGAAGGCAGCTGCCAACACTTTGGTGGCTCGTTTGTACCTGCACCTGGGTCAGTATGCTAATGCCATCAGCGCCGCCAACAACGGTATTCCTGCCGGTGGTGACATGCTGATGCCCCATGGTACCAGCCAGGGAGTTGATCAGAACCTGCACAACGTGTTCTTTGATATCAACCGCCCCGCTGATACTGGTTGCTCTTACACGGATGACACGGACAACGTGTTCCTGGTGGATCTTATGAAAGGTCGGAACAACGCCAACACGGATGAAACTGCACTGATCAACCATTTCTTCCAGGTTGGTCTGTACACTCCGGGCTATGATCCCAATACGACGGCAAGCGGCATGTTCTCGCCTGATGCTCCATTCCCGCTCCTGACCTTCTATGAAAACCAGCTTATTCTCGCTGAAGCAAAAGCCAGAACCAACGACCTGAATGGCGCGCTGGCAGCATTGAATGCAGTGAGGGCTCAACTGTCAACTGGTGATGTTTTTGGCAAGACCATCTCTGCCACTGGCCGTCAATACGACAGCTATGCACTGAGCGATTTTGATGCAGCCGGCATTGCGAACCCTAAGAATCTTGCAACTCAGCAGGAGGCCCTCATTTATGAGATCCTTGCTCAGAAGTACATCCTGACATTCATGCAGTTCGAAGCCTATACCGATTTGAGAAGGTCCTTCAAGGCCACTCCTTTGGTTACGCTTGGCATCCCCGCATATCCTGGTATCGGTCAGCAAATCCCGAACCGGTATGTAATCCCTCAGGGTGAAATCAACACCAATCCGAATACCCCTAATCCGGTACCGGATAAGTCTGAGAAAATTCCGATCTTCCAATAAGTCGGAAGTTGGATCTGATTTGAAGAAAGGCCGCTGTTTCAGCGGCCTTTCTGTTTTTACTGACCCAGCCGGAATACCACCGGTATCACCATTTTCACCCGCACCGGCCGACCCCGCTGCCGACCTGCCTCCCAACGCGTCGCGCGGATCACCCGCACCGCTTCTTCATCGCAGCCGCCACCAATTCCCTTCAGGATGGATACTTCTTCCGGATGTCCCCCGGTACCAACAATAAACTGCACATAAACGCTGCCCTCAATGCCAGCAGCTCGCGCCCGCATCGGATACCGCATGTTCCGCTTCAGAAAATCATAGTAGGCTCCGTACCCACCGGCAGGAACCGGCGCTACCTCAGCAATGACATATACCTTACCAGGATCTTCCGGTTCTTCAACAGGCTGTGGAGCGTTGACTGATTCTGGTTCGTCTGCTTCAAGCGGTGGTGTCAGGTCGATTTCATCCGTCGGATCATTGGATGCGTCCGGTACAACTTCGGGTGATGCCTTCGGGAGCGCGAGCCTTGCGGGCTGCGGAACTTCGTGCCTCGTCAACGGTACATCGATGGCTGTAAACGGAATGTCAAAGACTGCGACGCTGCGCGAAATTGCGGGGCCCTTTGGCGTGCGCCACTCAAAAGCCATGATCGCGAGGCTGATGCTCAGACTCAGGCTGAACAAAAAGATGAGCGGCCGTTTGCGCTGCAAATCCGCTGCCGGATGTTTCTTGTTTTCCATGGTGCGTCTTGTTTATAGACACCCACAGAATCCGTGCTAGACAATTTGGCCACGCACTGTGATGACCTGACCACTGACTGTCGGTTTGTGGGTAGTCCTGCTCTTTTTCTCGAGGCGGCCAAGGATTACGATGAGCATGATCACAATCAACGCTACAAGGAACATGGAGAAAGCACGGATGACGATTTTCAGCTTCTTCTCTTTCTCATGCCGCTCCATCACCGCGCCATAGTTGCGGTAACGGTCAGCTCCCCGCGCAAATCGCTGCCTTCTCAACCGGATATCATTCTTACTCATCGTACTTCACCTTAATATGAAAGTTCTTGCGCAACTTGTCCAGCGCCCGATAGGTGCGCATCTTGGCGCCGCTTTCTGTCATCTCCAGAATATAGGCAATCTCCTTAAAATCTTTGTCTTCGAAAAAGCGCAACTCCAGCACCTGCAGCATGTCGGTGGGAAGATCTTTCATGAACTCCAGTAACTTCCTGATCAGGTCCTCGTCCCACGTGTCGTCTGAGCGCTCCACCAGTTCGCGCACTTTTATTTCTTCAATGCTAAAAACCTTTGTTACTTTCTTTTTCCTGTAATACTTGTTCACTTCATTGCCCGCGATGCGGTACAGCCATGCGCTGAACGGCAATCCACGGTACTCGTATTTCGGCAGGTGATTCAGTGCATTCACAAAGGTCTGCGAACACAAGTCGCCCGCGATTTCCTCGTCGTCTGTCTGGCGCAGAATATAATAGTAAATGCGATCGAAGTACTTTTCATAGAGCTCACCAAAGGCGCGAATGTCCTTGCGGGATCGCTCTACGATTTCGTTCTCCTGCCTTATTTCCGCTTCGGACATAACACGGGTTCCTGTGGTCAGAATCGGTACCGGGAGAAAAAGTCACAGGGTTTCAGACTTTTTCCAGCGCCTGCGCCAGATCGTCCAGCAAATCTTCGGCATCTTCTACCCCCACGCTCAACCGGATCAGCGAGTCGGTCAGCCCGTTCTTCACCCGCTCTGCTTTGGGAATGCTGGCATGTGTCATTGAGGCAGGATGGTTGATCAGCGACTCCACACCACCGAGTGATTCAGCGAGAGAAAATAACTGAACAGACTCCATCAGCAGGACAGCCTTAGCGGTGCTGTCGTCTTTCAACGTGAAGCTGAGCATCCCGCCAAAGTCGCGCATCTGCTTTTTGGCGATTGCGTGGTTGTGATGATCTTCAAATCCGGGCCAGTACACATGGCCCACCTTGGGGTGCTTTCGCAAATACTCCGCCACTTTCCTTCCGTTGAAGCAATGCCGCTCCATACGCAAGTGCAGGGTCTTGATGCCGCGCAACACCAGGAATGAATCCTGAGGTCCAGGCACGGCTCCGCAGGAGTTGGCAATGAAGGCCAGCTCCTGATGGATCTTCTCGTTGTTGGTCACCAACGCACCCATCACTACATCGCTGTGACCGCCCAGGTATTTCGTGACTGAGTGCATGACGATGTCGGCGCCGAGATCCAGTGGATTTTGCAGGTACGGCGAGGCAAACGTATTGTCGACTGCAACCATCGCACCCACCGTTTTGGCGAGCGCACAACACGCGCCGATGTCGGTTACCCGCATCAATGGATTGGAAGGTGTCTCTACCCACAACAGTCGGGTCTTTGCATTCAGAAGCGGCTTGATATTCGCCACATCTGTCATATCAACAAAATGAAACCCGATACCATACTTCTCGTAAACTTTCGTGAACATCCGGTACGAACCACCATAGATATCGCTTGTGGTAATTACCTCATCACCCGGATTCAGCAACTTGATGACGGCATCAGTTGCACCCATGCCCGAAGAAAAGCACAAGCCAAACCTGCCGTTCTCCAGCGCCGCAATGCTGGCCTGCAGGGCATTGCGCGTGGGGTTCGCACCCCGTGCATAGGCGTAGCCTTTGTGTTTGGCCGGTGATTCCTGCACGTAGGTGGAAGTCTGGAATATAGGTGTCATGATGGCACCGGTGGACGGGTCCGGTGCGACGCCAGCGTGAATAGCTTTGGTTCCGAATTTCATAAGCAAGACTGATAGGTTGTGTGAAAGGGGTGGTTTTCCACCTGGATAAAAGTAGGCGATAAGGCCCGAAGTGACAAGCCTCAATGACAGTGGCAATGAGTGCCGTGCTTCACTTTCTCGAAGCACTCCCGGCCCTCAGCCACACTAAACCAGGCGAGCCCCAGGGTACCCAGACTGTCGGCGTACACAAAGCCAGTCCACACGTACAGGCCGCTGGAAGCGAGCAGTACGATGGACATGTAAATACACACTTTGGTGCAATTAGCGTCAGCCAGGATGGCGTCTGACTGAAGGGCCCTGCCAATGCGGATCTTCCCTACAATCAACACAATCATCACAACGATGGAAATGGATGAAATCACCACACCCCAAAAGGTTGTCTGCGGTGCATTGCCCGTGTAGAGATTAAACAAGCCTGTGATGACCAGTCCCCCGGCCAGCACATAAAAGCAATAGCCGGTGATTCTCAAGGCAGTCCGCTCAAAATCACTCCGTCCGCTGTCGGGTTGCCTGCGGATCCGCCAGGTCATGTAAACGATGCCCATGCCGGAGATCATTTCGATGAAGCTGTCAACGCCAAATCCGAACAGGGCGAATGTTTCATCCTCGTAGCCAAAGAGCGTGGCCACGATCCCTTCACCGAGGTTGTATACAACGGTAAATACACCCAGCCAGAGCGCCGCACCAAACAGTCGCTGCTGCTTGTCGGAACGGTCCTGGAGAGTCGGTGAATTCATGACCCAAGGTTCGTCTGCATAGTCCTTGCATCAAAGAGAAATCGGGAAAATCTGCCCTTTCTGCAACGGTGTTTCAACTGGTGTCTGTTTACCGCACCGTGGCAAATCGGTATGATAAATGGCAATATTTTCCAATCTTGGAAGAATAATCACATTAGCATGTCAGCAGAACGCGGTCAATGGGCTTCTAAATTCGGATTTGTGATGGCAGCGGCGGGTTCCGCGGTAGGCCTCGGCAATATCTGGCGATTTCCCTACCTCACCGGCCAGAACGGTGGCGCGGCCTTTGTGTTCATCTATATCCTGTGCGTGGTTTTTGTGGGTGCCCCGGTGCTGATGAATGAGATGGCCCTTGGCAGACTCACTGGCAAAAACACCATTGGCGCATTTCGTACCACTGGCGCCAACAAACTGTACATGTTCTTTGGTGCCGTCCTCGCTTTGTGTGTGAGCTTCTTTGTGTTAAGCTATTACACAGTCATCGCCGGCTGGACCATCGGCTACATGTGCACGTCGGTCATCAACAGCCCGATCCCGTTCAAGGACTTCATTGCAGCGCCTGAGTATGTGCTCCCTTTGTTTGCGCTGGCCATGCTTACCACCATCATTATTGTGCTGGGTGGGATTTCCGGCGGCATCGAAAAGGCTACCAGGATCATGATGCCTCTCTTGTTTGTGCTGCTCATCGTGATCATCATCCGCAGCCTCACACTGCCCGGTTCGGGTGCCGGTGTGGAGTATTACCTCGTTCCCGATTTCAGCAAAATCACCGGTGGGGTGGTGCTCAAAGCACTGACGCAGGCGTTCTTCTCGCTGGGCATCGGCTGGGGCATCATTATCACCTACGGCTCTTACCTTCCGAAAGATCAGAGCATCGTGAGCAGCAGCCTCTGGGTGGGTGCGATGGACACTTCTGTCGCCTTGCTTGGCGGCCTCATGGTATTTCCTGCGGTCTTCGCGTTTGGCATGGAGCCTGGCTCGGGCCCGACGCTTGTATTTGAAGTGCTCGCCAACATTTTCCCCAGCATGCCTTTTGGCAACATCGCCGGCGCATTCTTCTATCTGCTGCTCTTTATCGCAGCCATCACTTCCACCATCTCAATGGTAGAAGTGGTAGGCAGCTGGCTCATCGACGACAAACGATGGACGCGAAAGAAGGCCACATGGACCGTTGGCATCGCCGCTTTTGTCGTGGGCATCCCGTCAGCGCTCTCCAATGGCACGTCGCCGACACTCACCAACCTGCAGTTCATGGGTGCTCACGGCATGCTAGACATCATGGATTTTCTGTTTGGCACCATGGCGATGCTGATCGTGGTTTTCACAACCTGCCTGTACACGGGTTGGGCGATCAAGACCGATCGCATCATCGATGAAATCAGCCTGGGCTCACCTTACTTCAATACGAAGAAAGTCCTGGGCATTCTGCCATCTACGCTGTGGAAGTTTTTTATCCGGGTCATTTGCCCGCTGGTCATCATCCTGGTGATTTCAAACCAGATCGGTATCTTCTGATCGCCCGCAGGCCCGAAGGCGTTAGCGCTGAATCCTGCTGCGGCGCTCCATCACCTCCCGCCACGTGGTGAGAATGATGTGCTCGTCGGTGAGGAATTTTTTGAATGCAGGGTCTGTCATCGCCAGCAGATCACCGCGCCGGATGTTGCCGGAGTCTGTGATGTGCTGAAAGACCTCCGTGGGTTCAGAGCAGTGCATGATCACCATGGTGAGACCTGGTTTCAATGCCTGAATGGTCTTGATGTACTGCGCGGTGGCATAGGCACGGTGTTGTTCAATGGTTGTCGTCTGGTTGCCGGGGTAGCCCCAGTCGTAGCTAACATTGTGGAGGTCGTCGAGCACCGGTAGCCCTGCCTGCCAGATCATTTGGCCGGTTTCTTCAAACGCTTTGCGTGTGGCTGCATCGATGCCGCGCTGGGCGCCGATCATGGTATTGTGCCCGCCTGGAAACATCACGGGTATGCGCGACTCCACGCCAACTTTAATGTAGCGCTGCAGGAAATCGGGCTTTGCAAACAATGTGCCCATGTGCGAGTCGAGATGAGTGGGCTTGAGTCCGGCCGTGAGGGCGCGCTGCAGCTGTGCACGAATTTCCTTTTCAACCTCATCTGCTGTGGCGTGCGTCACCACGTCTTCTACTGATGCCCACAAAGCGCCCTCTGTATCGACAAGCCCCGGTACGGCCGCCTGGCCGGCGAGAGGGCCCCACCGGTAGTTGCGCCATTCACTGGTCAGCGTCAGGTGCAATCCCGCGTCAGTGCCCGGATGGTCTTTGAGATAGTGCAACAGGTCAGGAACCCATGGGCATGGCATCATCACGCTCACAGAGGTAGCGACGCCTTCACCCAGCGCCTTCCGCACACCTGTGTTGCTGTCCCACGACATACCTCCATCGTCAACGTGGAGGATGAGCACTTTGGCGCCGGCCGGAAAGCCTAGCTTCTCAGCATAAGTGGACTGGGCGTTGCCGCGAACGCAGAGGAGCAGGCCAAGGGGGAGGAGCAGTTTGATCATGTTCATGTCACGAGGCTTTTTTGAAATACACGATAGCGCTTGTGCAGTTGACCGTCGAGGTTTTCGCACTCGGCGCGCATGAGAGCGTTGGTTTCGAGGATGAGATGGCTGTCGATCTTTTTCATACCCCGACGATAGGCAGCTGCCAGCAGGGAAATGGCGAGCAACACAGCCACGCCCTTGCCACGGTAACTGGGTTTGACGGCACCGAGCAGCAAATCCAGTTGATTTGCCTTTCGCATCGAATAGAGGATCTTCAGAAAGCCGAAGGGAAAGAGTTCACCTTTGGCCCGCTGCAGCCCCCGACTCATATTGGGCATCGCCACAACAAAGGCGACAACCTCATCGTGTTCGTTCACCACTATCTTGACAAAATCTGTGTCGAGGATGGGCAGGTACTGGTTGGCGAACTTGACGATCTCCGTGTCGCTCATGGGTACAAATCCAAACAATGGCGCGTATGCCTCATTGACGAGGCGGAACACAGGAATGATGTAGGGTCTGATTTGACGCTTGCTGGTGAATTCCTTCAGGCGCAGGGTCCGCTTGCCCAACCGCTCAGCAATCTGGTAGTACACCTGCGGGAGTTTCTCCGGAACAGGGAAGAGGTAGGACACGCAATCCACTTCCTTCTGATACCCGAGGTCGGAGAGGAATCCGGGCAGGTAGGGTGGATGGCTGGGAGCGGCAATGAGGGAACGAAATTCGTAGCCTTCCACCTGATACCCCTGTGGGTCCTTGTCAGAGAAGCCATAGGGTCCAATGATGCGGTCGCAGCCCTTGGAACGTCCCCAGGATTCGATCCTGCTCAGCAGAAGTTGAAAGACCGCAGGGTCTTCCACACAGTCCAGCTGATTGAAACGGACCGTTTTCTCCTGGTGCTTTTCGTTGTAGGTGCGATGGATGATACCCATGACCCGTCCTACCGGGCGGTCATTTCTGAAGGCGAGGTAGCGCACAACATCCGCGTGGCCCAGGGCCTCGTTTTTGGCGGGGTCGTGAAAGACAAATTCGTCCTGAAAGATCGGCGGCACCCAGTCCACATACTCGTGATAGAGCGTCTTAGGAAGGTAGATGTAGGTCCTTAACAGGCGTTTGCCTGTCACTTCGACAAGCTGGGTGTTCATGGTCGTGGGCATGTCAAACCTACTCAAAACAGCACGCAATCGGAAAGCGGGACAAAAGACAAATATCCTTTTTCTTTGAACGGTGGATTGATAAATTGCGCCCGCTTTACAGAGACTCTAAACACAAGGAATAATGAAAATCACTGTTGTAGGCGCGGGCAATGTAGGGGCAACCTGTGCCGATGTGCTGGCGTACCGCGAGGTAGCCAATGAGATTGTTTTGGTCGATATCAAAGAAGGTTTTGCCGAAGGGAAGGCCCTCGATATCTGGCAGAAGGCTCCGATCAACCTCTATGACAGCCGCACCATCGGTTCCACCAATGACTATAGCAAGTCAGCCAATTCCGATGTGGTAGTGATCACCTCCGGCCTGCCGCGCAAGCCCGGCATGACCCGCGATGACCTGATTTCAACCAATGCGGGCATTGTGAAGTCGGTTACCGAAAATGTGATCAAGCACTCTCCGAACGCCATCGTCATCGTTGTTTCCAACCCGCTCGACGTGATGACCTATCAGGCACACCTGGTGTCCCAACTCCCCCGCACACGGGTGATGGGTATGGCTGGTATCCTTGATACCGCCCGCTACCGCGCCTTCCTCGCCGAAGCACTCAACGTTTCACCGAAAGATATTCAGGCAATGATCCTTGGCGGCCACGGCGACACCATGGTGCCGCTGCCGCGCTATACCACTGTCGGCGGCATTCCCGTATCGGAGCTGATTGCACAGGATAAACTGAACGCCATCATCGAACGCACCAAGGTCGGCGGCGGTGAACTGGTCAAACTGATGGGCACATCAGCCTGGTATGCACCGGGCTCTGCTGCTGCTCAGATGGTGGAGGCAATCGTCAAAGACCAACGCCGTGTGTTGCCCGTGTGCATTCAACTCGATGGCGAATATGGCATCAAGGACTGCTACCTTGGCGTGCCCGTCGTACTCGGCAAAAATGGCGTCGAACGAGTGATCGAACTCGACCTCAACGCGCAGGAGAAAGAACTGCTGGAGACCAGCCGCAAGCATGTGAAGGAAGTAATGGACGTCCTCGACAAACTTCCCAAATAGGATACTTGTTTTTGTTTTTGAAGTGGGGGCTGTCTCTGATCGGGACAGTCCCTTTTTTTGGCCTCTTGCGGAGTCGATGCCCCTGACCTGAAGCGCTACGACTTGCGCGCAATGTAGAGCACTTCACCCAGGGACAAACCATACCGGTTGCCACCGGCAAAGGTCGATGCAATCTGACTGGGTTCAGGCTTCAGCCCCGCCCGCTGTATGCGCGCCGGATAATCTCTGCCGTAGAGCCGAACGTGGTCGTCCTGCCCGAAGACTCTTTCACGCTCGCGCGGATCGACAATCGTCGGATCTTCATGGGTAACCTCAGGCACAGGAGAAAAGAACGGCACCTGCAGGATGGCGTATCCGCCGGGGCGCAGTACACGCGCAATCTCCTTCATCGCCTGGATATCGTCTGTGACGTGCTCAAGCACATGGTT
>JAIBBB010000285.1 GCA_019694905.1 Cyclobacteriaceae bacterium
TACACGAGGGGCAACATTAGTCATCATATCCATTGCTTTATCTTCCTAATATTACAAAAAACCGCTTGTAAAGGCTATTGGTCAGGGTGGTCGGCACAATCAAATATAGCTCAGATCAAATCTATTTGATCGCGTTGGTGAGACTCATGTTCTGACGCATTAATTTATAAGAACGAGAACATGGTTTTTGAGCGATTGCCCTTGTACATTTGACAGTCCCCTTTACATTTTTTCAAAATTTGCCAACTCACAGAGCGTTACATGCAACGTTTCCTTGGGAGCATTACCAATATTGAACAAGCTGAGGCTCGACTCCAGGGCTTCTTTGATCTCGCTTTGGACATGGTGTGCTTTCTCGATGTGCGTTGGCGAATTCTCAAAGCCAACGATTACTGGCATGTCAACCTGGGCTACCATCCTGATGCACTGGTAGGAACTTCCATCACCGAATTGATGGACCCGAATGATGTGAAAGCGAATCAGCACGTAGCTGATAACTTAAAGGATACCGACTCAGTGCACGGCGTTATTACCCGCCTCCGGCACAGCAACGGACAGTTCCTGACTTTTGAGTGGCATTTGTACAAGATGGGGCAAGTGCTCTTTGCCAGTGCAAGGGACATTACTGATCGACTTGCATTGGAAGAAAAGTTGGAACTCGTTTCCACACGCCTGAGACTCGCCAATGAGGGTGCGCAGATCGCAACGTTCGAATGGAATCTCATATCGGGCGAACACTTTTGGGACGAGCAAATGTATCTGCTGACAGGAATCGCCAAATCCGGAGAGCCGTTGAATATCGAACGATGGGTATCGTGCCTTCATCCAGAAGACAAGCCTCGGACGATGGACGCTGTACGCGAAGCAACTGAACAGGGACAGGATCTGGAACTGGAAGTACGTGCTATTATGCCGGACCACTCAATTCGCTATCTCCGTGTGCTGGGCCGGGTACACAGAAATGCCATGGGCTGGCCTGAAAAGATCTACGGCTGCTGCTGGGATGTGTCTGAACCCAAGCGTCTGGAATTCGCCTGGGAGAAGACCCGCAAAGAGCTGGAGTCATTTTCCTATTCTGTCTCACACGACCTGCGTTCACCACTCCGCGGCATTGTCGGTTGGAGTCAGGCGCTGGTAGAAGATTATGGAGATCATCTTGACGAGGATGGCAAGCAGCTACTCGAACGGGTAAAAGCCGAAGCACTGCGCATGGGATTATTGATAGACGACTTGCTCAAGCTCTCACGCATCAGTCAGAAAGAAATGGTGAAGATCAAGGTCAATCTCACAGAGGTCTCCAGGCGAATTGCTGACAGGCTGAAGGAGGCACATCCTGAACAGTTGATACGTTTTGTGATTGAGACTGATCTGGTGACAGAGGGTGATGCAGAAATGATTGAAGTGATGCTGACCAACTTGCTGGGCAATGCCGTCAAATTTTCATCAAAAAGGCGCGAAGCGATAGTTGAAGTCGGACAGACCGTCGCTACCGATCAGCGCCCGGTGTTCTACGTACGCGACAATGGTGCAGGATTCGATGCTGGAAAAGCACGAAATCTCTTTGGTGCCTTTCAGCGATTGCACCGCCAATCTGAGTTTTCGGGTACCGGCATTGGTCTCGCTACCGTGGCCCGTGTGGTTAATCTGCACGAAGGAAGCGTCTGGGCCGATGCGAAGGTTGATGAAGGTGCCACATTCTTTTTCAGACTCAAACACTAACGCTATGAAGGAGGGAAGTAAAGTAATTCTTCTGGTGGAGGACAACCTGAGTGATGCCGACCTTGCAAGGCGGGCATTCAAAAAGTCCAATGTGTTGAACCCCCTCGTACATGTGGAAGATGGTCAGGAGGCACTGGACTATCTGTTCAGTAAGGGGCAGTATGCCGGGCGTGATCCACAAGACTTGCCGGCACTCGTGTTGTTGGATCTCAAGTTACCGAGAATGGATGGCCTGGAAGTACTGCGGCAGATAAGAGCCAATCCGGTCACCCGACGGATTCTCGTCGTGATCCTGACGTCCTCCAAGGAGGAGCAAGACGTGGCTTCGAGCTACGACCTGGGGGTTAACAGCTACATTCGCAAGCCAGTGGACTTCAATCAGTTTGCGGGTGTGGTATCTCAACTCGGCCTGTACTGGCTGGTCATCAATGAATCTCCCACTTCATCGTGATGGGTACACCCCTGAAAATACTGGTGGTTGAAGACGTTGAGACCGATGCGCTGCTGTTGCTAAGACAATTCAGGAACTCCGAATATACTGTCACGAGCAGGAGGGTAGACTCCATCATTGACGTCAACGAAGCCCTACGAACGCGCTGGGATCTTGTCCTGTCAGATTTCAGATTACCGGGTTTTGATGCGTTTGATGTCTTGCCACTCGTGCGAAAACAGGACATCGACGTTCCCTTCATCCTGGTGTCGGGGACAGTTGGAGATGAAATCGCAGTGAAGCTCATCAAGGCGGGGGCGCAGGATTGCTTTTCGAAAGGCAATCTGCAGCGGCTGATGGTCGTTGTGAAGCGTGAACTCACTGAAGCAGAGATCCGCCGTGCAGCGAGGCGTGCGACAGAGGAATTAAAAACCGAACGGCTCCGCTTTGCACTGGCTGTCAAGGGTTCCAGCGATGGAATCTGGGACTGGGAGATTGAGAGAGAGAGCGTTTACTTTTCCCCGCGGTACCGGGAGTTGCTGGGATTTGATCCCATCGTTCATTTCGGGTCCAACGATGAGATTGATGCATCCGTTCACCCGGAAGACAAGCCCAGGTTCCAGCAGCATCTGCAGTTGCATCTGGACAAGGATCAGCCCTTTCAGATTGAGTGCCGGTTCAAAACAATGGACCGCGGATATCGGTGGTTCCTGATGCGCGGCCAGGCCCTGTGGGATTCGCACGGGAAGCCAGTAAGGATGTCGGGCTCTCTGACAGACATCCACGACCGCAAGGTGGTGGAAGCAGCCAACGCCAGGCTGTTGTCCATTGTTGAGGCTGGCCGTGAATTGGTGGCGTCGGCTGAGCCTGACGGCAGATTGCTGTACATGAATGCCGCAGGCCGCAAGATTCTGAGAATCCCAAGAGAAATTGATATTACAACCAAACACATCTCGGACTTTCATCCACCGGGCGTCATTGAGTCGGTTCTCGAGATTGCTGTCAAAGAGTGCATTGAATTTGGATACTGGACGGGTGAAACCACCTTCAGGCGATGGGACGGCAGTACTTTTCCAGGGCTCCACAGCATTCTAGCACATGTGGATGTACACGGCAACATTATCGGTCTTTCAACTGTGGTGCGCGACATCAGTGACTGGAAACAGGTCGAAACTGAAATCAAGTCGCTCAACCGGAGTCTCTCTGATTTTCAACGAGCCGTAACGAGCAGTTCCATTGTGACTCGTTCCGGGAAAGACCATCGCATCACTTTTGTGAACGATAATTTCTGCCACGTCAGTGGATACAAGCCATCTGAAGTGATTGGACAAAATCACCGCATCCTCAATTCGGGTTTTCACTCAGATTCCTTTTTCGAAGAGATGCATCAGTTCATTCAAAGTGGACGGATCTGGCACAGGGAAATTCTGAATCGGAAAAAATCGGGGGAGCCCTTCTGGCTCGACATGCATATTATTCCCTTTGTTGACGAGTCGGGCGAAGTAACGGAATATATGTCCTTGAGTACTGACATCACTGACCGGAAGCGTGCCGAGCGTGAAATTCTTCAGCAGAACCAGCTCCTCAGGGAAGCCTACCGCGTTGCCAAAATGGGGCACTGGGTAAGGGAATCCGCATACGTCAAGTCATCTGTATCTGCGGAAGTGCTGGAATTGTATGGCGTATCTGTTGATCAGTTTGCAAGGGATCCTGCCATACTGTACAGGATGACCCATCCTGATGACCTGGAACAGGTGAACCGAAAACTGGAGCAGGCATTCCTGTTGAAGTCCGGCTATGAATCTGAACACCGCATCATTCTGAAAGGCGGAAAGGTTCGCTGGGTCTATCAACGGGCAGCCTTCCGGGAAATAGACGGCCAGGAGCAATTGGTTGGCATCACCCAAGACAATACGGAACTTGTTGAATACAGGCGACATCTGGAAGATAAGGTATTGGAACGCACCCGGGATTTGGACGAGGCGTTGCGAAAGGAAAAAGAGCTGACGGAGATGAAGACGCGCTTTGTCAATACCGCGTCGCATGAATTCAGGACTCCGCTGACAACCATTCACATTGCTTCGGGGTATCTGAGGAAGTACCATTCGCGGCTGGACTCGGCCGACCTTATGGGCAAACTGGAGGTCATTGATCGGCAGGTGGCAACAATGATTCGCCTGCTCGATGACGTTTTGATGATTGGCAAAACTGAACCGAATAAAGTCCAGGTTGTGTTATCCCGGATTTCAATTGAGCCCTTTGTTGAACTTATCGTCCGTCAAGTGGAAGAACAGAGTGCCCGTCACTCCATTGCTGTTGTTCTTGATTCAGATCTGCAATTCATTCAGTCCGATGAAAAACTGCTGCTCAGCATACTATTGAATTTGCTTACGAATGCTGTCAAATACTCACCCGACGCACCGGACATTCAGCTGACGATTGGCCGTTCAGGAGAGGAGTGTAAGATTACAATCACTGACCATGGTATTGGCATCCCCGACAAAGAACTTCCCCAAATCTTCGAGAGTTTCCTCAGAGGTTCCAATGTGGGGACCATTCCCGGCACCGGCCTGGGGCTTGCCATTGTCAAGGATGCGGTCGAACGGCTTCATGGCCGGATAACGATCGAAAGCAAGGTTGCACAGGGCACAACCTTCAGCGTTTGGTTGCCGCTGGTGGCTTAACCGTTCAAAGAAGTTAGGCCTTGATCGTTGTGTATCTGATCCACAAAAAGTCTGAATAGATCTTTCTGACCGATTTCAGTTTAAATCGTGTAGCCTGTCGTTTTCCGTAGCCTGCTTCCGCTTCAAAGGTCGTCGGCGATCCAATGGTCCCATCCGCTACAGGTGCCAGCACCAGACTGAATTCATCA
>JAIBBB010000286.1 GCA_019694905.1 Cyclobacteriaceae bacterium
TATTATATATTGAATAATCAGCCCGGTCAGCCCATGCAAATGTTCGAACCGGCATCGCTCGCCATCCTTCAGGTGGACGTGGCACGTTGGACTGATTTCAAACCTGGCAATGCACGACTGACGCACTTTGCACATGTGCATCAGCTCAATCAGCCGATTGCATGAGTTCAGCCGACTGGAACAATTTCGATATCAATGGTCCGGGCATTCAGGGAAATCTGTTCGGACTTCCCTGCACACCCGAACAGGCTGCGCTTGTGCTCATTCCTGTGCCCTGGGAAGTGACCGTCTCCTATCGGGAAGGCACGGCTCTCGGACCTGGCGCAATTTTGAAAGCTTCCCAGCAGGTTGATCTCTTCTTTCGCGAGCATCCCGATCTCTGGAAGAAGGGCATGGCCATGTTGCCAATCGACCCCGCACTGCTCAGTCAGAACCAGCATTTCCGGTCTTTGGCCGCCACACACATCGAGGCACTCGAAAGTGGTCAGCCCGTGCGCGCCTTCATTCAGGAAAAAGTCAACACCGAGTGCAGCAACCTGCTGATCTATGTCAGGAACCAGGCACTCTCGCTTCTCCAGAAAAGAAAACTCGTGGGCATCGTGGGTGGTGACCACAGTTCACCACTTGGACTCCTGCAGGCACTCACGACGGTGCACGAGCAATTCGGCATCCTCCATTTCGATGCGCATATGGATCTGCGCAAAGCTTACGAAGGCTTTACTTATTCCCATGGCTCCATCATGTACAATGCCCTTCGCATGAAGGCTGTCACCAAACTGGTCCAGGTGGGTATTCGCGATTACTGTCAGGAAGAAAATGACCGCGTGACAGAAAACAATCCGCGTATCAAAGTCTTTTTCGATGAAGACATCAGGTATTCACTGGATACGGTAAAGTCCTGGGAAGGCATTTGCAGGGAAATCATCAGGGAGTTGCCCGAAAAGGTATACATCAGTTTTGACATCGATGCGCTCGATCCTTCACTCTGCCCTTCCACTGGCTCACCAGTGCCCGGTGGGCTCAGTTTCCATCAGGCGGTATCCCTGCTCAGGATGCTGGAGGAAAAAGGAAAGCAGATCATAGGCTTCGATTTGTGCGAAGTGGCGCCAGATGCGCGCAATGACTACGACGCCAACGTGGGTGCAAGACTGCTCTTTCACTTGTGCCACCGCACGCTCGCTACAAATCTCTGAGAATACTATTCGGCAACGTTAGCAGTAATCGTCAGTCTCTGCACAGGCGTGCGTGGGTCCGTTGAGTAGATAGTAATCGCCTTTTGCTGAAGGTATTTTCTGCCCTCCGTATTGAAAACCACCCTTAAGCGGGTCATTTCTCCCGGCTTCAAAAGTGTCTTCTCGACAGTTGCCGTCACGCAGGTGCAGTTGGCCTGCAACGCGCGAATCTGAAGATCCTTCTTGCCCGCATTCTTGAGCCAAACCGCTCGATCAACTGTAGTCCCCGACTTGATTCTTCCGAATTCGAGGGTAAGGGTTTCTAATCCGAGCACAGGTGCCGTCTTCGCTTCATCGGCAGTGAGCGTTGGAAAAGACTCTTCAACCGTCGCGAAGAGTGCAAAATTCTTAACCGGTTGCTCAGGATCGTCTGTAGTGATCTCTACATGGCCTGTCTGGAAGCCATACTGGCCTAACTCAGCGGCATTGACCCCCACCGCCAGTTCGGCAGTCACACCCGGCTGCACTGCCTGCGGAAAATCCACTACCCACCCCGCCGCCGGACGCACCTCCAGAATTCGAACAGGCTGATTCGCAACATTCCTTACAACAAACTTCTTCTTTTCCAGCGGCTTGTTGATGAACACCTTACCAAGATTGAAACTCTTGGTGCGAAAGCGCAAAGAGCCGGCAGCAATTTGAAAATCTGCGGAGTTGACAGGTGCTTCACCCTTGACAACTGTGCCCTTCACTACCAGGGTGATGACCGCTGCTGATGCGTCACTGGTGACTGTCAGCGTTTTGTTGAAATACCCAGGCCGTCCTCGCGGATCGAAGGCCGCTTTGATGAAGCCGGTCTTTCCGGGCTCCACCGGCTCGCGCGTCCAGGCCGGTGTGGTACATCCACACGATGCCTGTACAGATAGTATACGAACAACCCGGGCCGTGGTGTTGGTGAACATGAACTCATGCACAGCAGGCCCAGCCTCCTCGGACACATCTCCAAAGTCAAAGACACGCTCCTGAAACAGGATTGGGTCCTGAACCTGAGCATAGGAAGCAGAAACAAAAAACCAGCAAACAAAGAAAAGTTGACGCATCACATAATTTTTCAATACAAAAGTAACGGATTTCGTGCCAACCGCATTTCTTTGCGGTTCCTATGGCCAGGATACTAACCGGAATTCAAAGCAGTGGACGACCCCATCTGGGCAATTTGCTCGGCGCCATCCTCCCTGCCATCAAACTCTCCAGAAAGTCTGGCAATGAATCCTTCTTTTTCATTGCTGACCTTCATTCACTCACCACGATCAAAGATGCAGCCACCCGCGCCGCAAACACACAGGCAGTCGCTGCTGCCTGGCTCGCATTTGGTTTTGACATCGACAAGAACTACTTCTACCGGCAGAGCAGAATTCCGGAAGTATGCGAGCTCGCCTGGTACCTGTCCTGCCTCACTCCCTTTCCGATGCTGGCCAACGCGCACTCATTCAAGGACAAAGCCGACCGGCTTGCCGATGTGAATGCCGGGTTGTTTACCTATCCGGTTTTGATGACGGCAGACATCATTTTGTACAATGCAGACTTTGTGCCGGTCGGAAAAGACCAGCGACAGCACCTTGAAATTGCCCGTGACATCGCCACTGCCTTCAACAACCAGTTTGGTGAGACCTTTGTAGTACCCGCTGCCATCATCGAGGAACAAGTGATGACAATCCCGGGCACTGACGGACAGAAGATGAGTAAGTCCTACGGCAACATCATCGATATATTCCTGCCTGAAAAGGAATTGAAAAAGCAAATTGGCTCCATCAAAACCGATAGCACACCACTGGAAGCACCCAAGAATCCGGACACGGACACAACGTTTGCACTGTACACGCTGCTGGCAACACCGGACCAGACTGCCGCATTGCGGGAAAAGTACCTGGCGGGGAATTTCGGGTATGGGCACGCCAAGGCAGCCCTGCTGGAGCTCATTCTTGATGTATACAAATCAGAGCGTGAGTCCTTTAACTACTTCATGAATAATCCGGAGGAATTGGAATCCCGGCTCGCCACCGGAGAGACCAAAGCGCGGGCCATCGCACAAGACGTGCTTTCCAAAGTCAGAACAAAAACCGGTTATCGCTGATCAGGCCTTCCAGACCACTTCCTGGCGGTCTTTCCCGATATTCAGTATGATGCGAAGCGGGCTCGGCACCAAGACCAGTTTTGTTTCCTTTCCGGCGTGCTTTTCTGATTCAACAAACACACCTTCGGTATTGGTCACTGAATAATTGTTGCCGTCAATGCTGTATTGCTTGGCCAGGTAGGCAATAGGATACAGCACATCACTGTCGGGACAGTGTTCATCATGGACATCCTGGAGAATATCCTCGAGGGCATCACCATAGGCATCCTGAAAATCATCTTCCAGGTCGTGTAGTTCCTCCTCCAGTTCATCATACTTGGGATTGTTGTAATCCAGTTTCTGAAGTTCTATCCGCTTCGCGATGATTGCCACCAGCGCTTTGTCGACTGCTTTCGTATCCATGCCTAAAATTTATCCAAGATTATGGAAATCGCCCGATTTTTAAAAATATGCCAGACAGTGCCCGGGGAAGGATGGTGTGGGTCAGCTAAAAAATTGGGGCATGATCATGGGAAATCATAACTTTCAGGAGTTAGTTTGGTAGTAACAACCATGAGCACCGGCGTACCGGCATATACCTATGAACAATCTGCTTGAACTCGCTACCGCAAACGCACAAGCCTGGCTTAAGGGCAATCTTGACGATGACACCAAGTCGAAAGTACGTGCACTGCTCGACAAGAAAGATCCCAAAGAACTCATTGATTCATTCTACAAGAGCCTAGAATTTGGTACCGGCGGACTTCGCGGCATCATGGGCGTGGGATCCAATTGCATGAACCAGTACACAGTAGGCGCAGCCACACAGGGCCTCGCCAATTACCTGCTCAAAACATATCCCGCCAAACCAGTGTCAGTGGCTATCGCCCACGATAGCAGAAACAACAGCCGCTACTTCGCCGAGATCACTGCGGCCGTATTCTCTGCCAACGGGATCACAGTCCATCTTTTCCCTGAACTGCGACCTACACCCCTGCTTTCATTTGCGATCCGCCACCTCCACTGCCAGGCAGGCGTGGTCATCACCGCCTCACACAATCCGAAAGAGTACAATGGTTACAAAGCGTATTGGAACGATGGGGCACAACTCGTGCCTCCGCACGACAAAAATGTAATCACGGAAGTAAACGCCATTTCGTCGTACGACCAGGTTCGGTTTGCGGGCAACCCTGCGCTCATCCACCCCATCGGCCCTGAGGTAGAGAATGCCTACTATGCCGAGGTGCTCGGACGGATTCCCCGGCAGGAAAGCATCAGGAAACACCACGATATGCCGGTCGTTTACAGCAGCTTGCACGGTGCGGGGATCACCATGGTACCCGAATGCCTGAAGCGATTGGGATTCAGTCGCGTCGTAGTGATTGAGGAGCAACGGATACCGGACGGCAACTTCCCTACCGTTGCGTCACCCAACCCTGAAGAATCGCCCGCCATGAGCATGGCTGTGCGAAAAGGAAAAGAAGTCAGTGCCGATCTCGTGATGGCTACCGACCCTGACACCGACAGGGTGGGTATAGGCATCCGCAAACCCGATGGTGAGTTCATGCTCTTGAACGGCAACCAGGCCCTCTGCGTGATGATGTACTTCATTCTCAGCAACCTGCCTCCTGCCGGCCGGAAGCGGTACATCGCAAAGACAATTGTTACATCCGATCTGATCGACC
>JAIBBB010000062.1 GCA_019694905.1 Cyclobacteriaceae bacterium
TCTACGCCCTGGCGCTCAAGGAACAGATCGAGGTTGTCGAAGTTGGGATTGCCGCCGTAAAAGAAGTTCGTCTGGTAGCCGTGTGGCTTCAGCAGTGAAATGAGCGTCCGGTGGTTGGGCATGTTGGTACCCAGGTTCATGAATCCATCCTTCGCAAGCGGCAGCGAACCGAGCAGTGACGGCGGTGCAGCGAATGTCCGTCCGCCGCAGCTGAGTGCATTGGACCAGAAGAGGCTGCGGGTTGACAGTGAGTCCATATACGGCGTGAATCCCCCATAGCGTGCATCGGGCCCCATGAAATCACGGCCAAGTCCTTCCACGATGATCAATACAATATTGGGCTTGTCGTTGTTGACTGGGAGCAATGTGCGCAGAGGATCTTCATAGGACACCGGGTGCAACCAGGGATAATCTGCCGGGCCATAAACGGTAGGTGCCGCTGCAGCAAAATGAGCGCGTGAGCGTTGCACAAAGTAGTCGAGTTTGTTCACGCTGATATAGTAGGACAACTGATCTTCAAAGTGTTCAGGCTCGGAGCGAAACGGCAGCACTTCAAACAGCAGACCTGCCACAAGGAGTATAGGCGCTACCAGCCACGATGTGGCAGCAAAAATTTTCTTGCGTTCAAACCATGTGGTGATGCCCACAAAAAGAAGACCAGCGACCAGCAAGCCTATGAAGGTAGTGTAACTGGTACCGCCGGAGGACCGGGCTGTGGTGACGATGTCTTCCGTGGAATATCCGAACAGGTCTGCGCCGATGGGTATGAGTGTGATGACAAAATACTGGGAGGCTGCAAATGTGAGTAACAGCAGAAGCCCGAGCAATAGCCGGGAGGCACGGGAAGCGCCACGAGGAGAAACCCATCCCACAATCAGGTGCAGGCACAGCAGCGGCCAACTGATCTGAAGTGCAACTGCGAGGTCGCGTGGCCAATGGGTTGCTTCCGTCAGGCTGAGCGCGGCAAACGATTCTACCCGGTCGGCGATCATGAACCATTCGTAGACACGGACCAGCATCCAGGTCACCAGAAAGGCAGCCGCAACCGGGAGAAATGTCCGGATGGATTGTGTGATCTTTTCCTTCATGGCATGGCCCCCTCCGGCTGCATTTTTTCTTCCATGTGCTTCCTGAATCCCTGTCTCACCATATTGCCCCAGTGGCGTTTGCCGCGAATAAGGTCGAAGTTGCCGCGCAGTGACCACCACACCAGCCGTGGATGGTACCACACCGGTTCGATCAGGGCAAGGAAGATCATCTTGAGTGTGTCTTTACGCTTCGTGTAGCGATAGAAGGAAAGTTGCTCGGCGAGCAGTGCGATCATCGACACGAAGAAGGAGAACGAATAGATTACCAGCACCAATGTGAAGAAATAGTCCCAGTTGACACCGCCTGTGAGTGCGCGGAACAACAGGTAGGTGAGGCCAAGGAATTCCATGATGGGAGAAAGCCACTCATAGAACAGCCAGTACGGGTAGCTGATCAGACCCATGCGTCCATATTTGGGATTGAACAACAGGGCGCGGTGTGTCCACAGTGTCTCCGCCATACCGCGTGTCCAGCGGTTGCGTTGGCGACCGAGAACCTGGTTGGTGGAAGGCGCCTCGGTCCAGCACAGGGGGTCGGGAATATAGGCTACGCGATAAGGCTTTTTCTGTTCACGCATGGTGCGGCGCATGCGAACCACCAACTCCATGTCTTCACCCACCGTATTGGGATTGTAGCCACCTGCCGAAAGGGCAACTTCCCGTTTGAACATGCCGAAAGCGCCAGAGATCAGAAGCAGGCCATTCAGTCGGCTCCACGCGAGCCGACCCAGCAGAAAGGCGCGGATGTACTCAAGCACCTGAAAGCGCGGAAGGAGTTTCTCCGGCAGCCGGACCTCCACGAGCCGCCCCTCTTCTATCACGCACGAGTTCGCAATGCGCACGACGCCACCGGAGCCGATGACCGTATGATCTTCCATGAAGGGCTTCACCATCTTCAACAAGGCGTCTGACTCGATGATGCAATCGACATCGATGCAGGCCACGAGTTCCTTTTGGGAAAGATTGAGACCGGCATTCAATGCATCAGCTTTGCCACCATTTTCCTTGTCAACAACCAGGAGTTTCCTGAACGCGCGGTTGCGCGACTTGTAGATCTTGCGCACGGCTGCTGTTTCAAGGACAGGTTCCCAGGCATATGGCACCGGCACCAGGTCAAATGCTTCAATCAGCTTGGCCATGGTGTCGTCTTTGCTGCCGTCATTGACGATGATGATTTCGTTGTTGTTATAAGAGAGCGAAAGGAGCGATTTCACGTTGTCGATGATAGTCATCCCTTCATTGTAAGCGGGCGCGACAAGGCTCACGCTTGGGGCGAACGGTGAAGACAGAATGTACTTGTAGTCCACGAAGAAATTCTTCTTCATGTAGCTGTTCATCTCGATGAGTGCGATTGCCAGCAGCAGGAGGAAGACGCCGCAGATGGTGATGGCGTAGACGAAAATGGCCTGGTTGAAGATTTCGTGGATCATGGCTATCGGAGCAAGGGGTCACTGGTATGTTGTATAATCTGGTAGAGCGTGGGCTCGCGATGAACCTGCTCTGCCATCAGCCGGTTGCGGCCGTAGTCGGGCATCGCCATCAGCGCAGACACTGCCTCATGCCGCACTTCAAACGATGGGTGCACAAGATATTTTTCCAGGAGGCGGACATGGGCTGGCGCGTTGGAAAGTCTTCCGATGAAGCGCGCCACCTGCAGGCTGATCGTATCGTTGGCGTAGAAGAGGTCGGCGATCCGGGCCACCTTGTCCGCAACCTGAAATGCGTTGAGGTCGTGAAGTGCCTGGATGGTGGCAGCGATTACCCGTGGACTCGTATGGTGGAGCAGCGGAACCATGGCGTCGACGGATCCCAGCTGGCGGAAATGCTGAGTCATCCTGACACAAAAAAGAACCACTTCCTCCGAACGGCTGCCGAACCACTTGCTGAAATCGGGTACATGGCTGAAGTGGACCTGCGACAACTGCTGGTAGAGATTCACCATCATCCACTGGCTGAGGGGACCTTCATACCCGTCGAGGAAACGCAGCGCGTAAGCATGGTCGCGCCGGATCATAGCAATGAGAATGGCTTCCTTCAATGTCTGGTGATGGGAGTGGTTCTGAAGTTTCTGCAACTCCTCCCGGCTGATGCAATTCATCTCTGTAAGGTCCTGAATCATCTTGGCCTTGACCTTCCAGGAAGTGAAGTGAAGGCGGGATTTGCAGAAGACATCAAGCCCCAGATCAACAAAGGTCCTTTCAAGCGCAGTGGCAGCTGCCCCGGACAAACTCTTCCGAAGACTCACCATCTCATTGGCGAGCGTCTGTCTGGCAAATGTGGACCGGCCCGTGACATCAGTAAGAATATTGAGCTGCGCGCGGCGCTGATCGGCGGTGAGTTCCCCATCGAGCATCACAAGCGTGTTGATGGGTTCCTGAAAGGTCTCCTTTAATGTCTCCAGCAGCCGGTCGTCCCGACGACTCAGGGCCCGACGCACGAGTAACAGCAGTGTAACAGACATTGAAAGCAGGAGAAAGAACACTGCCGCCATCAGGAAGAATGTTCCCCGCTCATCAAGTGTTGACAGGAATTGTTCAAAGGCAGTCATAGCTTCTGGAGTAGTCGGCGAACACGGATGGCCAGTTCGGCGGGGCTGAAAGGTTTGGAGAGAAAATCATTGGCCCCGAGGTTGAAAGCCTGCAACACTGTCTCTTCAAGCCCTTCGGCAGAGAGGATGATAATTGGCGTTTGCAATCGCAATTCCTGCCGCACGTAAGCGATGATTTCCAAACCAGTATGAAATGGCATGTGCACATCGGTGACAATCAGGTCAGGCCGTTCCTGCTCAATGAGCTTTCGGGCCTCTCTGCCATCAGCAGCTTTGATGATTTCGCCCAGATTTTCGCGCGATAGCTTGAAGCGGATCATGCTCACCAGCGCGCTGTCATCATCACAAATGAGTATTTTCATACTGCGTGATTGTTTAAATAATCAGTATAAGAGCAGGGGTGACATATTAAAGGTAGGGAAATGGGGCCCCGGCCCGGAGTTTCTTCGATGAAACCCCATTGCGCTTCGTCAAAAAACCCAATCGACCAGAGGGGTTTTTCAGTAATTTCAATCACTTTTCAGCCTCGTCACCTGATTGATGGCCTCTGCAACCAAAATACCCCACCGCAAAAAGATTCTACTCGCCGAGGATGATCCGGCAAACCGCAAAGCAATTGAAAATCTGCTGCAAACCTGGGGCTGGGAGGTGGATGCATGTACTAATGGGGAAGAACTGCTGGGAAAACTGTCCATTGTTCAGCCGGACCTGGTACTGACCGATGTACACATGCCGGTGATGAGTGGGATACAATTAACCCGGGCCATCAGGGACCTCCCGGAAGCGAAGGGCCAGCAATTGCCGGTCATCGCCTTTACTTCAGACGATACCTTGTCCACCCGTGATGCGCTGAAGGCAGCCGGCATCACCGCCATTTTGCTGAAATCTGATCCTGAAGACACCATCGTGGCCGTACTTGAGCAGCACCTCGGGTTACGGCCCTCACCTGCGGTGGGCAATAGTTTCAGCGGTCTGACGGCCTACACAGAGGGAGACGCAGCCTTTGAGTCAGAACTGCGCCAATTATTCTGCAACAATCTGGAAGAACTGATGGGCACAGCCCGACAAGTGAGTGACACACGCGACTTTGAAGGATTCCGGTACGTACAGCACAAGTGCAAGACCACGCTAGCCATTCTGGCCGATCCTCAATCGATTCAGGCTGTAGAAGATTTTCGCCTGGCGATGGACAAACTGGAAAAGGACGGAACATCCATTCCGTCCGGTGTACGTCAATCGCTCCTCACACACTGCCAGTCGCTGATTGACGGGCTCCAGTCTGTCTGACTTTTACTGTGGTGTGCGCCCTGGGCGGCCCCTGCCGCGCGGGTGTCTGGCGAACTCAACGTACTTTTCAAACTGCTCCGCGGTAAGGTGCGGCTTGAGCTCCTGGCCCACGCTGTCGAGCACGAGGCTCAATTGCTCCGAGCATTGCACGTCGAGTTGATGGACGCGGTCTTCTGCGCGGTGCACAATGTCGCGTATGGCCGGCGCACTGTTGGAGTCCAGTTCGATGGCGCGCATGAGGCGATCACCAAAGGGCCCTGGCCTGCCATCGCGCATTTCGCGATGGTATTGACGATTGCCCATGCGACCACCCGCATGGTGCAGGAAACCTGGAATCAGGATGCCGATGAGGAGTCCTGCCACAAAGGTCAGGGACAGGTAGAAAATCGCTCTCTTCCGTTCCGGTGTCATAATCAGTTGTTGTTAAGGTCTGAGAAATAATCAAATGTGCCTTCAGTGGTTTCGGCATCTGTGCTTTCAGTGGTTGCCGTGTCTTCAATGCCGAGGATCGCACGCATCGACAGCTTGTCGGCGGCAAGGGCATTGAAGGCGAGAAGTGCCACAACCAGCCCGATGGCCGCCAACTGGTACCTTCTGAAAAACTGCAGGATGAGTTCGTCGGTGCTTTGGGCCGCAGCCTGAATCCGCCGGATGACCTTTTGTGCAAACCACGGCCCGAAGGTCGCAGGCGACTTGCGGCGTGCGCCCTCACGGATGCGTGCGTGCTGCTCCGCGACCCCTTGCTGAGCGGCATCGGTAAGCATGTCGCGCCGGACTTGTTGCGCCGGATCATCCAATGACATCAGGTATTTTTCCTCCCAGTTTTTCATGATTTGAAATATTTGCTGAGTTGCTCTCTTAATTTCACTTGTGCGCGGGCCAACCGCGACAACACCGTTCCTATCGGAAGCTGCAGCATTTCTGCAGTCTCGGCCGTGTCGTAACCTTCCATCAACCTAAGCACTACCACGGTTCTGAATTCAGCCGGCAGGGTACGCAGGGACCGCTGCACCACCTCATCCCACTCACTTCCCTGCGTAACCCCTACTTTGCTGGCTTCTTCAATGGCTCCGTGCACAGCCTGATGGCGTTTGCGCCGCTTCAGCGCGTTGATGGATAAGTTCATCGCAATCCGCACCAGGTAAGTGGATAGCTTTGCGTCACCGCGAAAACGATCCAGCGCCTGATAGAAGCGGATGAATACCTCCTGCCCCACATCTTCCGCCTCCTCTCCTTTCCCCAACATCCCACACACTACTGCCGCCACCTGCGACTCATGGCGATGAACCAACTGTGCGAAAGCTTCCATGTCACCGGCCCTTGCTTGCGTCAATAGTGCGTCGTCAGAAGCCTGTTCCATGTTTGAGGTTGCGTGGGTTAGACAAGCCGTGTGTTGATTTTATTCCCTGCTCAGCGCATTCTGTCAAAGTCTTTCGGCAGCGCGGACTAAAAATCGTTAAGTTTAGCCGGAATTGGATATTTTATGGTTAAACAACGAACACCAGCTGTAGGATTCATCTTCGCTACGCTTCTGATTGATGTGGCGGGCCTTGGCATTATCATCCCGGTAACGCCCAAATTGATCGCGGAACTGATCAACGGCGACATGAGTCAGGCCGCAGTCTACGGCGGATGGCTTTGGTTTGCCTATGCCTTCATGCAATTCATCTGTGCACCCATCATTGGCAATCTCAGCGACCAGTACGGCCGACGGCCAATTTTGCTGGCATCGCTCTTCGGCTTCGGCATTGACTACGTCTTCCTCGCCTTCGCACCCACCATCACCTGGCTGTTCGTCGGCATGGTGCTCGCCGGCGTGCTCGGAGCAAGTTTCACCACCGCCAGCGCCTACATCGCCGATGTCAGCACGCCAGAAAAAAGGGCGCAGAACTTCGGCCTCATCGGTGTGGCCTTTGGCGTGGGCTTCATCATCGGCCCGGTGCTCGGCGGCCTCATCGGCGACGCCTACGGTTCTCGCGCACCTTTCATCGCCTCGAGTATCCTCGTGATGATCAACTGGATCTACGGCTACTTCATCCTGCCGGAATCGCTCAAGCCCGAAAACCGCCGCAAGTTCGAATGGAAACGCGCCAACCCCATCGGCGCCCTCCGCCACCTCCGCCGCTATCAGGTGATCTCCGGACTGGTCGTGAGCCTGGTGCTGATCTACCTGTCGTCGCACGCCATCCAGGGCACGTGGTCTTACTATGTAATGAAGAAATTTGACTGGTCACCTGCCGAAGTGGGTTGGTCACTGGGATTTGTGGGTTTGGTAGCAGCCATCGTGCAGGGCGGACTGATCCGGGTGATCATTCCCAAATTAGGCAATCAGCGCGGTGTGTATGTGGGGCTTGGTCTCTATGCAGTCGGCTTCCTCCTGTTCGGACTCGCACCTTCTGGCTGGATGATGTATCCTATCATCGCACTCTACGGCCTCGGCGGTATCGCCGGACCTTCACTGCAAGGCATCATCTCCAACAATGTGCCGGCCAACGAACAGGGCGAATTGCAGGGCGGACTTACGTCGCTCATCAGTTTCACTTCCATTATTGGCCCGCCAATTATGAGTAACCTGTTTGCGTATTTTACCAGTCCCGGCGTGCCTTATGTACCCGGTGCGCCCATGTTTGCGGGTGCGTTCCTGACACTGGCATCTACGCTGCTGGCGCGGCGAAGTCTCAAACGAACTGGAGGATAGCGGCCGTCGCCTAGACGGCAATGGGATGCTGACGCACCACCTGCGGATTGTCCATCACTGAAGACCCGACAATGGTATCTGATTGGGTGAGCGTGATCAGTGCTTCCTTTTGCACGTTGGCGTGTGAGAGCATGCGCGTCTTGCCCACAAGGATGTGAGTTTTTCCTGACACTGCTGTGCAGCGCATTTCCTTGCAGGTGAGCTGGGTGAGATCCAGCGTGGCCGTGCCATCCATCTTCACCACAATCAGGATCTTGCAAATGCCTTGCAACGTGACTTTACCCGAACCAGATACAATCACCTTCATGGTATACTTCGGGCAATAGACACTGCCACTCAATTCAAAATCACCGCGTGCAGTGAAATGCACGTTGCCGTGATTACCTATCAAAATCGCGTGATCCTGGCTCTTGCCAGTGTATTCCAATCTCCGTACACCCGTCTCCACCTTATCCATATGCTGCCTCTTCCCCTTTATCAACGCCGAAAAAGGCGAATTGTTTCCGTTTTCGATCGTGCTTTCGATCAATCGGCTGAATTAATCGACATTCATTCATTTCTAACGATTGCAATGGACCACCTGTCAGGATGATCTTTGTCATGCTGCTTTTGATGAGACATTGGATACTTGCAAATCGTTAATATTGAATTAAAGTTGACGCCTATGAAAAAGTACGCCTGCACGTTCGCCCTCGCTGTGTTGATCCTGCTGACGGGTTGCAAGCCGAACCGCGATCGGATCGACATTGACCCTGACTACATCCTCACTGACAAGGGACCCGTTTCGGGTGTTGTCAGCAAGCAAGGCGTACTCGTCGTCAAGGGCATACCCTATGCCAAACCACCCATCGGTACGCGGCGCTGGGCACCGCCCCAACCCATGGATCCGTGGGACACTCTCCGCAAGGGCAACCGCTTTGGCGCCAATGCCATGCAGGCAAAGCCCGTGTCGCGTGGCGTCTACACACCGGAGTTCCTCATCCCGAATGACACCGTCAGCGAAGACTGTCTCTATCTGAACGTGTGGACTACTGCGATGACCACCCGCGAAAAGCGCCCGGTATTTGTGTGGATCCACGGCGGTGGATTTACGGAAGGTTCCGGCTCCGTGCCCATCTACGACGGTGAAGCACTCGCCCGAAAAGGCATCGTGGTTGTTACAGTCAACTACAGACTGGGTGTTTTTGGATTTTTTGCACATCCTGAACTCAGCAAGGAATCCGGCCAAGGGGCTTCCGGCAACTATGGCCTCATGGATCAGATCGCCGCCCTCCGTTGGGTGAAAGACAACATCCAGGTCTTTGGCGGTGACTCCAGCAAAGTGACACTCGCCGGGCAGAGCGCAGGTTCCATGAGTGTCAACGCGCTTGTTGTGTCGCCACTCGCAAAAGGACTGTTCAAACAGGTGATCGCTCAAAGTGGTGCGATGATGGTACCCTCCGGCATGTTTGGCACCAACGGACTGGCCGATGCAGAAAAACGCGGCGTTGAAACCGCTAAACAATTCGGTGCGACCAGCGTGGCCGAATTGCGGAAGATTCCTGCGGATACACTGTTCGCGAAAGCCAAAGGTCCATTTATGCCAATTATCGACGGAGCAGTTGTGCCCGCCCCGGCATGGGAGATCTATGAAAAAGGTCAGGCCAATCCGGTCAACCTGCTGACAGGCTGGAATGAAGATGATTGGTTTCTCTGGGGCCCGGTGCAGTCCGCCAAAGCGTTCCGCGAATCGTTGGAGAAAGACTACGGTGTGAAGTCCATCGAAATGCTGAAATACTATCCGGCGCGCACCGACCCCGAAGCAGAGGCCTCGCAGAAGGCATTGATCCGCGACCGGATTTTCGGCATGCAAAATCTCGCGTGGGCGAACGCCGCCAGCAAAGACCACGATGCACTCGTTTATGTGTACCGCTTCGCGCGCAAATTGCCGGCACCCGACGAGCTCAAAACCTATGGTGCCTTTCATTCGGGCGAAATCGTTTACGCGTTCAATAACTTGTCGAAACTGAATCGCCCCTGGGAACCCATCGACGAAACCCTTGCCAAGACAGTCTCCACGGCGTGGATCAACTTCATCCGGGAGGGTAACCCCAACGGCCTCGGCATGCCACCCTGGCCGCGCTACAACGAAGCCAACGGGCTGATGATGCGGTTGGATGAAGACCCGAAAGCCATGCCCATTCCCGGACTGGAGGGATTGAAGCTGGTGATGGGCCGCTAGCCCGCCCACAAAAAACACTGCACATCCTGATAAAAAAAAGAGTAGCATTGCAGATTATTCTGTTTGCATGCTGCGGCTTTTATTCCTGTTTGGATTCCTCTGTATCTCCGGTGCCACATGGGCACAACTTCCTGGCTTGAAGATCCGCAAGGCACAACATCCTATCGTGTTGGATGGCAAGATGGAGGAAGCAGACTGGCTGGAAGCAGACATCGCCACCCACTTCAAGCAGGTATTCCCTTTCGACTCGTCATTTTCAAAAGCGCAGACGGAAGTGCGCATGACCTACGACGACCACAACATTTATGTGTTCGCTGTCATGTACAACAGGGAACCACGAAAATATGTCACTGCCTCACTGCGCCGGGACTATCGCGGACCGGGCAACGATGGCTTCAGCATGACCATCGACACCTACAAAGACAAGACCAATGGATTCCTTTTCGGTGTCAATCCGTTCGGGGTGCAGCGCGAAGGCCTCGTAGCCAACGGCGGCAATGGCCAGGAAGACCTGAACCTCAGTTGGGATAATAAGTGGTACGCAGAAGCCCGCATGCTGGAAGACCGATGGGTGGCGGAGATCGCCATTCCTTTCAAGACCCTCCGCTTCAAACACGGCCTCGATAGCTGGCACATCAACTTCTACCGCATCGACAGCCACGAAGTGGAGATGAGCAGCTGGTCGCCCATACCCCGGATCTACTCTCCTACGGTGTTGGCGTTCAACCGCGACCTATTGTGGGATCAGCCACTCAATCACCCCGGTGGCAACGTGTCGGTGATTCCTTATGTAGCCAACCGCAACATTACCGACTTTGAAAATCATCAGCCCAGCGTCAACACACCCACGTTAGGCGCCGACGCTAAAATCGCACTGGGTCCGGCCATGAATCTTGACCTCACCGTCAACCCGGATTTTTCGCAGGTGGAGGTTGACCAGCAGGTCACCAACCTGAGCCGGTTTGAAATTTTCTACCCGGAGAAACGACAGTTCTTCCTCGAGAACGCCGACCTGTTTGCCAACTTCGGCAGCAACAACATGCGCCCCTTCTTCTCCAGAAGGATTGGCGTCTCGCGCAGCCCAACCACTGGGCAAAACATCCAGGACCCCATCATTGGCGGTGTGCGCCTCAGCGGGAAACTCGACAACAAAACACGGGTGGGCTTCCTTAACATGCAGTCGGCAAAAGTTGACAGCATCAACGAACCTTCTACCAACTACATGGTGGGCGTGGTACAACGCAAGGTCTTTTCCCGATCCAACGTGGGCCTGATCATGGTCAACAAGCAGGCATTCCACGACTCACTCTCCAAAGATTTCAATCTGTCGCCGAACAAGTTCAACCGGATGATCGGCATCGACTACAATCTGGGTTCGAAGAACAACCGATGGAACGGCAAGTTTTTTTACCACCGAAGCTTTAACCAAAATAAAAATGACAGCGCCTATGCGTCTTCAGCTATCCTGTCCTATGTCTCTCCCAAGCTGGAAGTAGACATAATGGCACAGACCGTCGGCGCACATTACGACCCTGAAGTGGGGTACCTGCCGCGTCAGCGTTTCAACCGGCTGGCACCAGAAGCATACTATTTATGGTATCCCAAATCCAAAATCATCAACAGCCACGGTCCAGGCACTGACATTGACCTGATCGGCAACGACCTGTATGGCTTCACGGACTGGGATGCAAACCTTTGGTACAAGATCAACTTCCAGAATCAGGCCACCTTCTTTATGCGGATCCGTCGCGACTACGTTTACCTGTTCAGCAACTTCGACCCCTCCGGGTCCGGCGGACTTGAACTGCCCAAAGGCTCTTCCTATTACTACAACGGAGTGATCATCAACTATACCTCTAATCCGCGCAAGCGGCTGGTCTATAATTTTCAGTCGCGCAGCGGACAGTATTTCAACGGCAGCCGGCTCAACCTCGACGGCACTATCAGCTATCGCTTTCAGCCCTACGCCATCGTGTCGGTTGACTATTCCCTCAACCACATCTCCCTGCCGAAACCTTACAATTCTGCCAACCTGGTGCTGATCAGTCCCAAGTTTGATCTCACCTTTTCCCGCAAATTGTTCTGGACCACCTACGTGCAGTACAACAACCAGATCTCCAACGTCAACATCAATTCACGCCTTCAGTGGCGGTTCAAACCCGTATCGGATCTGTTTATCGTATACACGGACAACTACTTTGCAGAAACCATGCGCGACGGCCGGTTTCTCTATATCGGCCAGCCCAAATTCCGGGCGCTGGTCGTAAAACTCACCTACTGGATCAACATGTAACGGCAATAGCCCGTGGAAATTCGTTCGCATCAGTGGCCGAAATCTGTTACCATTGTTAAATGAGTGTGGGCATCCGACTAACCATCGCTGTGCTGCTGTGCGCCTGGGCCGCCGATGCCCAGCGGCCGCATCTGCGCATGGTGCGCACCGCTGACCATGTCACGATCGACGGCAAGATGGACGAACCCGCGTGGCAGTCCGCCGACGTGGCCCATCATTTCAAACAGTACTTTCCGTTCGACTCCAGCTACGCAAAGGCCCAGACAGAAGTGCGGATGATGTACGATGACCACTTCATCTACGTACACGCCATCATGCACAATGAGGGGCCCCGCAAGTACATCACGCCGTCCCTGCGCCGGGATTTTCGCGGCGAAGCCAACGACGGATTTTCCATCGTGCTCGATACCTACCAGGACCATACCAACGCCTTCCAGTTCGGCATCAACCCGTTCGGCGTCCAGCGCGAAGGCATGGTCTCCAACGGCGGCACCGTGAGCGAAGACCTCTCGCTGACGTGGGACAACAAGTGGTTTTCCGAGGCGCGCATCCTCGAAGACCGGTGGGAATGCGAGATGGCCATACCGTTCAAAACGCTCCGCTACAAGGAAGGCTTGACCGCCTGGAACATCAATTTTTACAGGATCGACTCTCACGCCGCCGAGCGTTCTACCTGGGCCGTGGTGCCGCGCTTCTATCCCATCGTCAACCTGGCATTTCTGAATGAGCTCATCTGGGACAAGCCGCTCCACCATCCCGGGCCCAACGTGTCCGTCATTCCCTATGTGGCCACACGCACGAACCATAACTACGAAAACAAAAGTCCCACAGAAAATCAACTGACGTTCGGTGGCGATGCAAAAATTGGTGTAAGCCCCGCACTCAACCTCGACCTCACCGTCAACCCGGACTTCTCACAAGTGGAAGTGGACCAGCAGGTCACCAACCTAAGCCGGTTTGAAATTTCTTATCCGGAGAAAAGGCAGTTCTTCCTCGAGAATGCTGACCTGTTCGCGAGTTTCGGAAGCCTCAATTCACGACCCTTCTTCTCGCGCCGCATCGGCGTGACCCGAAGCCCCACCACAGGACAAAATGTGCAGAACCCGATTTTGGGCGGCGCACGCCTCAGCGGTAAAATCGACAACAAGACGCGCATCGGCATCATGACCATGCAAGCCGACAAGATCGACACGCTGAAACAACCACTGCCTTCCATCAACTACAGCGTGGCCGCTATCCAGCGCCGCATCTTCTCGCGGTCCAGCATCGGACTCATCATGCTCAACAAGCAGGCGTGGCACGACTCAGCCCAACACGATTTCAAACTCCTGCCCAACCAGTTCAACCGCCTGATCGGCGTCGACTACAACCTCGCTTCCAAAAGCAACCGGTGGAATGGCAAGTTCTTTTATCACCATTCCTTTCAGCCCCACAATCCGGAAAAATCGTTTGCCAGCTCCGCAGCACTCACCTATAAGGTGCAGCGCCTTCAAGTTGACTGGCTCGCGCAGGACATCGGCGAGAACTTCAATCCGGAGATGGGCTACACACCCCGCCGCGGCTTCCGCCGCATTGACCCAAAAGCCATGGTGTTCTTCTATCCGCAGTCGAAGCTGGTCAACAACCACGGCCCCGCAGGCGAACTGGACCTCACCTGGACCGAGCGATACGGCACAACCGACTGGGCAGGAAACCTGGGGTACTTCATCAACTTTCAGAACACCGCCGACGGGTATGTGCTGCTGCGCAAAGACTACACGCTGCTGTATTTTGATTTCGATCCCACCAACACCGGCGGCGCCAAACTGCCCGCAGGAACTTCGTATGGCTACACCAGCCTGATGGCGTACTTCGATTCCAACTACCGCAAACAATTCTATTTTAATATTCAGGGCCAGGTGGGTCAGTACTTCAATGGCACGCGCACCAATGCCAACATTACGCTCAATTACCGGATACAGCCCTATATGGCATTTTCTCTGAACGTCAATTATAATAGCATCAAACTGCCAGCCCCCTACAAAAGCGCCGACCTGCTGCTGGTGGGGCCGAAGGTTGACTTCACCTTTTCAAGGAAGCTGTTCTGGACTACCTATGTGCAGTACAACAACCAGATCAGCAACATGAATATCAACTCCAGGCTGCAGTGGCGGTTCAGGCCGGTTTCGGACTTCTACCTGGTGTACACGGACAATTATTTCGCGGAAACTGGCTATAACAGCCATCTTTTCTATGTAGGGCAGCCCAAACTGAGGGCTTTGGTATTAAAATTGACGTATTGGATGAACATGTAGAACCATTCCAAAGAATTTTCGGTTGATTGTCAGTCAGTTACAGAAATTTTTATAAATGTTTAAACGCTTAAATACGGACTTACGTTACTAGTCAAACAAAAACCATAAACTCATGAAAAGAATCAACGCAATGATCCTCCTGGTGCTCCTGGCTGCGGGCAGCGCTTTCGCGCAGACATGGTCTGCCGACAAGGCACACTCCAACATTGGTTTCAACGCCACCCACATGGTGGTAGCAGAGACCTACGGCGAATTCAAGGACTATGAAATCACAGTGACCAGCAAGTCGGAAGATTTCAACGGTGCTGAAGTTTCCTTCGTCGCAAAGACCGCTTCCATCAATACCCAGAACGAGCGTCGCGATGGTCACCTGAAGTCAGATGACTTCTTCAGTGCAGAGAAATTCCCTGAACTGAAGTTCACCGGTGTGTTGGTGAAAGAAGGTGGCAAATACAAACTCAACGGTGACCTCACCATCCGTGATGTAACGAAGAAGGTTTCCTTCGACGTGGTTTACAAAGGTACAGTAGCTGCTTTTGGTGGTCAGAAGGCCGGCTTCAAGCTGACCGGTGCCATCGACCGCTTTGAGTACGGATTGAAGTTCGACCGCACCATCGAATCCGGTGGCCTCGTGGTTGGCAAAGAAGTTGCCATTGTTTGCAACGTCGAGATCAACAAGAACAAGTAATTGTTCGTTGCACATTAAAAGAAGGGCTGCCTCGGCAGCCCTTTTTTTTGTGCCCCAACCGCAAAGATGTTGCGACAATCCCCGCCATTCATGGTGGAGTTAGATCATCACGATTTGCTGAGTTCGTCTTTCACGAAGCCCATCAACTCATGGATGTAGGACCGGCTGAAATCAAAGCGGATGCCGGCGGCAGCATAGGTCTCGGGAATCGACTTCATGTTGCCGAGCTTCAACGCACGCATGTATCCGTCAAGTCCCTTGCGGCGGTCGTTCTTGAAATTGCGCCACACAGCAATGGCGCCGAGTTGCGCCATGCCGTACTCGATGTAGTAAAACGGTACTTCATATAAATGCAGCTGCTTCTGCCACAGGTAGTCGCGCGACATCTCCAGCCCGCTCCAGTCGGTGTGACTGTCCGCAAACCGGTTGAACACTTCATTCCATGCCGCCTTGCGCGCGGATGAATCATGTGTCGGGTTTTCATAGATCCAATGCTGGAACTGGTCGATGGTTGCCACCCACGGCAAGGTCTCCAGGATATCTTCGAGCTGCTCGCGCCGTGCGCGGCGCAAATCGTTCTCCTGCGGGAAAAAGTTGCCCCAGTGGTCCATCGACAACAACTCCATCGACATGGAGGCCAGCTCAGCAACTTCCATCGGCGGATTTTTGAAATCTGCCAGCGGAAGATTCATCGTCAGGAAATTGTGCACAGCATGGCCACCCTCATGCATAATAGTTGTCATGTCGCGCAGCGTGGACGTGGCATTCATGAAGATGAAGGGCACGCCGATCTCCGGCAACGGGTAGTTGTATCCTCCCGGTGCCTTTCCCTTGCGCGATTCAAGGTCGAGGTGACCCATCTCCCGCATGATGGTGAGGCATTCGCCGAGCCACGGATCCAGTTGGTGGAAAGTGGTGATGGCTTTTTCCGTGAGGTCACGTCCACCGTCAAATGCTTTCAGCGCGGGTAATCCGTCCGCGTCCACTGCCTTGTCCCACGGGCGCAGTTTGGACAGCTGCAATTTCTTTGCGCGCCCGGCGGCGAGCAGGTTGAGGATGGGTACCACTTCCGCTTCTATGCTTTCATGGAAACGCCTGCAGTCGTCGGGCGTATAGTCGAAGCGCCCGTAGGCCCGGAACTGATAGTCTCTGAA
>JAIBBB010000287.1 GCA_019694905.1 Cyclobacteriaceae bacterium
CCAGAGGGCCGAGCATTTCGGGGTCGGATGCTACAACACACTCACAGGTTTCAAGTACATCGCTGAACTCATCCGCGATCAGGAGAACGACAAGCAATTCATCGCCGCCGGTGAAGAGAGTTACGGTTACATGGTCGGAGATTTCGTGCGCGACAAGGACGCCGTATCTGCCTGCGCATTCTTTGCAGCCATGGCGGCCGCCGCCAAGGCAGAAGGCAGCAGTCTGTACGAGTGGCTGACTAAAATGTATGCGCAATTCGAACTGTACCAGGAAGGCCTCATCAACCTCGTCAAAAAAGGCGCCGAAGGTGAGCAGCAGATCAAGGCCATGATGGAACGCTTCCGCGAGAATCCGCCGTATATTATCGCAGGTCAGAAAGTCATTCGCATTCGGGACTATAAAACAGGCATCGAGCGCAGCCTGCTCAACGGGCGGCAAACAACCTTGCCGTTTCCTAAGTCGGATGTGCTGCAGTTTTTCACGTGGGATGGTACCAAGATTTCCGTCCGGCCATCAGGCACGGAACCGAAGATCAAATTCTACGTGAGTACACATACCCCCCTCGATGAGGCAAAACACTACGAAGCAGGATGCCAGCATCTGTCGGAGCAGATTTCCCGTATCGAAAATGAAATTGCCCGATGAGAGACCCCTTCATTGAATCCATTGAGAAACTCCTGTTACGCGACCTTGCTCAGCTTGAGAAGGAGCTGGAAATGTATCCGGATGAATCGTCAGTCTGGAAAACTACCGGAGCCATCAGCAACTCAGCGGGGAATCTCACCCTGCACCTCATTGGCAATCTGCGCTATTTCATTGGAACACAACTGGGAAAAACCGGCTATGAACGCGACCGTCCCGCCGAGTTCAGTTCCCGTGACGTCCCCAGGGCAACGCTGATTGAGAGTTATTCACGTGACAAAAACAGATATCCTCCAGGGACTCGCGGCAGTAGATGCTTCCAGACTGCAGCAACGGTATCCTGAAAACCCTTTTCACCAGCAGGGAGGCACGGTGCAACACATGCTCATGCATCTGTGCGTACACCTCGGCTACCACCTGGGCCAGGTCAACTACCACCGTCGGCTGGTAGCGACTTAGAAAAGTTCCTGAGCGGGCGCCCCGCTGAACAATGAATCTTTCTCAGAAACTGAGAAAACACTCTGGAAGAGTGCGTTGCGCTGACAGAGTGAATTGATGGTTGTGCTCACCGACCTGTCCGCCCAGGTCGCCCAGTGGATGAACATCCTCTGGCTGCGGGGCACTTCATTGCTCCCCGGATGCTCACGCAGGTAACGCTGCCAGCCATCTGTAAGCAGCAACAATGAAATCCGGTTCCGGTCAGCCTTTCGCTGCGACCAACGCTGCTTCTCGGCCGCACTCCACTCAACTGATGATGCATCAATCACATCCACCAGAGCATTCGCCCACAGCGACCCCATTACACCGAATTGCTCTTCGATCGGGCCTGCCAAACCTGGCAATGCCCCCAGTGCTGAAGTGTGGAGCAGCGTATGCATCCCTGGGTTATACTGAATGACCGCGTGAAGCGGATCACTGATGCTGTGGAGGTCAGGATGGACCACCCGTGTGCGCCGCAGTTCATTTCGAAAAGTCATGATGGAAGTGTCCCTGCTGGCAACCAATCCGGAAGTATTCACCGGCTGAAATACGACTCCTGCACTTTTCAACGTGCGCAAGGCCGCCAGCGCTTTTGCCTTCGATGAGTCCGACAGTGACGGGGTGTACCTGAGTTGTGCCGCAAGCGCCAGTTGCACGTCTTCCTCCACCTCTCTGTCACCAGCCTGTCGGGAATAGTGAGAATGAAGCAGCTTGTCCGCCAACAACGGCATGTGAAGTGCGAGAAGATCAATGGCCTTTTCCCTCCGCTTCGTCCGCCAGACAGGTGATACCGGTTCCAATGGCAGCCAGGTGATTGCATCCTGATGCAGTGACCACAGAAGAATCGCTTTCCAGTCATTAACCGGCAAGGCCGTCAACCATCGGGAAAGCTGTGCGAAATACGCAACATCTGTCATCCAGACTGAATCAGAAGCCGTCAGCGCTTTCCAGTCCCAGCCTGGCATCGTCCGCGTCAAGTCTCTGACAGCCACCCGAACCGGTTGTCTGGTGAACGTCTTCAACAGTGCACTGCAATAATCCACTGCCCTTGCCGCAGGCTGACTCACTTCCTTTTCTTCATACAGTTTGCTTTCCAGCAGCACCTGTTGCACACTCAGCATCCACTGCTCTCTGCCGGGAGGGGCTTGCCACTCCTGCTGTGGTGAAAGGTACCATTCCTGCTTTGGCGTGGTACTGAAAGACACCAGCACGTTTCCGCCGGCCTGGGCTTGCCTGAAAAGCCACTTGCCCACCTCAGCGCCGTTTTTCAGTCCCATGATTGCCTTGCGCTGACCCTCCATCCATCTTCTGTCGGCCTGCAAAATAGTTGAATCACTCATCCAGCCGTAGAAGCGGGCCGCCTGGTGCAACTCAGTTGTTTCCGCCAGCGCCTTGTTGGCCCGGGCGGCGTCCAGCGCAGCACTGATGACGACACGGGCCTGCCGCCGTGCATGCTGTGCAGCCGGTTCTGCGCCGGTAACGATTGGTTTGACAAAGTGCGCAAAGTTGTCCTGCGGGCGCACGGTGCCAGACAGGTTGATGGTGTCTCCGGAAAACTCCTGTGTGCCAACGTCCACGCGGCCGCTCCGGCCACACCCGGTCATAAGAATCACGAGCAAAAAGAGGGCTGATCGCAAAACCATGAGCGGTTGTTATTGGTTTTATTTGAACAAGGGGCCAATTTACCGGTTTCCGCCATGATGCTTAACCAAAACAGCGAAATGTTCACCACCCAACCCACTCCCTCTGTGATCGCTGTTGTTCGCCGCACTGCCAGGGCGCTGCAACGAAGCAACGAATATCAATGGGGTCACATGGGTCTGTGCAACTGCGGCTTTCTGGCCCAACAGGTCACCGGCCTTCCCAAAGATGAAATCCACCGCAGGGCCATGCTCCGGCATGGCGATTGGCGCGAACAACTCAACGACTATTGTCCATCTTCGGGCCTGCCCATGGACGATCTCGTCGACCAGTTGCTCGCTGCCGGATTCAGCCGTGAGGACCTCCAGCATCTCGAACGTCTGTCAGCGCCCCACGTGCTTGCCCATTTGACCGGTGACCGGCATTTGCAACACAACATCAGAGAAGATGTGGTTCGTTATCTGGAAGCGTGGTCCGACGTGCTGGAAGAGCAGTGGCTGGAAGTCGCCGGAGTGCCCCTTGCAAATGAAAGTCTGGCCACGGGAATTTTTGTTGAATAAAAGCGGTTTAGAGAGTCATGAAAGTAGAAATCTGGTCTGACGTAATGTGTCCGTTCTGCTATATCGGCAAGCGTCGGTTCGAGGCGGCGGTAAATTCCCTGGGTCCTGATCACCCCATCGAGGTAGAATGGAAAAGTTTCCAGTTGGATCCCGGCCTGGTGGCTGAGCCTGGCAAAAGTATCAACCAATACCTGGCGGAGCGCAAAGGTTGGACAACAGAGTATGCGCGACAAATGAATGCCCATGTTACCGGCATGGCCGCGGCAGAGGGTTTACATTATGATTTCGACAAGGCGGTGGTGGCCAACTCGCATGATGCACACCGCTTGTCACATCTGGCCAAACAACACGGCCTGCAGGATGCACTTGAGGAGCGATTGTTCGCGGCGTATTTTACTGAGGGCAAGGACACCGGTGATCCTACCGTATTGAAAACCCTGGCCCTGGAAATCGGATTGCCCGCTCATGAAGTTGATGACGTGCTGACGGGATCACAGTTCAGTGAGGCCGTGCGACATGACATCGCCGAAGCATCTCAGCTGGGTATCCGGGGCGTGCCCTTTTTCGTGATCAATAGAAAGTACGGTATTTCAGGTGCGCAAAGCCACGACGTATTTCTCAGGACACTGAAGGCAGCGGCAGCAGATGAAAGCTCCATTCAGGCCAATGCCGGCGCGTCCTGTGATGTTGATGGTAACTGCAACTAAACCCTTGCAGCCAAAAGCAATTCAATATTCTTGTGCTTCATTCCAAAGCGCCGGGCGACCCCTTCATTGGTGAGGCTTCCCTTATAGGCATAGACACCCTTCATGAACCACTTGTGAGAGAATATCATTTCCTCCACACCCCCCTCTTCAGCCGCGCGCAGTATGGTGGGCGTAAAGATGTTGCTCAGCGCCGTTGTAGCGGAGTGCGCCACCCTTGAGGCTACATTGGGAACGCAATAGTGAATCACATCATACTTCCTGAAGACAGGTTTTGAATGAGTGGTAATCTCGGAAGTTGCCACACAGCCCCCCTGGTCTATGCTCAGATCGATGATGAGTGAATCGGTCTTCATGTTGCGAACCATTTCCTCTGAAATTACGTGCCGCACACGGCTCTTCTCTGCACGCAAAGCTCCGATTACCACGTCTGCCGTTTTCAGGGTCTCACCGAGAATGACGGTATCAATGGTTGACGTTGACAACTGATGACCCACGATCTGTCTGATCCGCCGCAACTTGTAGAGATGGTTATCAAAGACCTGCACTTCAGCGCCGAGACTCATGGCTGCGCGGGCGGCGTATTCGGCCACCGTACCTGCACCAATGATCACCACCTTGGTAGGTGGCACACCGGTGATGCCGCCAAAGATAATGCCCCGTCCCTTGTTGCTGGTGGACAAATACTCGGCTGCTATCAACGTCACTGTGCTTCCTGCAATTTCACTCATGGCCCTGATGATAGGGAAGCCACCTACCTTGTCTTCAATAAACTCATACGCCAGGGCAGTTACCTTCTTTCGCAACAGCGCGTCGATAAAACTCTTCTCACAGTGGCCAAGCTGCAAGGCACAAATCAA
>JAIBBB010000288.1 GCA_019694905.1 Cyclobacteriaceae bacterium
ATTTCGGTATTGTGATGGTCCACCGGCTCTCACGCTCCTTTGGCAAAGATGTTGGGTTTACCATCGGTCTGCTGCTGTTGGGATTCATCTTTGTGCCCATTCTGGGCTTCGGCGATGCCAAGTACACAGCGCTGAAAGATTGACCACAAGACACAATAAAAAAAGCCCGGCTATGGAGACCGGGCTTTTTTATTGTACTATACTTTCACTTGTTTCCACTTGCCCCGCCTGAACAGGAAGATAGCTGCGACAGCCACAGCAGACTCTGCGATGGCAATGGCCGCAAACACGCCGTTGGATTGGAGGAAAGTCTGGTATGCCAGCACGTAGGCGAGTGGCACCTGGAAGAACCAGTATCCAAACAGGTTCAGGTACAAGGGTGTGCGGGTATCGCCGGCGCCGTTGAATGCCTGCGACAAAATCATCCCGTAACCATAGAACGCATACCCCAGTGAGACTATTTGCAGGCACCGCGTTCCGTATTGAATGGATGAAATGTCATTGGTGAAGAACAACAGAATGGGTTCGGACAGGAACAGGAAGACAAACATGATCAGGAACAAAAACACCATGTTGTAGAACCCTGCTTTCCACACCGATTGCTCTGCGCGCTCCGGTTTGCCGGCCCCAAGGTTTTGTCCAACAAGTGTGGCTGCCGCGTTCGCCATCCCCCATGAGGGCAGGATGGTGAAGATGATCACGCGGATGGCAATCGTGTAGCCAGCCACAGCAGAGCTCCCGAAGCCGGCCATGATGCGAGCAAGAAACACCCAACTCGCTGAGGCGATGATGTTCTGCATGGTGCCACCGGCTGACAAAGTGATCAGGCTCATCATGACGCGGAAGTCAGGCTTTAGTTTGTCAAAAGCGAGTTTGATCAGGCTGCCGCCGTTGAACAGGAAGTACAATTGGTACAATACACCAACTGAACGTCCGATGTTGGTGGCGATTGCAGCCCCCTCCACACCCATCGCGGGAATACTTCCCCAGCCAAAGATCAACAGTGGGTCGAGGACCATGTTGATGATGTTCGCCAGCCACAGCGACCGCATGGCGATTGCTGCGTTGCCCGCACCGCGAAACACGGCATTGATCAGAAACAGGAACATCACCGAGGCGTTGCCCACCCACATCCACGCGGTGTAGCCCGAGCCCACGGCAATGACCTCGCTGCTGGCGCCCATCAGTCTGAGCAGGTCCTTGTGAAAGAACAATCCAACCAGCGACAGCACCAGTGAAATGCCGGCCCCTGCGTACAGTACCTGCACCGCCGCAACGGAGGCGCCCTTAAAATCCTTCTCGCCTACCCTGCGTGAAACGAGTGCCGTCGCACCCGCGCTGAGCCCCCAGGCGAGGGAGTACAGCAACGCCAGTGTGGATTCGGTAAGACCTACTGCAGCCACGGCATGGCTGTCCTGAAGCCGTCCGACAAAATAGATATCCACCACTGCGAACAACGACTCCATGGCCATCTCGAGGATCATCGGGAGGGACAGCATGAAGATCGCGCGGTTGATGCCACCTTCAGTAAAATTGAGCTCTTCGCCGCGGAGCGCAGCCAGAACGAGTGATATAGTTTCTCGAATACGATTCATGAAATTCATGTCTTGATTAATGGTCAATAGGAAAAATGCTGTCAGAGAAGACAGCGGTCAACTGTGCCCGGAGGCAGTTCAGTTGTCAAAACATGAGAATCATAGGCGTGCCGTTGAGGGCAGTGTACGGCAAAAATGCACAAAGGTTTCTGGATAAAAAAACAGCACACTGCTGACACACCGTTGTCAGCACATCGTCATTTCTTCGCCTCAAAATCAAATACACAGTGAAACACCTCTTGAAATCCCTGCTCACCGGCGCTCTTGCCGCGGCGTTGGAAGGGCTGCTCATTGCTCTGGCCGACCCGGCCGCCGGCGCCGGCATCCTGCTCCAAAGCATGTTGTTCTGGTTAAGTGCCGGAATGGTTATCTACTACACCAAAACCGGACTGCCAATCGTCTTACAGTCGATCCTGATCGCCTACCTGCTCAGCCTGCCCTGGTATGTGAACCTGGTAGTTATTCCGGGTCAATGGGACCATCTGATACCGTTGATTGTCTCAACCGGGGTTTTTGGACTGCTTATCGGACTGGTTGTCAGAAAGTTAAAATCCTTTTAAATCCATTAATCCTATAGACTTAAAGTCTATATTCGCACCTTCAAACCCGGTGCGATATGGACATTCTCTATAAACCCTGGCCCTGGTACGTGGCGGGCCCCCTGCTGGGCCTCTCCGTGCCTGTGCTGCTTTGGCTCGGCAATAAGCGACTCGGTATCTCCTCCACCATGCGCCACCTGTGCGCCATGGTGGCTCCTGCCAGAATCCCGCTGTTTCAGTACAACTGGAAAGCAGAAACCTGGAACCTGGTCTTTGTCGCTGGCATCCTGATCGGAGGCGCACTGGCAGGTGGAGTATTCGCCAATCCGGAACCAGTTGCGGTGAGTGAGGCTACCCGCGCCACGCTCACCGGCTGGGGCGTGTCGAACCAGACTGGCCTGGTGCCACCTGAACTTTTCTCCTGGGCCTCACTGGCGAGTCTGCAGGGATTGCTGTTAATGGGCGCCGGCGGTTTCCTGGTGGGATTCGGCACCCGCTATGCGCAAGGCTGTACCAGTGGTCACGGCATTTTCGGCCTCAGCACCTTACAATGGCCTTCACTTGTCGCTACCGCGAGTTTCTTCGCCGGTGGCATCGTCGTCAGTTATTTTGTCCTACCCTTCATTCTGTCACTATGAAACTGCTCGCCTATCTTCTCACTGGTATCGTCTTTGGCATTGCCCTCACCAAAGGTGAAGCGGTCACCTGGTATCGCATGCAGGAGATGTTTCACTTCCAGGGCTTTCACATGTATGGCATCTTCATGACCGCCGTGCCTACCGCTGCACTGGGTGTGTGGTTGCTTCGTCGCTTTGGCAAAACCGCCGACGGTGAAGCCGTTGCTTTTCCGCCCAAACAATTCAGCAAGGGCACTGTCATTGGCAGCCTGCTCTTCGGTTTCGGCTGGGCACTGACCGGTGCGTGCCCGGGCCCATTCTATGCGCAGATCGGCGCCGGACTCTCCGTAACGCTCGTCACTTTTGCCTTTGCGGTGCTGGGCACATGGGCGTACGGCCACCTGCAAAAATATCTGCCCGCCTGAGGCAAAGCGGTTTCGCGTTGGCCACGGAATTCCTACCTTTTTGAAAACTGGAATTCCATGAAAAAACTATTTCTACTTCTTTTCCTGTTGCCCTTCGGACTGCTCGCGCAGAAGAAGGGTGACGACCTCGCCGCCAAAATCAAAGCGTTTGATCAATATGTCGAGGCTGGCCGCAACCAATGGATGGTTCCCGGCATGGCCGTCACTGTTGTAAAGGACGGCAAGGTGCTGTTGTCCAAGGGTTATGGTGTCCGGAGTCTCGGGCAGTCAGAACCCGTCGACTCAAAAACTCTGTTTGCCTGTGCCTCTACCACCAAAGCGATGACCGCCGCCCTGATGGGCATGCTGGTGGATGAAGGCAAGGTGAATTGGAATGATCCGGTCATCAAGCACTACCCGGGGTTCAAGCTCTATGATCCCTACATGACGCGCGAGGTCAAAATCAGAGACCTCTTCACCCACAACGCCGGCATGGGCAACGCCGATTTCCTGTGGTCGCTGATGCGAATACCTTCCGATGAGGTGCTTCGAATCTTCGGCGAAGTAAAGCCCACCTATTCGCTGCGCTCCAGTTTCATCTACCAGAACATCATGTACCTCGTTGCCGGTAAAGTGATTGAAAACGTCAGCGGCAAACCGTGGGAAGTGCTGATCCGCGAAAGGATCTTCACGCCGCTGGGCATGAGCCGCAGCGTACCCATGCGCAAGGATGTCACCGACCCCAACCAGACCGGTGCACACTACCTCGTCGACGGCAAAATCATGAACATCACCCATTCGAGCTGCGACAACGTGGGCCCCGCAGGGAGCGTATGGTCGTGCGCTGACGACATCAACAAGTGGATGATGGCCATGCTCGACAGCAGCAAATACGCCGGTGGTCGTTTGCTGAAACCCGCCACATGGGCCGAGATGTTCAAGCCGCAGACGCTGGTGCCGCTGAGCGAATTCTATCCCACCATGCAAATCCTGAAGCCGAACTGGACCTCTTATGGACTCGGCTGGTTCCAGCATGATTACAAAGGCCGCAAGATCAATTACCACACCGGCTCACTCGCCGGTGCCATCGCCATGCATGCACAACTGCCCGACGAAAAACTGGGCATCTACATCTTCGGCAACTTCGACCACGCCGAACTGCGCCACGCGCTGGTGTACAAGGCTTTTGATGTTTTTGCCCTTGGCGGCAACCGCGACTGGAGCACCGAGTTCAAGAAACTGTACGATGGCATCACAGTGGCGAGTGAAAAACCGGAGAAGGATTTTGAAGCTGCACGCGTAGCCAACACCCAGCCGTCACATGCACTTGAAGCGTACGCCGGCACCTATACCGATGCACTCTTTGGCACACTGGTGATCACCCAGGAAGGCAATCAACTTGCCATTGACGCGAACAACTTCCTCAAAGCTAAACTGAGCCACTGGCACTACGACACCTTCCGCGGACCTTTTGAAAAGGCATGGTACGGAAAAGTCAATGCAGTGTTCTCCACCGGCGCAGACGGCAAAATCAAATCCGTCAACATCGAAGGGATGGACTTCCGCAAGAACTGAGTCACCGGTCGTCATCAAATAAAAAAAACACCCTGGCTTGCGTCAGGGTGTTTTTTTTTTGAAAGAACTGATCAGAAAGTAACCTCCAGGGGTTTGATTTCGCCACCGCGTTTCACTTCCACGGGCACGGCCTCGCCTTTGTGAAATTTACCCAGC
>JAIBBB010000063.1 GCA_019694905.1 Cyclobacteriaceae bacterium
AAGGATTTGCAACTGCCACGGACCGCGACAGCCTCTTTGAGTGGTATGTGCTTCCTCCCTTCCGTGCACAATCCACACATTTCTTCAGGGAAGTCCTGAGGACCTGCCGACCTGAGTACATTGAATCACAAAGTAACGTACCCCAACTCACCTGGCTCCTGTACCGCTTTGCAACGGGTATCCGTGCCGAAACGGTGTTATTTCTCGACCACAGGGAAACGTCGTTAGAGTCGCCAGATACTGTATTCCGCAGGCGTTCGGCCGGGGATACGGCTTTTGTTCACACCTCCGAGCCTGTGGGGGACTTTGTACTTGAGTCAGCAGGAGTCATTGTGGCCACAGGCGGGTTCCTTCTGCACTACAATCCACCTTTTGCAGATCTCTACATGGAAGTACATCCTGATTACCGCCGTCGTGGTTATGGCAGTTTCCTGCTGCAGGAGATCAAGCGTGCCTGTTACGCCGCCGGTCGTGCCCCCGCAGCCCGTTGCCACATCGACAACGAGGCATCTTTCTTCACGCTGCTGAAAGCTGGCTTTCAGGTGGCAGGGCAAGTGTTGTCAGGTACAGTGGAAGCACAGCACATCACACAAAACACTACACATGAATAGCAAGCCTTATCTACAGATACTACTACTCGCAGTTGCACATCTGGGTATGGTGGCCTCAGGTGTGGGGCAGTCTATCACAAGCGACAGTCTGACTGCGGGTAACAACTATCGCGTGGCTGCCTTCCGGCTGTGGCTGCCATCCAATGAGAAAGTGCGGGGCATCATCGTGATGATGCCTGGTTCAAATGGGGATGGAAGAAATCTGATACTTGACACGGCATGGCAACGGCTTGCCGCGAAGCATCGCTTTGCCCTGGTAGGGTGTTATTTCACCGACAACAAACATGACAACATGGATATTGAGCGCTACGCAGACGTGAAGTATGGTAGTGGTTCAGCGCTGATCACAGCCTTGCGCAACCTGTCGGTCCGCACCACCCACCCGGAACTCGCGACGGCGCCACTGGCGCTGTGGGGCATGTCGGCCGGTGGTGAATTCAACTATGAATTTGCCTGCTGGAAACCAGAACGGGTGATCAGCTTCATTGTCAACAAGGGGGGCATCTACTATTCTGCGCTCACACCAGCCGCAGCCTGGGAGGTGCCAGGACTCTTCATCACAGGCGAGCGTGACTCCCCGTACCGAAATGAAATCATCAATGGCATTTTCGCCATCAACCGCCGCTTTGGTGCACGATGGATCTACGCCAGTGAACCGGGCGTGGCCCACGAGTTTGACAACTCAGCCAGGTTTGCCCGATTCTATTTCGACCAACTGGTTCCCATCCGGGTCACTGCAGAAGGAACACTCATGAGTCTGCCATCGTCTGGCTTCATCGCTACCAGACACGGAGAGATTGAGGCGGAAGGGACCAACCGCCCTGCGGAAATTACCTCCTGGTTTCCGAGTCGGGCCATCGCCGAAGGCTGGATGCGGTTTGTCAGATGATCATGTTTGGTTGCTGGTCAGGCGACCAACAACCTCCTCAGGCCGCCCTCTTGCATGTTTACAACCAATAGGGCATCTTGCCAGTTCAAAGTAGTTGCCCTGACCCGTAGCATCACCTTACTTTGCCTGTTGCTGGCATCACTGGAGAGCCTTGCGCAAGACCCCACTGTCTTCAAGCCAGACTCGATCCGTCGTGAACTTCACGCCGTAAGGATTGACAACACGCTCAAGGTGGACGGACACTTGTCAGAAAAAGAATGGGCATTGCCGGGCCCTTCACCAAAGTTTGTCATGATTGAGCCCATTCAGGGCAATCAACCCAACCATGACACGGAAGTGCGTGTCCTATACAACCGGAACTTCTTGTATTTCGGCGTTTTCTCCAGGGACACCCTTGGCCGGAAGTCGCTGCGCGCTACGGATTTCAAACGCGACTTCAACTTCATGGCGCACGACCTCATTACGCTGTCATTTGACGCCTTCAACGATAAACGCAACGCAATGGCATTTGCTGTCAACCCGTACGGCGTGCAGCGCGATTACCTCGCCTTCGACGATTTCTATTACGACGTCGACTGGGATGGTCTTTGGCGCGTTCGCACCAGCCGGACCGATAAGGGATGGTTTGCCGAGATCGCCATTCCGTGGCAGACTCTGCGTTATCCACGCACAACGGATAGTATCCAGCATTGGGGTTTCAATCTGTACAGGAATCGGCGACTTACGAACGAAATCACCGCCTTCTCGCCCTTCCCCAGATCGTTCAGTTCTGTCAGAATGGATTACGCAGGGTTGCTGAAGGGACTGCAACCGCCGCCGCCCCATCCCAACGTCAGGGCCACTCCCTATCTTCTCACATCGTTCAACAGGTTGCGTGAAGACGGACAGCTGGTGAGTGAATCTGCCCAGGTGAAAGCAGGTGGTGAGGTGAAGTGGGCCATCAATCCGAACTCGGTGCTCGATCTGACCTTCAATACTGACTTTGCACAGGCAGATGCCGACAGGCAGGTCAACAACGTTACGAGGTTCTCTGTGTTCTTCCCGGAACGCAGGCAGTTCTTTCTTGAAAACGCCTCGTTATTTGGTATCGGCATCAGTCGCAATCCGGATGAGTCTGGTGGCAACATGCGCATCCAACCCTTCTTCAGCCGTCGCATAGGCCTCGATGAAAAAGGCAATCCTTCTCCCATTGACGCAGGAGGGCGTTACGTTTATCGTTCAGACAAACGCAACTTTGGCGCCATCGCCATGCGGCAGCGCGCCACCAGCGAGTCACCGCTCACCAACTACTTTGTAGGGCGATTCTCTGAGAACTTTGGAAAAATGAGTCGACTGGGCGGTATGCTGACCACCAAACAACAACCCAACTCCACCAATGTGGTCGCCACACTCGATGGCTTCGTTCGGTTGGGTGAGTCTCACTCTATCAACACGCTTGCTTCTGTTTCCAACACCAGTAGCAGTGGCAAAACAGGGCTTTCCGCCTATGCACAATATTATTACGTCACCAACCAACTCAAGATCTGGTGGACCCAATCCATTGTGACCAAAGACTATGATCCCCAACTCGGCTTTGTCTCCCGCAATGATGTCATCGGCACCACACCGGGCATCTTCTGGTGGTACCGCGGTCGTCACCTTCCCTTTCGCAAGTGGCTTCGCGCATGGGAACCAAGCATCTTCCCTGAGTTCTATCATTCGGTAACGACCGGCCAGTTGATTGAACGCACCTGGACTGCATATCCCATTTGGCTCAACCTGCAAAGCGGCGGTTACTTCGGATACAATCTCTCTCCCACGTATCAGTACCTCACTGAGGCCTTTGTTCCATTGGGAGTGAACATCAGCCCTGGTGGCTACAACTACCTGCGGCACTTGATTTATGCAAGTACGGATCCCTCCAAGAAAATCAATCTCCAAACGCAATACAGTTTCGGGACCTATTTCAACGGTGTTCTCCGATCCGGCGATTGGACGTTGCAACTGGCTCCGGTGCCCCATGTGTCCATTCTGGGTCGTTTCAACCGCAATCGGTTCATCGGTGTCGGTGATCCAAAAACAACTGCCACCATTGACCTCTACGCCATTGAGGGCCGCTTCGCACTCAACCCCCGAGTGCAACTGATTGCCTTCTACCAGCAAAATTCTGAGAATGACTCGCGTAACTACAACATCCGGTTTTCGTGGGAGTACCGACCTCTCTCCTACGTGTATCTCGTACTCAATCACCGGGAGTTTCAGAGCGATGCAAGGAAGCAACAATTGCAAGACCAGGCCATCCTCAAGATCAGCTACCTGAAGCAGTTCTAGACCGATGATCGCACGCGGTCTGACATTATGAACAGACGATTCACGAGAACCGTGCACCAGATTGGCAGGTCATACAGGAATCAAGGTTGTTCACACCTTTCATAATCACTAAATTTGCCACATCAATTAAATCCTTAACCACGTCCTATATGTCAATTCGCTCACTCCGTACATTGCTGATGACGACACTGTTGATATCAGGGTTACTGGCCCATGGCCAATCCAAGTTTGACAAATGGCAAGAACTCAAGGACTTCCACGCAGTGATGTCCGCGACCTTTCACCCCAGCGAAGAAGGAAACCTTGAACCGATCAAGACCAGGATTTCAGAAATGGTGACAAAGGCAGCAGCCCTCGCCCAATCAAACATACCAGCCGAGTTTAATAAGAAAGTAGTGAAAGATGCCGCGATCAAACTCGCCGCTGACAGCAGGAAACTTCAGGAACTGATCAGCAACAAAGGCACCGATGAAGCCATCAAAAAATCACTGATAAACCTGCACGAGACGTTTCACTTCATCGTCGAGAAATGTGACGACAAATAAGCCTGGGCGAAATTGAACGAGACCCGCTATTTCAGGTCATACGCCTTTCTAAGCTGCCTGAGTACCCCCGCGTTCACTTCGATATAGTTTTTGAAAGGTATCAACCGGGTAGACTTGAGTCCATTGGTGTGGTAATAACTCAATACGTTCATGATCTTCAAGCGATCAACTTTCTCTGGCTGAGAAAGCTGAAATGGAATGTACTCGGCGCTGCTTTCGTATTCCGCCAATCGTTCAAAAATACTCTCTCCCTGAAAGAGCTTGAATTGAAATGAGAAATCCATGTGAGTAGTCATGACGGGTTCAATGTAGGTGTAAAAGATAGAACTTTCGTATTCCTGCCTTACGAGGATATAGTCAATCGCGACAGACAAATCTCCAATCAGTTTACGCAGCTCTTCACTTTTGAAATACCTCAAGGCGCCTGTGCTTTTGATCTGCTCCAGCACAATTGTGCGGGGGGTGAAGATGATGGGAGACCTTGCCGCCAGCGCCCAGACAAAATTTACTGCCAGTGGCTTTGAAGAAACGGTCAGGCTGCTATCACGGAAAAAATTCACCATGTATTCAATCGCCCTTTCCTTCTTCAGCCGTCCTTCCACTCTTGCAGCTACTGCCACGGAATCATTCCGTAATTCCTCGTAAAAGCTCCTGACAAGTTCTTGCGTGTATTGCCTTTCTGCAAAGTCTTCACGAATGTTCTCTGCAACAAACCCAAGGTAAACCGCCAGAAACAACATCAAAAATTCAAAGATGTACTTTTTCCAATCTTTAAAAATCGCAACGACGGAAGTACGATTCTGACTCGTTTCAGTTTCATTCATAGTCACACTCAATCAGATAATCATTTTTGCTGGTCTGTCTTACTTCTTTCGCGACACTTCACCCTCCATCAACACCCATCCATTAGGGTCCAGCCTCACTTCAACTGGTGCTTCAATGGCCGGGAAAGCAAATTCGCTGGAATCACCGTTTAACTCTATCCGCTCAATCACCGGCAGTTCCTGGCCCTTGAACAACAGTCCAACTTCCATGGGCATACGGAACCTGCTTCCATCACCCTGAATCTGTTTCAAGGTAAGTCGAACCATCTTTGCCTTTGAATCAAAGGTCCAGCTACCCGACAGCCTCAAGTTTCCTGGTTTGTACAACCACTGGTCAAAGAACCAGCCGAGCTCGCGTCCGGAAACTTCCTCCATCACTTGCCGGAAATCACCGGTAGTGGCATTGCCATTGAAGTAGGCTGCGTAGTACTTTCTGATCCCCGATTGAAAAGCATCATCGCCGAGCACACCCCGCAGCATATGCAGGATCCAGCTACCCTTCTGGTATGTGTGGGAGCTGGTCACGTCTTCCATGTTGCTCAGGTTCCGGTGAACAATGGTATACCCGGGATTCTTCGCATAGAAATTCAAAACCGTCTTTCGACTGTCACGGAGACCCTGCATGAACTCATCATGGCCATAAGCGTGCTCAATGAAGAGCAGGGTAAAGTAGGTCGCAAAGCCCTCGCTCAGCCAGACGTCATCCCAGTCTGCCTCCGTCACAGCATTGCCAAACCATTGGTGTGCAATTTCGTGAATGACTACATTCCGCCAGCGCAGACTCTTGTTACCGGTCACCGATTTCTCGCTGTACAGGATCGCGGAGGCAGCTTCCATCCCGCCACTCACGCTATTGGACTGAATGTTTGCCAGCCGCTCATAGGCAAACGGCCCCACATAGTCGGAGTAGAAGGCCAGCACTTTTTTGGTCGGCTCTGCAAAGTCTGAAAATCCGGCATCACGATCCTGCGCGTACACCCACGTCTCGATGGACTTGTTGTCAAACCGGTCCACATATTGCACAGCAAAACGCGCAGCGCCCAACACATACAGCCACGGTGCAATGGGTACACCTTGCCGCCAGTGGGTCAGTCTCTTTCCGGCACCGAGGTCACTCTCTTCAATCTTCAATCCATTCGACACCACCTGATAGTGGCTTGGGGCGGTGACCATGAACTCGCACGTGGCCTTGTCAGACGGATGGTCTATCACAGCGAGCCAGTGCCTTGCCTTGTCGGGCCAATTGTCGCTGAAAAATGTGGGGTCACCGTATTTGTTAGGAGCAATTTTCAATCCGCTGGCGGGCACACCGCGATAACAGATGACATATTGACGTCGCTCGTTCACTGCTGGCGGGGTCCCGAGTGAGATGATCAGTTCATTGTCTGCGTGGGTGTACGCCACCGGCTGGCCTTTGAGTGTCACGGCAGAAACTGTCATGCCCTTCCCGCCTGGTTGCTTTGTATCAATGAGATCCAGACGCAATGACGTCACACCGGGTCCCACGAAACGAACGTCCATGGTGAGCACTACATCAATAGCGTCAGTGCTATCTGAGAGTTTGATTTGAAAAGCGTAGTTCAGGGCATCGATCTTCGGGTTCTTTGGATAGGTGTCGGCCCACACGGTGGTTGCACCTGCCATGCAGAGCAGTGCAACCATTGGTACAAAGCGTATCATGGATCTCATTATTTGTCGTCGGTCAATGGAGGATGAAATTGAATGAGCCCCTTCTCCTGAATGGTGCGTTCCACGTCTTCGATGCGGGAGGGTACAAACGCTGACAGGTTCTCCACGCCGTCGGCAGTGACCAGTGCCACATCTTCAATGCGAATGTACAACCGCTCTTCCGGAATCCAGATCATGGGGTCGATCGTGAAGACCATGCCGGCCTGCAGCGGCACATTGCGCACTCGCCCAACGTCGTGCACGGCCATGCCGACAGGGTGTTGAAAATGCCCTCGGAAGAGGATGCCTTCCTGTACAGCCTTCAGATGAGCAGGTTTGGCAAACTGCTTTCCAACCAGATACTGCTTCATGTCTGCGGCTGCTTTGTCAAGCACTTCATTCGAGGTGACGCCCGGTTTGATGTAGCGGAACAATGCATCGTGGTAGGCGACAATAAAATTGTACAGTTCGGTCTGTGCCTTGTCAAACTTACCGTTGACCGGCCAGATGCGTGTGACGTCGCTCGTATAGTATCGATAGTCTGGTGCATAATCCATCAACACGAGGTCGCCGCCCCGCAGGACGTCGGTTTTATGGAAGTAGTGCCCCATGAATGCGTTGGTTCCGCCGCCGATGATGGAGGCATAGCCATCACCGCGGGCACCGTTGAGATGAAATACGTATTTGGCTGCTGCATCGAGCTGGTATTCATAAACTCCTGGCGCCGTGGAACGCATGGCTTCCATGATGCCAAGACCCGCGAGTTTCGTCGCACGGCGAATGAGTTCAATTTCCCTGGTGCTTTTGATGGTGCGCATGGCGTCGAGTGTGGGCGATAGATCACGGATTTCAAACTGCGGAAATCGCTGATGCAGAAGTTGTACGAAGTAGCCTTCCCGCGAAGGTTGCCCATCCCAGGGATCGGAAGCCGCCCGGGCCTGGCCGGCCAACAACTCATCACGGCTGTCGTTGCCAGTTTCCGCCGGACTCAGCGGCGTATACAGTGTCATGGCAGGTGGTCGTATCAGGTCACCCCCCAGCAAGTCGGCGGAGAGAAACTCGAACCCACGCACCTGCTCTATGCCGGTAAGCTGGGTCACCAAAGCCGCATCTTCGGCCGAAAGCACTTTCCCCTGGCCAGCCTCCATGCCTTCGTCGCGATGGGGCAGATAAAGGGTTGCTTTTCTGGTCCGTCCATTGAGCAGCAGGTAGGCATGTGCAGCCTCCACGCCACTGAGATAGTAGCATTCGTTGGACTGGCGGAATACACTGAATCCAGCTCGTCCGGCGGCGCCCTGCACAAGTGCAATTGCATTTGGACCAATCGCATCGTATACCTGCGCCCTGCGGGCCGCGAATTCCGCAGGTGTGAAGTCAGTCTGATGATAGTGTTTGTCCTGGCCATTACCCGCGAAAGGCCACAGCAAAAGGCAAAAGAGGGAGATTGTACGAGCGGTTTTCATGAGTGTTAGAACGCTTAAGTTTTTGGCAGCGTCCGAAGATCAGCAATCAGCAGCCAAAACTCAAACCAAATCTGATGGGCCTGACAGTATTCACCCAACCTGGGTATCAGACAAAATGCCGGATTTATTACCTTGGTATCCATCCATTCAAATTCAGACCCCCCGGTCTCACAATCAGGCAATTGACACATGGCAAAAACTCTGAAAAACACTTTGACCGCAGCCCAGCACAAAGGCCTGGTTGAGGTCCTGCACATGAGGTTCGAAAAAAACATGAACCGACACAAGGGACTCACGTGGGAACTTGTTGAAGCGAGGCTCGAATCCGGTAAATCCAAACTTTGGTCGCTGAATGAAATGGAGAATTCAGGTGGCGAGCCCGACGTCGTTGGCTACGATAGAAAGACGGGAGAATGCACTTTCTTTGATTGCTCACCAGAAAGTCCGACAGGGCGCAGAAGCCTCTGCTATGATCCTGAATCGCTGGAATCGCGCAAGGAATTCAAGCCGAAGCACAGCGTCATTGGGATGGCTGCAGAAATGGGCATTGAATTGCTCTCAGAAGCTGACTATCGCGCTTTGCAGCAATTGGGAAAATTTGATACCAAGACATCAAGCTGGATACTGACACCACCGCCCATCCGAAAACTGGGCGGTGCTATCTTCGCTGATTACCGCTACGGCCAGGTCTTTGTCTACCACAACGGCGCCGAATCCTACTATGCTGCCAGAGGATTCCGCGGGTCATTGCGGGTGTAACCACAGACCCTCGTCTTTCCTATCTCAAAACCTCCATCTGTCAATCGCTATGCAAGACTCCACCCCTTTTGCCACAGACCGCATCAACAACTTCACTGATGCCATCTTCGCAATCGCCATCACACTGCTGATATTAGACATAAAAGTACCTGCCACAGAATTAATCGACAAAGAAGGCGCCATTGGGGCGCTACTCAGCAACCAGACGCCACAATTGATCGGGCTGATAGTGAGTTTTTTCGTGGCTGCGCTGTTCTGGAAGGCCCACCTCGCGCTGGCGCGGCAGATCACCAGCTATGACAACCGGCTGTTATGGCTCAATATCTGGCTGCTGTTTTTTGTCGTGATGATGCCTTTCTCAACCGCATTCTATTCAAGAAACTTCGGATACAATTCAGCCTTCTTCTTCTATTGTGTAAACCTGGCACTCGTCGGATTCATTCACTACCTGATGACCCGGCATGTGATTGTCAAGGAAGTACTCCATACAAAATATTCCGAATTGCAACTGAGATGGACCCGGCAGCGCGCCCTCATCGGCCCCTGTGTTTTCATGCTCTCCATCCTGGTCGCTTACCCCTCACCTCTGATGGGACGCATCACATTTGTGCTGATCTTTGTCCTTCAGGCCGTGGGCGACAAAGTAGTCCGCAGAAAGGAGGCCCGTGCCGGGCAGTGAACAAATCGTTTGGACAGCACACCCTTCATCAATTAAAGCAGTGCCAAGCTATTCGCAATATCAGGAACCGCTCCTCGACCGCGGCTATTGGTACAAGGTCAAAAAAGACCTGTTCCATCTGAGGGCCGGTGCCCTGGTGCGTGTGATGAACGCACAGCATCATCAGGCACCCAAGAGTGAAGAGGGGGGATTCATCGTCGAGTTTCCCGATGGTACGGTGCTGCGGCTTGATCATGATGCAGACCGCAAGATCATTGAGAACATCAGTGAATACATGGAGAAACAAGGCTCGTTTGACTGGGACGCTGCAGTGGAGGAACTCCATCGGGCGCGCGCTGAAGCCCTGGCCTCGTTCAGGGATGAAATGAAAACCGAAATCTTCCAGCACAATGAGAAAGTGAAAGCACGGGTTCGCGAACTCATTGCTCAGGGGCTTTCACCAAAAGAAGCCTACCGACAAGCGGCAAACAGGGTCGATAGTTAATCGTAGCGTATTTTTTTCACCCAACACAAAGGAATAGTTAGCATATGAGGGTAGCGCACAGCATGTCAGTCGCAGAAAACCTGACATATCCACAACTTTCCTTTGGCCCAGTCGTTCGAAAACGTAGCGCAAATTCCGGTTCATAAGCATGGCAGGGTTGCATCCCCTGCCAGCTGCATGTCGCACCGGAAGTTCAAGACCGATGCAATTATGAGACAAAGACTCCTGACATTGGGTGTGATGATCACCTTTCACTTCGGCTACCTGGCCTGGGGCGGCGATCAACACGCCTTCCTTTTTGAGGCAGAAGCTGAAATCATCCTCAATAGTTTCAGTTCGCCAGAAACGTTGGTTCATCCCGCTGTTCTCATTCCACTATGCGGGTTGGTGCTCCTGCTGATTGCGCTATTTCAATCACAACCTTCCCGGTGGATGCTGTGGACAGGCTGGGCAGGGTTGGCAATTTTTCATCTGCTCCTTTTGGCCATTGGTCTGCTGACGTTCAGCGGATGGATCCTGATTTCAGTGGCGCCTTTCCTGGTTTGCAGTGTATTCTACATCAAGACACTCCGGGCTACTGCCTGACCAGCGCCAACCTCAGCCTGCAATGACTATGACTTAGGGTCAATTTCCAGAACATTGTAGTAGTATGTGAATACTCCGTTGCCTTTCAGATCTGCAGACAATCCCACCAGAACATAAAACTTCCCATTGTACCAGGTGGGCGTAGACATTATCCCATTGTAACCGCTGACCTGCTTGAGCGTTGGCTTGATGGTCTTGATTGTACCAGCGTCAAGATCCATCCTGCTGATAACCCCACCCGGGCTGTAGACAGCCAGTGCGTTAAGTCCCGATAGTTTGACCATTTGGAGTTCATCATCGAATGGTACACCATACAGACTTTTTGATTGATCCACCACCACATGAAGCTGACTGGTGAGTTTATCATATTTGAACACTGAGGTTGTCTGGTAGGTATTGAACATGAGTACCCAAACAAACTGCTCGTCCTGACTCAGCCTGATCAGCGGCCGATTGGTATAATCTACCGGCAAGCCATTCCATTGCTGCGTTTGTATAGAATCCTTAAGGACCATCCGCCTGGCCCCCACCATGGTATTGTAGTCGACTGTTTCTGTTGTGACATCGGTGGCTTCGGTCATGATCAGCATTTGGTCATTCGCCTTAAGAGGTGAAGAGATATTGCCATAAAAATCACCCCGTAAGGCCCAGGTTGCCATAATAATCCTGTGATGGCCAGGATTGGCCAGCGAATACTGTTCATCTGGCACCAGGTCCGACCGGTAAGTGATGCCAATAATCGGCGCCACCTTGGGTGCATAGTGGAATATGCCTCGTGACGCAAAATCATAGACAGCCATCTCGCTAAACGGGTTCAGTACTGTCATTAATTTGACCGTAGGGTTAAAGTTGTGAGCACTCAACACATGATATCCTCCCTGATCTGTGTATGGATACAGATAGCGCTCAAGCGCGCTCCAGGCCGCACCGTTGCGGTACAGGTAATTCCCCGTGATATCAAGTGATTCATATTCGTTGTCCGCTTCACCCTCCAGGAAATAGTAATTGCTCACGGTTCCTTGTTTGATGTTTACGGGCTGGTAGTCGGAAATCACACCTGTTGAAATTGAACATTGAAGTGTGACCTGGTGAGTAATACCAGTTACAGGAGACGACACGTCAGCTTGCGCATACACCTTACCGTTGGCGACTTGCAGAATTCTAACGGCTTCCAGAAATCCCTCATCATTTGTTTGTGGTTCGCGCTGGAGTTTCCCTAAAATCCGGACGCCAGTTTGAGCAGTTACCAGTTCCGGGGCCTGATCACCGTTGGAGGGCGTTACTGCATCTTTAGAACATCCGGTCAGCAACGCCAGCATGACATAGAGTACCTTGGCTCTCATATGGCTGCTAGCGTTTGATGGAAGCAAATTCAAATGATCCCTTGAGCGTTTGAAGCGACCCAGCGGTTGCATTTCCCTTCACTTCAAAAGTTCCTGAAATCCAGGTTGGTTGCTTTTGAGTAATAGTGAGCGTGCCAGAAGTTGAATTGAAGAAGAAGTTGCCTTCAGGCCCATTTACCCCGTTCACCAGGACAGATGTTACACCATTGCCGGTAACTCCTACTGTGTACGTATTGGCTAATGTGTCGGCCAGATAGAAATTGATGTTGCGGGTTGCTCCTGCACCGGGTACGGCATAAAGGGTCAGTATCCGGTTTTTCATCAGCAGCGTTCCAGCCGTACATGTATAGGTTGCACCATTGCCGTTTTCCGTCCAGGATCCTTTAAAGTCGCCCTTGGTCGGAGCAACTGATTCACTTTTATTGCACGACACTAAGAGCGACATTAACACAATAGCCAGTCCAGGCAGGGTATTCAGTGGTTTCATGCAGGGGTTTAATTTGTGCAAAACTGCTGTCCAGTCCCAAACCCCTCAATACCCAAAAAAACGGATTTGAATCCGTGCCAGTGGGTATGCACGGACATAAATACAAGGGCGTCGGTTACCGCTTGCTGGCGATCCAGCGGTTGATTTTCTTTTCGAGCAACAGCAGCGGCAAACTCCCCGAGTTCAGTATCTGGCTATGAAACTCGCGGATATTGAATTTGCTGCCCAGCGCACGTTCAGCCCGTGTCCGCAATTCGCGAATCTTGAGTTGTCCCACCTTGTAGCAAAGTGCCCCACCGGGAGTGGCCATATACCGCTCGACCTCTACGGAGATTTTATCCAACGACTCGGCCTCGTTGTCGAGAGAATAGCGGATGGCCTGCTCCCGGGTCCAGCCTTTGGCGTGAATGCCTGTCTCCAGCACGAGCCTGATGGCCCGGTGCATCTCCATACTCAGCATACCAAAATACTGATAGGGATCGTCATACAATCCCAGTTCTTTCCCTAATGACTCGGCATACAAGGCCCAGCCTTCAACAAATACACTGATGCTCTCAGGATGAAGAAACTCAGGCAAATCATCGTTCTCCTGTTGAAGCGTGAGTTGGAAATAGTGGCCCGGAACCGCCTCATGCAGAAACAGAGATTCGTCTGCATATGTGTTGTAGTTGAGTACATCGCGTATGGGGACATAAAAGATACCAGGTCGTGACCCGTCTCGGGTGCCCGGGAGAAACTCGGCGCTTGCTGACTTCTCACGGAAGGCTTCGGTTCGACGCACTTCAAAGCCTCCTTTGGGTTTCAACTCAAACAAACTGTCGATCCTCAGATTGATGCGATCTCTGATCTTGTAGAAGTTGGCAATGACCTGTGCAGGGTCATTGAAGGGCATCAACACGCGGTTGCTGCGCACATGATCAAAGAATGCGCGCAGATCGCCTTTAAAACCTGTCTGCTTCCGCACCTGTTCCATTTCACCGCGGATGCGCGCCACTTCCTGCAACCCCAGCGCGTGGATTTCGTCGGGTGTCATGTTGGTCGTGGTGAAGTAACGGATGAGGTGCTGGAAGGCTTGTTTGCCACCCGGCAACGCGCTGATCCCATGCGTTGCTCTTCCGGCAGGCAGGTAACGGGTACGGAGGAAATCCTGCAACTTCCTGTAGGCTGGGATGACCTTATGCCCGACCATGTCGGCAAAGGCCTTGGTCAGCCGGTCCCGGTCTTCATTAGAGAATTCCTGAGGCATGCGCTTCACAGGTCCGTAGAACAAATGCTCTTGCACCGGCTTGTTGACAAAGTCATCCAACTGCGGAATCATCCGCTCAATCAAAACCTTGGGCAATACAATACCACCCGCGATGCCTTCTTCCATCCGGGTCCGCGCCGTATCCAGAAAAGGAATAAATGCTTCCACCCGCTGAAGCCAGTCTTCGTAGTCACGCAGAGTCCTGAACGGATGCATCCCATCTCCACCTGCCATCGTGGAGAAGTACAGGTGAAGGGATTGTATCTGAATCAAAGGCATCTGCTGAAAATTAGGCATATCGTACATCGGTGAGGCGATGGTAACCAATGAATCAGTCAGGCCCTCCAATTTGATTTCACAGTCCCACTTCATCACTCCCAGACTGAGCCATTGTGCCTCAGTCAGCTGAGTGGAGTCATAAGCGGAGATTTCCGACAAGAACTGCCGGTACGACCGGATCAGGCCCTGCTGGTACGGCTTTGAAACGTAGTTGGCCACCTGATTGTCGTAGTCATAGTAGCCTGCCTTGGTCGCTTCAATCGGATTAATCTGCTTCTTGAAATCGTAATAGGCCCGGAAAAGACTATCCACAGAAACTGCCGCAGATTTCCCTGGCAATGAGTGCTTCTGGCAAGCCGACCAAATGAAGGAAACTCCGATGAATAAAGTCAATAGCGATCTGCGCATAAGTTTCAGGTTTTTGTAAGTATCCAAAGAGATTGCCCCGTCATGTAACACGATTCAGAAGGTACAGGAGGGAACATTACGCAGCCACCACCTGTCAACTGATAACCTTGCTCAGTACTGCCGGCAATTCTGGTCATACTTCGTTATCATTTTGGGTGCTAACATCGCTCTTATTGAGAGAATCCAAAACAAATATTATGAAGAAGCTATTGTACCTCTTTGTGACCACCCTGCTGACGGTGACGGCAGGGAAAGCCCAACAGACCCTCCCACAGTTGGGCAAGAGCAGTATCGAGGAAGTGGTAGGTGCCATGACGCTCGATGAGAAAGTGAACTTGCTCGTTGGCGGCGGCATGTTTGCACCCGGTATGCCCATTCCAGGTGTTGACATGGCCCATCCCACCGACGCCCAGAAGCGGGTGCTGGGGGCAGCAGGTACAATTGTGGGCGTTCCCAGACTAGGCATCCCTTCCCTCGTGGTATGCGACGGTCCCTCCGGTGTGCACCCATTTAACATGGGCAGCACACGCTCCTACTTTGCAACCGCATGGCCAACAGGAACACTACTCGCCTCCAGCTGGGATACTACGCTGGTCAAAAAGGTGGGCGAGGCTTTTGGCAAGGAAGCCAAAGAATATGGCATTGACATTCTGCTGGGTCCGGGCATGAACATCCATCGCAATCCTCTCGGAGGAAGAAACTTTGAATACTATTCAGAAGATCCGGTCATCACCGGTTATACCGCCGCAGCCATGATTGAGGGAATTCAGTCGAATGGAGTGGGCACTGCTGCCAAACACTTCTTTGCCAATAACCAGGAAACGAATCGCAACACGGCCAATACCATCATCAGCGAACGCGCCATCCGTGAAATCTATTTGCGCGGCTGGGAAATAGCTGTGAAGAAAGCGAGACCCTGGACGATCATGAGTTCATACAATCTGATGAACGGCCCGATGACTTCCGAAAACCCTGCCCTTCTCACCACCGTCTTGCGCGACGAGTGGGGATTCAAAGGCTTTGTGATGACCGATTGGTTCGGTGGTCGTAACGCCGTCGCCCAGCAATTTGCAGGCAACAACCTGATCATGCCTGGCATCCAGCCGCAAAAACAGGCCATCCTCGATGCAGTCGGCAACGGAAAACTGGATGTCAAAATTCTCGACCGCAACGTGGCAGACATCCTGCGCGTCATTCTCCTGAGCCCCACCTTCGCGCAGTACAAGTATTCAGACCATCCGGATCTAACCGGCAATGCACTCGTGGCACGACAAGCAGCAGCAGAGAGCATCGTGCTGCTCAAAAACAACCAGACACTACCCCTTCCATTAAGCAGCACCGTTGCCGTCTTTGGCAACAATGGCTTCCAACTGATCGCCGGTGGCACGGGCAGCGGGGATGTCCTAAGGATGTATACGGTGCCCCTGGTTGTCGGTCTCTATCAAGCCGGGTAT
>JAIBBB010000289.1 GCA_019694905.1 Cyclobacteriaceae bacterium
TCGCCGTCGATCTGAAGGTCCTTCCGCTTGGAGCGGGCGATCTCGACGGCCATGGCCACCTTCGATACCGATGCATGATTGTTGGATCCGAAGTTCGAGAACGAAAGCATGGCCACCTTGGGTTCGATGCCAAACATTTTGCTCGTGTCGGCTGATGAAATGGCGATATCAGCCAACTGTTCTGAAGTCGGGTTGGGATTGACCGCACAATCTCCAAAAACAGATACCCGGTTGGGCAGGCACATGAAGAATACAGAAGAGACTGTAGACACGCCTGGTTTCGTTTTCACAAACTGCAGAGCAGGTCTTATGGTGTGCTGGGTGGTGTGCGCAGCACCTGATACCATGCCATCCGCTTCCCCTTTGAACACCATCATGGTTCCGAAGTACGATACATCCAGCATAAGGTCGCGGGCCATCTCCAGCGACACGTTCTTGTTCTTTCTCAGTTCATACAACGTTTGCACATAATCCTGATAGCGCTCAGAACTCGCGGGTGTCACAATATTGACCTTGGTCTCGTCGAGGGAGAGATTGAGTCTCTTGAAGGAAGAGAGTACAGCATCGCGGTTGCCCAGGATCGTCAGATCCACCACGTGCTGCTTGATCAGTGCATCGGCGGCTTGCAGGATCCGGTCGTCATCACCCTCTGGCAGCACAATGTGCATCTTCTTTGATTTGGCACGCTGCACGATCTGATACTGGAACATCCGGGGAGTGATGCTGCTGGTGCGGAAGGATACAATCTTTTTCTCCAGTGACTGGACGTCAACGTGTTTGTCGAAAAGACTGATCGCCAGATTGATCTTGTCCTTGCTGGCAGCGGTAATCCGGGAAGCCGTATTCGCCACGTTTGTCACCGTCTTGAATGTTCCTGTCTTCACTGCGATAATGGGTACCACGGTGTCCAGGCCTTCGATGAGGTTCATGATCGTTTCCTCCGGCAATAGGCCGCCCGTAAGGACCAGGCCGGCAACTTTCGGATAGTTCTTGGAAATGTTGGCCTGCAAAGCGCCGATGATGATGTCGCCCCGGTCACCTGGCGTTACGATGAGTGTATTCTTCTGCAGCCGGGTGAGGCAATTGTGCAGTTGCATCGCACCGACAATCGACGTATCCACCTGATTGGTCAGCAGCGATTCGCCGAACAGCAGCCGACCCCCAACTGATTCGAAGATCTCCTTCATGGTTGGATTGCCCAACTCGCGGTTGGCAGGGATGGTGGTCACCACCGTTCCCTTGGGCAGGCTTGCATTGAGTCGGGACCGGATCGTCAGTTCACTTTCAATATCCACCTTGTTGGCAACGACAGTTAGCAATTGCACCCCTTCATCAACAAAACTCTTGGTAATGGATACCGATACATCGACGACTTCATCCACGGTCTTGCCTTCACCTTTCACAATGAGAGCCACCGGGATACCGAGGTTCTTGGCAACGCTGATGTTGCCATTGAATTCTACGTTGGCACTGCCACCGACAAAGTCGGTGCCTTCCACGACGACAAAATCGTGCGATTTCTGCAGCTGCTTGAAACGATCGATGATGGTGTCAATAACAAAAGACTCTCTGCCGGCATTGATGTGCCTCACAACCTCGTCCCTCGTAAAGACAAACATTTCCTGATAGGATTCCTTCAGTTTGAAGTGATCGGCCATCATCACGAGGGTGTTGTCTTTGACTGGTAACACTCTGGTAATGATGGGCTTGAAATAGGCGATTCGGGCCGCCTTGCCGGCGAGAAGGTTCATCAGTCCCAGGGCGATGATCGACTTGCCGGAAAAGGGTTCAGTAGCCGTGAGATAAATTGCGTTGGTCATATGGGGTCATTCACTTGTTCAGGGCGCCAGCGGCATGCTGACGCACTTCGGCGCAAAGGTCCACCGGTGCTTTGGCAGCCTTCCTGACCGGTATCATTCCTAAAGATAGTATTCGTTAGGGAATGGGGTTGGGGCTTCATCCGGGGTATGGTTTCCAATTTTGGGAAGGTCTGTATTCAGAATGGAACCTTTGGATGCATCCATGCCGCTTTTCGGGGCTATCAGAGCATACATGTTGTGGCAAATCAGCATGGCACAGTTTTGTTGTCAAAGGCTTGTATGCCCGAAGTACGGATGGCGTGGACACCGGAACAGGGAGAAACAAAACTCACACAAAACCATGAAAAACAAGAGAGAATTCACCCAGCAACTCGGCTCGACTGTACGCTTGAATCGCCAGAAGGCGGGCTACAGCATTGCGTCTTTGGCATCCCGCGCGGGGATGACGTATTCACAGGTTGCCCGTATTGAGCTCGGCAAGATTTCAACCAGTGCACACACACTGTTTGTATTGTCGGAAGCCCTCGGCATCAAGACTTACGAATTGCTTGACAGCCTGCATCAGAGCAGGATGGAAGAGCAACATGAAATGGTTGCCAGCCACTAGTCGTGACTCAGCGAGGTAGACCGGGGCAGGGGCCACGCCCCCTTGTGCGCCTGCCCTTCAGCTACTTCCACCTGGCTACTACGAGGTAGCGAGGCAAATGCTCTTTTGCTATCTTGACGCATCAAGACAAAACCTGATGCGCCCACAACAACTCATTACTATTCTTCTTGCCGGTTCCGTTGTACTCCTTTCTGTACAGTGCACTCAATCTCCCTCAGAAAGTACCCTGCCGGCCAAACACATAGCTGATGCCGCCCGCATGGCGGCCATTATTGAACCCACTGTCAGCGCGTCGGTTGACAGCAACCTCACCTTGCGCCTCTGGGCGGTCGACTCTCTGGTGGCCGATCCTGTTTCGATCGATATCGATGACGTCGGACAACTCTACTACACGCGCACCAATCGTCAGAAGCACGCTGAATTTGATATCCGTGGCCATCAGGATTGGGAAATAGAATCCATCCGGCTACAATCCATTGAAGAGAAAAGGGAATTTCTTCATCGGGCGCTGGCGCCTGAAAAAAGCGGGAAGAACCAGTGGTTGTCAGACCTCAATGGTGATGGCTCGCACGATTGGAAGGACATGACCGTGGAGAGAGAGAATATTTATCAATTGCGCGATACAGATGGTGATGGGCTGGCCGATGAGTCGCGCCTGCTCGTGAGCGATTTCCACGAAGAAGTCACCGATGCGGCGGGAGGCATCCTCCGGCATGGCAATGATTTATTCGTGGGGATTGGGCCGGACCTGTGGCGTTATCAGTTTGACGATCAATTTGTCCGGCAGAAGACATCCATCAGCCATGGATATGGAATTCACATCGGGTTCAGCGGACATGGGATGTCGGGCATTGAGGTGGGGCCGGAGGGAAAGATCTACTGGCAGATCGGAGATATTGGCTTTAGCGGCAAAGACCAGACTGGCAAATTGTGGCACCATCCGTTCAGCGGGGTGATTGTCCGGTCGAACCCCGATGGATCCGATTTTGAGGTCTTTTCATATGGCAACAGGAACACCCACGAATTTACCTTTGACGAGTACGGCAACCTGATCAGCGAAGACAACGACGGAGACCATGCCGGAGAAAGCGAACGACTCGTCTATGTTGTAAACGGTGCGGACATCGGTTGGCGCACACATTGGCAGTTTGGCAAGTATCATGATCCGCAAAACAACGGCTACAATGTGTGGATGGATGAGAAGTTGTACATACCCCGATTTGACGGGCAGGCTGCCTACATCGTGCCAACGATCAGAAATTTTGTCAATGGCCCTACGGGTTTTGTATACAATCCCGGCACGGCGTTGGGAGATCAATGGAAGAACCATTTCTTCGTCGCCGAGTTTGTTGGGAATCCCACCCGGTCGGGGATCCATGCATTCACCCTGAAGCCCGAAGGAGCAGGGTTCGCTTTTGGAAGTTCCAGTATGATTGTAAGCGGGGTATTGGCCACGGGACTGGACTTTGGTCCCGACGGCGCGCTGTACGCCGGGGACTGGATTGATGGCTGGGGCACCAAGAACTACGGCAGAATCTGGAAGATCGACAGCAAGACGCCAGCCACTCTGCGTACTCAGGTAAAGCAATACCTTGCTGAAGACTTCAGCAAGAAGACCATTGAGGATCTTGCAGGGCTCCTCCGGCATGAGGACATGCGCGTGCGGCAGAAGTCACAATTCGAGTTGGCGGCACGTGGAGATTCGGGGGCGGAGGCACTGGCTAATGCGCTCCAGTCGAAACATCAATTGGAACGTATCCATGGCATCTGGGGATTGCGCCAGATGGCCGGCAAGCAACCCGCGCTGGGTGAGAAGTTGGTACCACTGCTGTCTGATGCCGATCCTGAAATCAGGGCACAAGCTGCCAAGTGGCTTGGAGACATGCGGTTCAAGGGCGCTTCTGCTACACTTCGCTCCATGCTGAAAGATCCTTACGCCCGGGCGCGCTTTTTCGCCGCTGAGGCGCTCGGTCGGACGGCCGATGCTACTGCGACTGAGGGATTGATTGAGTTATTGCGGGAGAATGACGATCAGGATGTGTATCTACGGCACGCGGCGGCGCTGGCACTGGCGCGCATTGGCAATGCAGGCAAGTTGGTCTCCCTCGTCAGCGATCCTTCGCGCGCCGTTCGGCTTGGTGCTGTTGTAGCGTTGCGCAGGATGCAGCACGAAGGCATAAAGGAGTTCCTGAAAGACAAGGAGGAGCGGGTGGTGGTCGAAGCCGCCCGCGCCATCAACGATGATGAATCGATTGCAGGTGCCATGGAATCATTGGGAGCAGCGCTTCTGGAATCAAAGTTCACCAGCGAGGCACTTATACGCAGGGCCATCAACGCCAACCTGAGGCTGGGTACAACCGCTTCGATGGATCGGCTGATTCAATATGCCGGACGAGAAAGTGCGCCAGTCGCGCTTCGTCAGGAAGCGATT
>JAIBBB010000064.1 GCA_019694905.1 Cyclobacteriaceae bacterium
GCGAAAAAGTGAAAGAGCGAACGCAGAGAGCAGGCGGCGATTGTCTGAAGCCTCCCCCCGTAGGGATCACGTAGTAATCCCTGTCTCTCCGCCAGACAAGAGCCGCCAGCGTAGCAGCCCGATGAGCCGCCAGGCAGGCTTTCACTTACGCTGGAGAATTTGACGCGAAAGCCAATTCTATCTAGATTTGACAATGATGAAACACATTCTGAGCCTTTCCCTGTTGCTGGTGCTTGCTGCCTGTGGTGGTAAGCCGTCAGCCGATGCGTCACTGTTGGGCCCTGCGGATTTTCAAACGGCTCTGGCCTCCACCCCTCAGGCCGTGCTGATTGATGTCCGTACCCCTGAAGAGTTTACTGGCGGTCACATTGATCAGGCCGTCAATATTGACTTCAAGTCCCCGGGCTTTGCTGAGGCCTTCAGCGCCTATGACAAGACCACGCCCCTTTTTGTGTACTGTCAGAAGGGTGGACGCAGTGGCAAGGCTGCGGCCCAACTCAAGGAAATGGGGTTTAAGGTCACCGACTTGCAGGGAGGATTCAGTGCATGGCAGTCGGCGGGTTTGCCTGCCAAATAGCGCCTAGAACTGAAAGTAGATGAAGGGCTGAATGCCGGCAGATTTGGTCTGAATGACCAGCACGATCATTGCCGAAACCAATGCCATTTTCCAGGCCAGGTGAGAATCTGTCACAAGTTGCGCAACTCTCGTTTCCAAAGCGTGGGGTAGGTAGTGAAGAGTGTATCCCAGCAGCATGAGCAGAAGTACTGTTTTGTATCCGGCTGCAAAGTCTGGGAGGATTTGCGCATTGAAGTGTGTAGTGATCTGCGTGATAACTGACCAGGCGGTATCCATGTCTGCTGCCCTGAAAAAAATCCAGCAGAAGCACACGAAATGAAAGGTGAGGAGGACGCTGCCGACATGCCATACCCTCTTGAATGCGGGCCTGAATTGATCCGGATTAAACCACCTGAATTCGAGAAACACTTTATGCAACGCCAGGGCCAGGCCATGCAGTGCGCCCCACAATATAAAGCGGAATGAGGCTCCATGCCAGAGTCCTCCAAGAACCATTGTGATAAACTGATTGAAGTAAGTTCTCAGTTTGCCATGACGGTTGCCTCCAAGCGAAATGTACAGATAGTCACGGAGCCAGGTGGAAAGGCTCATGTGCCAACGGCGCCAAAATTCTGTAATGGAAGATGATTGATACGGTGAATCAAAATTGAGGCAGAATCTGAAGCCCAGCAAAAGGGCAATGCCGATGGCCATGTCGGAGTAGCCTGAAAAATCACAGTAGATCTGCAGCGCGTAGCCATACACACCGAAGAGATTTTCCAGTCCGGTGTACAGACTGGGCGCATCAAAAATCCTGTCAACAAAATTCAGGCTGATGTAATTCGAAATGATCGCTTTTTTGAACAGACCTGTGACGATCAGAAAGACACCCTTTCCAAACATTTCACGTGTCACAACTGTGGGCTGATTGATCTGCGGAAGAAAATCGGAGGCGCGAACGATGGGACCCGCCACCAACTGCGGGAAGAAGGAAACAAAGAAGGCGTAGTCAAAGATATTGTCAACCGGTTTGAGGGTTCCGCGATATATATCGATCGTGTAACTCAGCGACTGAAATGTAAAAAAGGACACGCCTACCGGTAGGAAGATATCGAGAGGTTGATAGGCAATGCCTGCCAGGTTGCTGAAGATCTCATGGAGGAAGTTGGTGTACTTGAAATACCCCAGCATACCCAGATTGACAACCAGACTGAAGACCAGCAGGTACAATTTTCTGGTGTGGGTCTTTGAGCGGTAAATGAGGTTGGCGAGGGTGTAATCCACAAGGGTTGAGCCCACGAGGATAAGGAAATAGATTCCACTTGACTTGTAGTAGAAGTAGAGCGAGAAGAGGGTAACAAAGGTGAGCTTGGCTCGGTGTGTGTGTGCGATTCGGGTGTACACCACCATGAATGCGGTGAAAAGCAGCAGAAAGAAACCGCTGTTGAAGATCAACGGCTCCTGCCGGTGGTAGGCAAACTGGTCCAGTAACTTATGGATGTCGGGTTGCCACATAATCAAGATAAGCCTTCATGAAGGCGTTGTAGAACATATTCCCCTGCAGTTCATATCCTTCTTTGGTGAAGTGAATGCCGTCAGCTCGCAAAAGGTCCTTGTGTTTCCACTTCGATGCCGAATGATGACCACCACCAGCTTCAAAAAGATCAAAGACGGCAAGCCGGTTGTCATCCGCAAACCTGAGGATGGTTTCCCTTACGTCCTCAACTCCCGGGTTTCGCTTGTGCTGGTTCCTGAATGAATCGGGTGGTGTAATCAATAAGAAAACAGCAGCAGGGTTCCGGGTTCTGAGGGCTACCATCAGCTGTCCGATTTGTGTAAACAGCTGGGGATCTACATTGGGGTAGTCCAGCGCTTCGTTGGTACCGAGTGAAATCACGAAAAGGTCTGGTTCAAGCACAGCAGTTTGCTCTGTAAAATACTGAGCCGCGAGGTAGTGACGGTACTTTGCACCGTTCACGCCAATGGCATGATAGAAGAGTCCCGGGTTCCCGTTTTCGAGGCTCATGCCAAACAGGGTCAGGTTTTTCTGAGTGCCTATCGACTTCATCGCCTGGAGTGAAATCTGGTTCGTCAGAAACGGCAGGTGGATGGTGGAAGTGTTGGGAAAGGGCTCGAAGGTGTAGGGTCCCACAAAGGCAAGATCTCTGTTTGCTGAATCGCGAACAGCCATATTGAAACTCTCAAAATTCTTCTGCAGGAATACAGTGACTTTGTTAAATCTGTAGTCTGTCCACGGGCTGACCATTTTGAGTGTCAGATTAGCCGTCGGATCGTTTGTGGAGATGGTAATCCCTCCGATACCAATGGGCAAAGGTTGCTCAGGGAATACGGCCCGTTTTGCATCCCAGGTAACATTGCTGGATGACAGGATGGTTGATGCTTCATTGGTTCTGGCCACTTTGCCAGGTACCACCAGGCCCCTGCCTGCATTGCCAAAAATTAGCTGCAATTGCTGTCTCACTTGTTGCGTGAGAATGTCGGCCTGTATATGCGAGTCGCCGATATGAACCATGCTTACCAGGCCCTGCCCGGCGGTTTTCAGGCGATACAGTTTCTCAAAAAGTGACTCCAGGTGGTTGGGCCTGATGATCACATTCTGTTTTTCGTGCACTAACCCATAGTCATTTGGTATGCGAATGCTGGCAGGGTCTTGTGCCTGCAGTCCACAGCAAAGCAATATGAGGCTAGCGAGGCTTACGGTTATTCTCATATCGTTTCTGGTCATGCAAGAGTGCTTTGGCGAGTTTCATGGCAATAATTCGCCCGCCTCTGAAGGTAAGATGGGTGTAGTCCTTCGCCGCCAGGGTAGGAGTGGCCGTGGCGTATTGTACCATGCTGTTTTCTCCTCCCATGGCCTCATACAGGTCCCAAAAGGCGATGCCTGTCTTGAGCGCCATATGCCTTTGGGCATCGCGCATCATGGGTATTGCTGGAATTGTTTTGAATGTTCCTTCCTGATTGCTGCTGCGGTCACTGATGCTCACCAGCAGGATGCTGCTTTCGGGAAAAGCGGTCTGTAGTCTTTCAATCACCGTAACCATACGACGTGCGTAACCTTCATAGTTGGTAGAGTCATTTTCCCCAACAACGTTGAGTCCGTATTGAAGAATGATCAACTTGTAGTCCCGGTATTGATTGAACATCCGATGCATGGACTGGTTGATGCGCAGCAGTCCCATTCCGGAATTTCCCCGCATCGCGAAATTGTCCACATAGACGCCTGTGCCCTCCTCGAAGCTCACACCATAAAAGACAGCGCTGTCTGCCGGCAGGGTCATTCTTACCGATGAAGCCGCCGGGAGTGCGATTCGAAGCCGCTGAATTCCTTCTTCAGGCGTGAGTACTTCAGCGATATGGAGTGTGTCATTGACGGCCAGTGTGACGGGTTGCTCAAGACTACAATTGTAAAACAGTTGCATGCTGGAGAACCTGCGTGAACCTTTGCCTGGCTTGTATTCTACCCAATTGTCGGTTCCGGGGGTAAAAACGAATCCGGGTGTCCCAAAGACCGGCTCATCATCGTATTTGCCTACAATCGATCGTGTCTCCCAATTATTGTACTGATGCAGAATTGAAGTTCGATACTGGGCAACCTCAGAAGCAATGGGGACGAAGCCTACGCCTCTGCCGCCAAAAACCTGTTGAAGGGTATCCCGGAGAGGTGCGGTGAGGATATCTCCCTCAATGAATGAATCACCGAAGAAGGCAATCCTTACGGGTTGTTGACGCGAGTTCCTCAATGCCTTAAAGAACTTGGCAAGTGCCTGACGATTGGCCGAATAGTCTTCTATGCAAGGGATTGAAAGCTCACAGGTATCCGGTTGGTCGACCGCTCGTGGCGTGAGCAATGAGTCAGGCATTGCCACCACTGGCGTTGGTTGAGATGGGGGATCCTCTTGGATGTCGGCCAGAATATGGATGGGGCGCAGTTTCCAGTTTCCAATGGTAAACGCGGGGAGGAATGAAAGTAGGCCAAGAATCGCAAGTACGCCGAAAAGGAGTGATACGGTCTTCTTTACCTGATTGGATTCCATGTGATTCTGAGGCGCTGATGCTAAGACACAATTCCTCAAATGTAGCCAGCAGCCATGTATGCGGCAATGCCGGTCCATTCTTTTAGCAGCAGCCTCCAGTTGAACAGCGCCTCCTCACTGGGGATCAGCAAGTAGCCAGGCTGAAAAGAAACAGGAATGCTCTTGAAATCGGTAGGAAATGGCACAGCCTCAATACCCGCTTTCCGAAAGCAACCCACCGATCGTTTCATGTGAAATGCCGACGTGATCAGCAGGCAGTCCTTGCCTTCAACTCCGGGAGGCATCATGTCGGCCACTGCCAACGCAGACTCGTGCGTGTTGCGTGAAATACCCTCGACCAGAATAAGCGAGTCGGGCACACCCATTGTGACAAGAATGTCTCTGAGGTCGCGCGCCTCATTTTGTCCGGTTGAAAGTAACCTGCCATCGCCACCGGAAATCAGGATCCGTCTGATTCTGCCCTGGTGGAACAATTGGAAAGTGTGAATGAGCCGATCTGAACTCCCCAGGAAATGAATGCGGTCAGGTGTATTCTTGGCGGAAGCCGCCACGCCGCAAAGCAGGATGCCCACATCATACGTGTGATCCACAGCAGCGAAGGGTACGGGTTCCGGCTCCCATGCCATCATGGCAAGGTTACTGATGAATTCATTTGAAAAAATGAAAAGAAGTACGAAGCCGGTTATTCTGATCTTCTTCCGCCAATATTTGCTTTTGAGCAGAACGGAGAGCAGCAGCAACAGGGCTACTATGACCAGGGGTCTGGTAAGAAGCCCTATCGTTTTGGAGAGCACAAAGAACATTGACTACATCCGTTTGGGTAGCGGGTTCGTCAGATTGCCAAGACCGTCGATGATTCTTCTAAGTACATCAAAATACAGCAAAATCACCAGCGTAAGAGTCATTAGCCAGATGACTCCGTTGTTGAAGTAGTAGGTATCAATGTTGCGATTCAGGAAGTGCTTTGCAGGCATGTAGAACTGCGCATCAAAATCTACCATATGGTCAGGATCGGGATCCTTGTAGATAGGGTAGATCTTCTGAACGAACTTCCCGTCTTTTTCAATTATCCGGTGTGTTTCGGCAATGTTCTTTACGAATTCAGCGATCGCCTCGTTTTGATAGGATTCGCGATAACGTTCAAAGGCCTTCTCCTTTTCTGCGTTGGAAGTCAGCCGGTCGATCATTCTCTCTTTCTCCGTGTCATTCTCGTTGTAGCGGTTGACATAGATTTTCTTGAGTACGGCCAGGAATGAACTGGTGGCTTTGTAAACGGATGAGTCATAAGCCGCAGGTGTCAGTCTTGCTACTTCCGGGAATTCCTCTTTCTGTAACCTTGCCAGTTCACGGCGTACCTCATTCTGTACGAGCAGAAGCTTGGAGGCGACTTCAGCCTTGATACCTGGATCCGGATTCTGGTAGTTGAGGTGCACAAAGTCCAGTCTGGATTCAAGTTCCGGAATGAAGTAGATCTTCTTGTAGTCTGCTTCTGCCATTTTCTTTTCGTATGAATAGAACTGTTGTTCGTATTCATTGTCCTTGAATTGGGCTACCATGGACGCCTCAAAGGCCCACCGCGAGGCCATGATGTCGCCGACCAGGGGAACAGTGGCAGTGTTGCCAATCACTGGATTCAATTTATCAAACTTGACAACCACACCGCTCAGAATAAGTTGTGGAATCAACAATATGGGTATGAGAATGTAGATGGTCACGGCCGAATTGAAAGCAGAAGAGATATTGAGCCCCAGTAAGTTGGCGAAACAGGAAACGGTGAAAAGGATTCCCCAATGAATCAGGAACATCCCTTTAATCTCAAGCATGTAGTTGCCTACAATTACAAAGAGGGCTGTTTGGATGGCCGAGAGTATGAAGAGGATGGAGATCTTGGAAATCAGGTAACTTGAGCGGCTCAGGTTAAGGAAGGCTTCGCGCTTCAGAATCTTTCGGTCCCTGATAATCTCTTCGGCGCTTACGGTGAGCCCCATGAACAGGGCCACAATGACACTCATGAAGAAATAGGCGGGCATGTTGAGGTTCTTGCTGAAGACATATCCATTTAGAAATTTGTCATCAATATTGTAGTACCGGGTAATGAATCCCAGTATGAACGCAAGCAGGGGCGCTTCCAGCAGGTTGATGATCATGTACTGCTGGTTGCTGATTTTAGAAAGAACGTCTCGAAGTCCGAAGAGCTTGATTTGCTTCAACCTGCCGGGAATATGAAGGGTGCTATGGGGTGCATCATTCGATGTTTCCACAGGTTGTGGCCTCAGTTGCTCTTTGTATATACTGTTCCACTGTCCGGGTGTGAATTTCCGCTCGTTGGTGAAGTTGCCATATTCATTGATTACTTTGGTCTCAATGATATTGAAGATCTGTTCGGGATTGACATTGCCGCATATATGGCATTCTCCCTGTTCGCTGTTGATCAGGTTGATGTTCTTCTTGAAGTAGACAATGGCATCCACCGGATTACCATAGTAGATCTGGTATCCACCAGTGTCCAGAATAACCAGCTTGTCAAACATCTTGAAGATGTCGGATGACGGTTGGTGAATGACTGCAAATACAAGTTTGCCTTTGAGAGAAAGTTCTTTGAGCAGATCAATGATGTTCTCTGAATCTCGGGATGACAGCCCCGAAGTGGGTTCGTCAACAAATAGGACGGCGGGTTCACGAAGAAGTTCCAGGCCAATGTTGAGTCGCTTTCGTTGTCCACCGGAAATAGTCTTTCGTAGCGGTGAGCCAACCTTGAGGTCTTTTGCCTGTGCAAGGCCGAGGTCTTCAAGTGTGCGCATCACCAGGCCATCAATCGCCTTTTCATCCAGATGGCTGAAGCACAGCTTGGCTGCAAAATAAAGGTTCTGGTAGACTGTAAGATCTTCTACCAGCAGGTCGTCCTGGGGAACAAAGCCAACAACACCTTCAATTTTTTCAGGCTGGCGATGAATATCAATGCCATTGATGAGCACGGATCCATCGGAGGGCTTCTCGGTTCCATTCAGCACATGGAGTAACGTCGACTTGCCCGCACCACTCGCACCCATAAGCGCAATGAGCCTTCCAGACTCCTCGAACAGATTAATATTTCGCAATCCAAGTTTGCCGTTCTTGAAGGTGTAGCTGATACCCCGCGCTTCGAAGCTGATGCGTGTTCCATCGCCGACTTGTTTGAACTGGCTTTGGATGTCTCCGTAGTAAACCGGTTCTGCTGTGTCCCACTTGATCATGCTGCCCACCGCAAGAACCGTTACATTCCCCGACTTCTGAGGAACCCCATTGAGATATACGTCTGTCTGACCTACATACTTGAAATAGAACAAATCGGCAGTTTCGAGATATAGGATGGCGATAAACCCGGACAGTGGCTGTCGGGTCAGGTGTTTGGATTGACCTTGTCCACTCGGCTGATTGTCGACAATGAGGATCGCCGCCGACTGCAGTGACGACGGTTGTTGCCCAGCCACATATTGTTTGATAAGATCAAGATCCGACTCGGCTACATTGAGTGAGAAGGCAATGGACTTGGCCAATTGATCTTCTCTGGGCGAGATGGTGCCGTCAGCGAGGACGATACTCATCAGTTCCATGAGGATAACTGACTTCTGCTTTTGCGCCACTTCTCGGTTAATATCCTGGCAAACAGTCTGAATAATCTCCTTTTCCCGCTCAGGCGTGCTGGCGTCCAGTTTGCTTGCAAAGTCATCGAACAATCGGAGGTGCCTGTCGACCGCATGGGTAGACAAATGATCCGCCAGGAAGGCTTTCACATAGGCGCGTTCCTGATCTGTCACGCGATCTTCTTTGGCGACCAGGGCAAATAGTTTCAGGATAGCGTCAAGAACCGGCTCACTCATAGCTTTAGAATTTAGGTCTCTATAAAGTTAAGCATTAAGCGGTGGTAAAATAAAAAGGGACCGGTAGTGCCGGCCCCTTTTTGTATGATGATTTCAAGAAATTACTCAGTGATACCTTTCCTGACCTTCTCAACAATTTTTGTAATCTCAACCAGGTTTTTGTCTGTAAGTACAAGGTCTGCCCGATTGTTCTTGATCTGTTCGTCGATGTTCAACGCGCTGTAAGACGACTGCAGGCTGTTCAGGTCAGCAACCAAACCAGCAACAGGTTCGGCCTGATCAACTGCATTGAGCATGCGGATCAACGCATCGACTGAACGCTTCTGCTCCAGCACAACCCGCATCAGCGGGGTGAGGATCAGGTTGCGATCCTGATCTGAAAGTACATTCTTGGGATAAGATTTGATCAGGCCTGTGGAGATGTAAAGACCCTCTACAAAGCTGCCGGTAATCAGCAGGGCAGCCAGTTTGTTGCGGCTGTCGTCTTGCAGATACTTGTCAGTCTTCTTGATGGCTTCGTCAACAATGGCTCCCAATGAGTCCTTATTGGCAATGTTCGCCTCAAAGCGCTTCAGCACGCCAATGTCGAAAGAACCAACCACACCGAGGTTCTCAGCGAGTGCCTTGCTGGAATTAATATAATCGATAGCGTCCTGGGTCTTGTCATAGCTCGCGAGGTAGCCGATATCTGCCGCATAAATGCCCAGATTCAGCGCGGCCTTGTCGCTTTTAGTACCGTACTTTTCAGCCTTTTTCTTATCGTTAATGAGTGACTGATTGAACTCAGCGCCAGTGGCCTGCAATAAATAAGGAATTTCAGAAGGGGAGGGTATATTATACGCAACGTCTTTGATCTGATCCTTAAGGGATTCTTCAGCTTTTGCAAATTCGTCGGAATTGCTCTTGTCTTCCTTGGCAGGACCGCAGGAAACAACCGCAAAGGCTGTCACTGCCAACAGACCGAGAATGAGAGTCCGGATTAATTTCATGGTGACTATTGGTTTATGAGTATGGTTTAAGCCTCCAATTTTACACATTTTTCTAACAGGTGGAAAAGGTTAAAATATAATTTTTCTAACATTGTCACCGAATTCGAGCCTGGCATCCTAACATCGGCGCCAGACTTGTATCTTTAAAGAGATTGATGACCACCAAGCGTATTCCACTGGCCCTGCTCATAGATGACAGCGACATCGACCTGTTTGTGCAGAAGCGTTTTATCGAGATCACTCAGTTTGCAGAGCGAATCCTCACCTATCGTTCTCCGGCAGATGCCCTCAAGTTCATGGATGGACTGACACCGGCGGAACTCCCTCAGGTTATTTTTCTTGACCTGAACATGCCAGGCATGGATGGTTTCGGGTTTCTGGAAAGATGCACTCCAGGTACCAAGCCGGGTTTTGAAAAGATCAAAATTGTTGTCCTCACCAGTTCGAATAATATCGCAGATCGTGAGCGTGCCAACAGTTTCGCGAATGTCATCAGTTTTGTCAGCAAACCCCTGAATAGCAAGTTACTGGAGGATCTTCGGAATATGCTGGGCTAGCTATGTTCTTTCGGACACCCGCATTCTTGCCTTATCTCTATCCCACCTTGCTTTGGCGGATGCCGCCAGGCCCTCGTGAAATCTATCTCACCTTCGACGACGGACCGATACCCGGCCCCACCGAGTTTGTCCTTGATACACTGACATCGATGGGCAACATTCCAGCGACCTTCTTTTGCATCGGCGACAATGTCCGCAAACACCCGCTGGTGTTTCGGCGAATTCTTGAACAAGGGCACGCAGTTGGCAATCATACCGATCATCATGTGAATGGCTGGAAGTGCCCAACCACTCAATACCTTCAGGAGGTGGCAACCTGCGACCAGCGCTTGCCCGAAACCCGTCTTTTCAGACCACCCTACGGACGAATCAGCAGAAAGCAAATCAGCAATCTCGGCCATCGCACCATCGTGATGTGGGATGTGCTCACACACGACTATAATAATGCACTTTCTCCTTCCCATTGTCTTGCCGGAACGTTGAAGGCAGTTCGCCCCGGCTCTATTGTTGTCTTCCATGACAGCTTGAAAGCTGCACGCAACATGGAAACTGTACTACCGGCTTTCATTACAGAATGTCTCAACAGGGGTTACGTATTCAGGTCGCTCCAAATGTAGCGCAGGACCCATGGCCCAAAGCAAAAGTGTACTCATTTGTGTGATGGACTGGGGTCTGGGGCACGCAACCAGGAGCCTCTTGCTAATCAGGGAGTTAATCAGGCTTGGAGCTCGTGTTCACATCGCTTCATCGGGCAACGCCCTGCAATTGCTGAAAGAGTCATTCCCCGGTTTGCCCGTGCTGGAACTGCCTGGTTATCGACCTGTGTACAGCAAGAGCCCGGTGGCGTTTCCATGGGTCATGTTGGCCCAGGCTGGAAAATGGTTGCGTGTCATCCGCCGTGAAAGGAAGTTTGTTTCCCGCTATATAGATGACCACGGAATTGACCTGATCATTTCTGATAACCGGTATGGATGCCGTAATAAGAAGGTGTATTCAGTTTTTATAGGTCATCACCTTCAACTTCAGGACTGGTGGGCCAGGCCTGTCAGCGGTTGGCTTCAAATGATGGTCAGACAGTTTAATGAGTGCTGGATACCTGATGAAGCTGACAACCGCTGGACAGGAGCGTTATCAAAAGTGGGGTGGCCTCACCAGTTTGTGGGGATGATGTCCGTCCTGAGTCCTGCACCCTCTTCGGTTGCAAAGGAGTATGATGTGCTCGTGATTTTGTCCGGACCAGAGCCGCAACGCACGATCTTTCAACAGTTGGTGCAGCAACAGTCATCACAGTTGCGTTGGCGTGTATTGATCGTTGGCGGCAGACCTGATCTCAATCGAAATACTCAAAACGCTGGATCATGTGAGTATCGGCCATTTGTCCATCCGGAAGAACTTGCAGTCCTCGTGAGAAAATCGAATTGGGTGATCTGTCGTTCGGGCTACTCCACGATCATGGACATGGCCTGTTTGGGCGCGGCTTGTCTGATGGTGCCTACCCCTGGACAGTCTGAACAACTGGTGCTGGCCAGGCGCCTGACATCCATGAACGTCGCCCCGTACATTCTTCAAAAGGATCTCAGGATGGAGGAGTTGCCCTTGCTGCTGGAGCCATTCACGGGATTTGGGGGGCTTTATGGTGCCAACCGCACCATGTTCTCAAGTCACCTCCACAGTTGGTGGAACCGCTATCAAACTGAGCATTGAAAGTTTAATCATCTTTGCCTAATAGTTTGGAGAATGCAGTGGATTGATACCCATGCTCATTTGTACGCCGGAGAATTTGACGCGGACCGTCAGGAGATGATGAGCCGTGCAGTTCATCATCAGGTGGGGGCCATGATCGTGCCCAATGTCGATAAGGAATCCATTGAAGGCATGCTTCAACTGGAACGCCGGTACCCCGGTGTTGTTTACCCAACCATGGGTCTGCATCCGTGCTATGTGAAGAAGGATTTTCAGCAGGAACTCTACATCATGGAAGAGTGGCTTTCCAAACGAACATTTACGGCTATCGGTGAAATTGGAACTGATCTCTATTGGGACAAAACGACCATTGAAGCTCAGAAAGAAGCACTGAAAGTGCAATGCGACTGGGCATTGAAATACAGTCTTCCTGTGATAATTCATTGCAGGGAGTCGATTGACCTCACTATTGATTTGCTCGAGCCCATGTCCGCAGCGGGACTACGCGGTGTGTTCCATTGTTTCACAGGTTCTATTGATCAGGCCCGCCGCATCACCGCCATGGGATTCAAGCTGGGTATTGGTGGGGTATCAACTTTTAAGAAGGGTGGCCTTGACCTTGTGCTCCCTGCTCTCAGTTCCAGGGACATTGTGCTGGAGACGGATTGCCCTTATCTGGCCCCCGTTCCGCACAGGGGCAAGCGAAATGAACCGTCGTATCTGACCCTGGTGGCCGACCGCGTCTCTTTGCTCATGGGGATGACTACCTCTGAGTTGGCTTCCGTTACAACAGGCAATGCAAGAAGCCTTTTTAAGCTTTAATAATATGAACTACCGCAAGCTTCAGATTAACACGGCTTCCCCGGGCAAGCCCCAGTCGCGGATCATGATCATCTACACAGGTGGTACATTGGGAATGATTGCCGACGTACATGGTGTTTTGGTACCTTTTGATTTTTCGTTGATTGTATCCCACCTTCCCGCACTGAGGAACCTCTTTCTCGATCTTACTGTCATCACTTTTGACCGGCCCATAGACTCCTCTGATGTAGGGCCTTCTCACTGGCAGCTTCTTGGAAAGATCATTGAAGAGCACTATGAAACGCAGGATGGCTTTGTCGTTCTTCACGGCACGGATACAATGGCCTTTACGGCCTCGGCGTTGAGTTTTATGTTGCGCGGCCTCTCCAAGCCGGTGATTTTCACAGGGGCCCAGTTGCCCATTTCCGAGCCCCGGTCGGATGCCCGTGAAAATCTCATCACTGCGCTGGAGATTGCCAGTGCCCGACAGGGAGGTAAGGCACTGGTGCCCGAAGTATGTGTGTACTTTGATGACGAACTACTCCGCGGCTGCCGTTCGAGAAAAGTCGAGAGCATGCACTTCGATGCCTTTCAATCTGAGAATTACCCGCCGTTGGCCAAAGCAGGTGTGCAAATCGACTACAACCATGCAGCCATCCATCGATCGACGGTGCCTTTCAGAGTGTTAAGCCGATTTAACAATGACGTCAGTATCCTCAAGCTGCATCCGGGTATCAACCTGGTGGCAGTGGAAGCACAGTTGAAAGTAGCGGGCATCCGGGGGATCATCCTGGAGACGTTTGGTGCTGGGAACGCACCGACAGACCCCCGGTTCGTTGGGCTGCTGAAATCGGCGATCGAACGGGGGATTTTGATTGTGAACGTTTCTCAATGCCCGGGCGGGACTGTGCAACAGGGAAAGTACAGCACCAGTCAGCAATTGCTGGAAATAGGAGTGGTGAGTGGAATTGACATGACAACAGAAGCTGCGATTACCAAGTTGATGTTGCTTCTTGGTGAGTTTGATCAGTCCAGGGTCGCCCGGGAGATGGTGACATCATGGGCAGGAGAGTTAACAAGTTGAAGGGTGGCCTGCTCGCTGCGTTAGTCTGAATCAAATTCGCTCAGGCGAGGCGCCTGGCTTGCCTCTGAAAAAGTGAAAGCCGACCTGGCGGCTCATCGGGCCGCTACGCTGGCGGCTTCATCTGGCGGAGAGGGCGGGATTACGTTGTGATCCCGGTGTGGGGGGAGGCTTCAGATTACGCCGCCTACTCACTGCGTTCGTACTTTCACTTTTTCATCGACTTCGCTCAGGCGAGGCGCCTGGCTTGCCTCTGAAAAAGTGAAAGCCGCTACGCTGGCGGCTTCATCTGGCGGAGAGGGCGGGATTCGAACCCGCGATACCCTTTCAGGTATACACACTTTCCAGGCGTGCTCCTTCAACCACTCGGACACCTCTCCTTGGAAAAGAAGGCGCAAATAAATAGAGAAAATAAGGGCATTCCAAACCAACTAACTTGTTTCGCTTGTGACTTTTAATTCCCTGGGGATTATGGGAACAAACAAGTGCTTTAGAATTCATCTGCTCAGGGCCCATGCGAGGATCATTGTCAGAAGTTGATGGAAAAAATTCTGATTTTCTGTTTAGAAATCCACAAAAACTTTAATTTTGGCGACTTACAAAGAATTCTAAACCTTAAACCATGAAAAAACAAGTATTACTTTTTGCCTTGGCCGGGTTCCTCTCACTCGGAATCGCTTCCAAGGCAGTTGCTCAGGATTCCCAGGACACGACCAAGGCAGCCGCCACGGAGCAAGTTGCAGCCCCTGCTGCAGATGCAGCCGCTGATGCGTCTGCTGACGAGCAAAGCTTTCATCAGGCAGTAAAGGAAAAGTTCATTGAAGGTGGTGTGCCGTTTATGTGGCCCATCCTCATTTGCTTGATCCTCGGCCTGGCGATCGCCATTGAGCGTATCATCGTCCTGAACCTTGCGACCACCAACACCAAGAAACTCCTCGGCAAGATCGAAGATGCACTCGCTAGCGGTGGCGTAGAAGCAGCAAAAGAAGTAACCAAAAATACCCGTGGTCCTGTTGCTTCCATCTTTACCCAGGGTTTGATGCGCATGTCAGAAGGTATCGATATGGTTGAAAAATCAATCGTTTCTTATGGCGGCGTTGAAATGGGCAAACTGGAAAGCGGCTTGATCTGGATCTCCCTCTTCATTTCACTCGGTCCAATGCTTGGATTCTTCGGAACGGTTGTGGGTATGGTGCAGGCATTCGATGCTATCGAGGCTGCTGGTGACATCTCTCCTCAGGTTGTTGCCGGTGGTATGAAAGTGGCCCTTATCACGACTGTCGGTGGTCTTATCGTAGGTATGGTGCTTCAGGTATTGTACAACTACCTCGTGTCCAAGATCGACAGCCTCGTGAACAGCATGGAAGATGCTTCTATCTCCCTCGTTGACATTCTGGTTAAGCACAAACAGAAGTGATTGTATGGAGCAAATTTGTATAGATAAGGGAGTAAGCGAATTCGGCTGCGCGTGCATCACGTGGGGCCTGTATTTCGGCTACTTCCTGGGCTTCGCAGCGGTTGTTGCCGTGGTGGTGTTGCCCCTGTTAAACGCCCTCAAAGCCCCCAAGGAACTGGCAAAGTCCGGACTTGGCATCGGCATCCTGGTTGTTCTCTTCCTGGTTTCTTATAGCCTGGCAGACAGCAGCGTTTCTATGAAAGCCCGCTCTCTCGGTGAGAACGAAGCGAGTGTGAGACTGATCGGCGCAGGTCTGATCATGTTCTACATCGTGTTTGTTGTAGCCATGGTTGGCTTGTTCTATTCATTCATCAACAAAGCATTAAAGTAATGCCACGCGCAACACCTGAAATCCCTAATGCGTCCATGGCGGATATCGCGTTCTTGTTGCTCACCTTCTTTCTGGTGACTACAACAATCGCAAACGACCGTGGTCTCATTATGCAACTGCCGCCGCCGCCGGAAGCCCGGACGGAGGACTTCAAAGTGCAGGAGCACAACATGTTCAAGATTCAGATTAACTCTGTCGACCAACTGTTGGTGGAAGGTGATTTCATCGAGGACGTTTCCGGCATCAAGGAGCAGATCAAAGAGTTTATCCTCAATAATGGTCGCAACAAAGAGCTGTCGGATTCACCTGAAAAGGCAATTGTTTCCCTGAAAACTGACCGCGGTACAAGTCATAAGCGCTTTGTCCAGATCCTGGACATCATCCAGAGCGCCTATTATGACCTGTGGGCAGAGCAGGCCGGGGTGCCCAACAAAGTCTTTCGTGAGGCTGCTTCTGACCTGACCGTAGAAGGCAACAAGGTCATCTACGAAAAGGGAAGAAAAGGCCTGCCGATGAACATTTCCATCGCAGAACCTACCAAGGTGGGAGGTTAATTTGATGCCTAATCAAGTTTGATACTATGTCAAAGTTTAAAAAGAAGACCCAGGTAAAACAAGACATCCCTACTTCG
>JAIBBB010000290.1 GCA_019694905.1 Cyclobacteriaceae bacterium
TTGCCGCAGAGCTGAGGGCGGGTTTGTCGCAAACCAGGGCACAGTTCGTCCCGGCGGCATGAAAACAACACCCCTGCTTTTCCTGTCTCTCCCCAGGCATGACGAGGCATTTACCTCGACACCCTGGCAGTTGGCAGTGACATTGGCAAAGTCAAGGGAAGTCTTCTTTTGCGATGCACCCTATACCTGGGTGGAAGCCCTCAAGGGAATTCTTAAGCCAGCCATCAGGAGGCGTTGGGCAGGTTACTTTGGGAAGTCAGCGCAAAGAAAAGAAGGGGTAACCATTGTTGTTGCCCCATTTATTCTCCCTTCGAATTTTCTACCCGCTGGCCGCATCCACAATTGGGTCACACGACTCAATGAACACCTGGTCGCAAATAGGGTGAACCGCGTCCTGGCTCAGTGTAAATGCGCACAAATCGATTATATCAATTCGTTCTGCTATGGCCTGCCCCTGCTGTTCAGGAAAATCAATCCCGCTGTGGGCTCCAATGTCTATCATTGCATTGACCCCATGGTGAAGCAGTTCACGCTCAAACACGGGCCGAGATTGCAAATGATTGCCGCGGCGCAGGCCAATGTGATAGTCGTGACATCACCCTCGTTGGCTTTTCAGTTCAACAAGCCTGGCCTCCCACCTGTGTTTTGCATTCCGAATGCTGCCAATGTAAGGCTTTTCGAAAAGGCTCAGTTGCCTCAAACCCCTATTCATGCTTCCGTCAGAGACCAGCGGGGAAAAATCCTTGGCTATCTGGGCAATATTGAGCGCAGGATTGACGCTACCCTGCTGGTAGAAACCATGAACCTGCTGCCTGACTGGCAACTGATCATGGCGGGGCCGGTTGACAAGAGCTATTTGCCTCAACACTTTCTACAGCATCCGCGAATCATTTTTACAGGTCCCTGCAGGCATGACGAAGCGCCAGGCCTGATCAAACGATTTGACGTCGCGATCATACCGTTCCTTTGTGACGAAGTAAGCAGCGGAATTTATCCACTCAAATTATACGAATACCTGGCAGCAGGAAAGCCAGTTGTCTGCACCAACTTCAATCCTGCTGTTCTTAACACCTTGACCGATGTGGTAAGTGTTGTTCACTCTGCCCATGAATTTGCCGCTCGCGTTGATCAATTGTACCTTCAGAATAATGACCAGCAGAGGCATTTGCGTACTGCCGTTGCCGGCAAAAATACCTGGCAAGACAGAGCCGCAACGTGGTCAGACATCTTGTCGAAAAATCAAGCATATGGCAACCCTCAAGGAGCGACTCCAATCAAATCCGCGACTGAAACAGTTCATCTTGCGGCTGATCTTCCGGTCTAAACCCTATTCAGCCAGAGTCCGGTGGTACGTTTGGCTGATTTTGATCTTTCCTAAATATTTCAAACGGGGCATCAGCTGGAGCGCGCGACTCGATCTGGTCCCCTTTCACCGGTTCAAACTCGGTCGCTATAGCAGAATCGAGCAAGGCGTTGTAGTAAACAATGGAATGGGCGATGTTATTCTTCATGATGAAGTGCATACCGGAATTGGTTGTGTCATCATCGGCCCTGTTACCCTTCATAAACACGTTGGGCTTTCGCAGTACGTCAGAATTCTTGGCATGCACCATGGCATTGACCCCGATCTGCCGCATCACTACCAACCGTCCACCAAGGCACCCGTCATCCTTGAAGAAGATGCTTTCGTGGGCACAGGCACCGTCATCATGGGAAAGAAAAATGGTGAACCACTTGTCCTTGGCAAATATTGCAGGATAGGCGCGAATTCAGTTGTCATGTCTGACATCCCGCCGTACTCTGTGGCCGTGGGCAATCCGGCAAGAGTGGTCAGAACCTGGAATTTCTCATCTGGGAAATGGGAGAAAGCCTGAAGACTAGCGCACTGCGCTAAACAACTTCTTGTTCAGTTTGTCGGCCCTGTAGAAGGCTGGAAATTTGACGATCAGATCTATCCACCACAAGAATGTCAACGCCAGACCCTGCAACATCAACCAGGGTCTGCCAATGTACTTTAGACGGCTGCGCAGATAGTAAAGCTGGGTCTTGCAACCGATGTTCCAATAGATATTTGTCCAGGGCGAAGAGGCACGTTTCTTTTCGTATGCATCGGGATTCTTCCAGTACAATCTAAACTCACTTTCCAGTATCTTCATCCGCTTTGAAACCTTCCGGAACGAATCCTGTCGGGCGGGATGGTACATCCTGATGGTCGAATCAAATCCAACTGGTCCAAATCGCTCGGCCCGCCACGCGAGATCTGCATCTTCATTATGAGGAAATGGAAACGCCTCATCAAAGCCGTCCAATCGATCCAGTACCTCTTTTCGGTAGGCCGCATTGCAGGTGGGCACACTTGCATTTCCCCCTTCATTATCGATCTGATGGGTCAAAGGAGTAATGTCGCCTTTGTCTGTATACGTGGCGCCCTGAACCGCCGCCCAATTGTTTTGTGTCATGCAATGATCAATGGCCTTCAGCCAATCAGGATCAGCCAAACAATCATCATCCGTGAAAGCAACAACCGCTCCGCGCGCGATTCGCACACCCGCATTCCTGGCAGCAGCTGGTCCACCATTTCTTTGGGTAAGGTAATGGCGAGAGGTATTGGCCTTGCTCTTCCAGTCCCTCAGGAAATCCGAAGTGTCATCGGTGGAACCATCATCAACAACAATGACCTCATAAGCTTCGTGCTTCAGGTTCTGCCTTTCCAATGCACCCAGCGCCTCTTCCAGCGACTTCCGCCGGTTGAAGGTGGCCATCACCACTGAGATGCGAATGACTTCAGAGTTTGACATATGTATGTGCTTTTTCAGGCTTGCCCAATCTGCTTCTCACCTGTGCCCACCCGTGGCTATATACCTGAGGGATTCCGGTAAACACACGTCCATACCTGATTCCTGCGATTCTGGCTGATAGGGTAATCACCCAAAACAAACCCTGCACTTCAGTTGCAAGCATGGCAAGCGGCGCGCCCCAGACACCAAAGAAGTGTATCAGCAGATAGCCCGCTACAATATTGAGAAAACTGTTAAAAAGCACCAGTCTGAATGCAATACCAGGCTTGCTTAGCGCCGTAACAAGGCTCCCAAACGAAGTTCCAAATGGAGTGATCACGGCCGCCACCAAAACATAGACGCTCATGATGCCCCATGCGGACCTGTATGCCGGCCCGCTCACCAGCTCCAGCAGCCAGGGTGATGCAATAATTCCAACAATTGTGATTGGCACCGTGAGCGCCAGCAATGTACTGAGTGACTTTTCTGCGCTTTGTCGGAGGCCTTCACGATCACCTGTTTGACCCATCTTCATAAGTGTGGGGAACATCACCGCCTGGAATGCATTATTGGGTAACAGTGCAATTTGCGCGAATCGCTGAGAAACCCCCAGCATGGCAGTTGCCTGCAAATTGAGCATGGAGCCAGCGTAAAACAGACTGATCCTGGATGACACTGCCGATACGGCCTCGCGCAACATACCAAAGCCTCCAAAATGCCAGATGTCTGCAATTGCGTGCCGGGAAAATGATGCGGCACGAAGTCGGCTCCAGGGTACCAGACGCCCGGCATAAAGCAAGGCCACTCCACTGCCAGTTCCCAGTATCACAGGTACCCATCTCAATGCTCCTCCCTGCGCAAGCACAACAACAAATCCTGCAGCAACTACAAGTATGTTGATCACGTGCGTGAGCAAAATCTCGCGTATCCTGAAATTGCCCCGGAGATAAAACACATGCCAGCGGAAGAGCGCGTTAGGCAACGCATACAACGGATAGACAATCAGCAACGATGACAACGAGCCACTGCTCAAAAACGCAAACAAAGTCACACCCAGACTAAGTACCACCTCGGTGAGCATCGTTATGACCAGATTGGTTTTCAATACACCAAAGCGGCCTACTCCCTCGTCAACCACTGCCTTTACCAAGGCTGACTGCACAAGGGCATCCCGCAAGCCAGACAGCAATGCAAAAATGGCAATAAACAAAAACCAGTTGCCGGATTCCTGAACAGTGAACCCACGCGTAACAAAAATCATGAGGCCTACACCAAAGGCAAGCTCCACCACGTTGCTCATCATCGACCAAACTCTATTGGAGATGCTCATACCTGAAGTTTAGAGTGCGCCTCCTGTTCCAGCCGATCAAATGCCACTGCTCTGAACAGTACTGCAACGAACATCCAGAACAGCAGGCTCATTGGAAAAACGCCAACGACCTCCTGTCCCCATTCTGCAACAAGCAGCGGTGCAATGCCGGCAATCATACCCGCGACGATTGCCTTGTAACGAGGGTTCTGCATTTTCCAGTAGAGGAGACTGCCTCTTACCATCACAGTGTAGTACACATTCAGAAAAAAGATCAATCCAATCCAACCCAGCTCCACAGCAACCCTTACCAATCCAGAGTCCGGTGGAAAATTGGCCAGAAAAGTGCCAGGTGAAAACCGCTGGCCCCAAACGCCGGTCGAACCCAAACCGCCACCGATAGGATGAACAGCAATCCAGGGCATGATCATCTTGCGGTTTCGGGCTCTGGTTTGATAGGAAGCATCCTCCGATCCCTTAAATACTGACTGTATTCTCTGAATATGATAATTGTTCGTGGGCATGACGGCTACCACACCCATAAGACCCACAGCAAATATCACAGAGTAGTAAAGTTTCCGATTCCTCGAGAGAACGACCCATACGAAATAGAATATCGGCACAACGATATAGGCGGTTCTCGTTCCAGAATAAACCATTGCGAGCAAAGTTAAAACTGCAGATGCCGCCAGGAACAACTTGGTCCAGAAGCCTCTCATGGCCGTCCACAGGGCAATTGAA
>JAIBBB010000065.1 GCA_019694905.1 Cyclobacteriaceae bacterium
CGGCTGTCGGCGATGAGGATAATTCCACAATCGACATCGGAACCAATGGTGATTTGACATTTGATTGTACGACCCGGTATGGCGTAGATGATTATGCACGTGACTGGGCGGATTTCATCGGGTTATCCGACAGCCAGCTGGTGTGATACAGCGTGTAGTCAGAATAGTTACCGTCGGCGTCGTAGGGAGGCATCAGTGGATCAGCGCCCAGCGCGTTGGTGATGATACCCGTATACGTATTGTCGTTGAAACTGCGTCGGTTGCGTGAGTGGGCAACACTGAAGTTTACCCCGATAGAAAACTTGTCGTTGACCTGATGATCCAGATTCAACCGGGCACTGAGTCGGCGGTAAGCGGAGTTGATCACAATGCCTGACTGGTCAAAATAGGTTCCACCTGTGTAGAACTTTGTCTTTTCATTGCCCCCATTGGCTGAGACTTCATAGTTGGAGATGGGCGCCACGCGCAGCACCTCATCCACCCAGTTGGTACTCACACCTGTATTGGAATAGTGCAAGGGATCCGTCAGGACCGAAGGATCAAACCCGGCTCCAAAGACAGAGTTGTCTGCATTGTATCGCGCCAGATCATTGGCCCTCGCCTCTTCTACCAGATCGATCATCTGCTGTGAATTCATGAACTTAATCTTGCGCGTTGGCTGCTGTAAGCCTGAATAGTGATTGAAGTTGAATTGCGTCTTGCCGGATTTGCCGCGCTTGGTTGTGATGAGTACGACCCCGTTTGCCGCCCTGGATCCGTAGATGGCAGCCGCTGAAGCGTCTTTCAGCACTTCCACCGACTCAATGTCATTGGGATTGATGTCCGAGATGGAACTGACTGCCTGTCCACTTCCCACTGAATTTCCATCCAGGTCGTACGAGGTGGAGAGCGATGAGTTACTTTCACTGATCATGGGGATGCCGTCAACAACATAGAGCGGATTCGTAGCTCCGCGGATGCTGACGTTCAATGCCGCCCCCGGTGTGCCCGAGGTGGAGGTGATGTTGACCCCTGCCATCTTTCCCTGCAGGTTGGCTGCTACGTTGGTGGTTGGCTGGTCCTTGAATTCCCGGTTGTTAAGAGAAGCGAGCGCACCGGTTACATCCTTCTTCTCCTGCGTTCCGTAGCCGACCACCACGATGTCGCCCAACTGGACGACGTCCTGCAGGAGAGCTACATCGATTTGGGTCTGCGACCCCACGACAATTTCCGCAGGCTTGTAGCCAACGAAGGAAAAGACGAGCGTGGCGCCGGGGCGGACCGACAACGAAAAGGCTCCGTTGAGATCGGAGGAGCCTCCGGAGGTGGTGCCTTTCTCAACGATGCTGACGCCGGGTAAGGCGCTTCCATCACTGGCGTCTGTAACCTTGCCACTGATTGTGACACGGTTTTCCTGCGCAACGACACTGGCGAAACAACACAGGGCCAGTAGCAGCGTAAAAATCTTCATGCGGAGTGGGGTTATTTTGAAACTGAGGTAGGTTGAGTAGATACCAATAATAGGTCAGTCAAATCATCCGGAAAAGCGGTTTCATCTGAACAAATACCCTGGCTATCATCCTGTTTGTCTGGTATTTATGCGACCTGGCAAATAAGTCGCAGATCTGACCGTCAAATCAAAGTCAAATCTGACTAAGTTTGGGGATGCTTCCACCGCGGATCCGAACGGCTATTGAACAGCACCCAGCACTCCTTGCGCCACTCAGCGAGCAAGGATGGGGCTCCAACTGGAAGGCATTCAACAGGACTGCATTTGATTTCATTGCCAGGCGGATCAATCGCCATGTCACGGCACGGATCGTTGACATGCCCCACTTGTTGGAAGAGCACGTCATCATCGGCGGCGATCAACTGAACCGTCTGATGACCGAGCGGCATGCAAGCACTGTCGGCGATCTTCTTCAGGCACTTACTGCAATGAAAAAGCCGGTCAACTGGATCAGCGGTAAAACATTGCAGAGCTACTGGAATGACGGGCTCCCCAAGGAAACCAGACTCCATGTGCTCCTCACCTACCTGCAGGTGCCGCAGGAACAATGGGAAGAGTGGAAGCAGCGACAGCACGTCAAACTTCCCATAGGCAAACCTGCGCGCAGAAATCCGGCTACGGCGCTCATCGAGCGATACTTTCAGGGAAGTTACTTCCTTTACTATCAAAAGACCGATGGCTCTCCACTGCTCATCAAGGCCCCGTTCAGGATTGGGCCAGACCACCGAGGCGCGCTGATGGTGGAAACCATTACAGAAGGCCATCCATACCGAAGCACATCAATCGAATTGCGCGATGGCATCCTTTACATTCACTGCGAAAACCAGGTCTTTGACGAGAAAGAGAATCACATTTTCAATGTGGGCAATGAAACAGACCCGCAGGTACTCTTCGGCGTATCGAATACCATCACTGTCAAACAAAAGCTGGCCGTCGGTCTCCGCAACGTGTTGATCAAACAACGGCGCGCTTTCACCGCAGAAACCTTCAGAGAATATGAAATTCCACTCACGGGCACCCCTTCCGATGAGGAGGATCAGATGATGGTCAGGTATTTCAATCAGCAGCAGGTGAACCAACTTCAATCGAGGCACTGCTGCACCAAGGAAGTCCTGCTGGCAAGTCTCTGAGACTTCAGATGTTCATTTTCCGGGCATGTACGGAAGTCTTTCGTGGATTCCAGGAATCCTTATAGGAAGTCCAGAAAAACAATTCACTCATATGGGCAATGGTGCGAACGACGCGCATGTAGAACCCATTGTAAAACACCATGAGCGGAAGGAATGGTAACAACTTCAGTCGTTCCTGAAAATCTTCATGCGACAGCGCCAACACCACGAAGAAACGGATGAAGTTGCCGATCATATAAAGCAGGATTGACATCGGAAAAATGAAAAGCAGCTCCCTTGGATAGTGAATCATCTGGTCGAAGATGTTGATGTACCAGAGGATGTTGAAGATCACGCCAAAAACAATGCTCTCTGCAGAGGCGAACATATTGGCAAAACTGAAGTGCTCATTGGCAACAAAAAGGCCGCCGTGCTTCCGAAGTCTGAACCGGATTACCGATTTGTTCCATCGAAGGCGCTGGTTGGCGAGTTTCGAAAATGTTTGCGGCACGTTGGTAAGTCCGATCGCATCCGGCTCAAAATGCACCTTGTAGCCGGCCTTCCGGATTTTTGTCGTAAGGTCACTGTCCAGACCGGGGCCGATGTCCCACCCTTTCACCTTCTGCAGCACATCTGCGCGAAAGACGCCAAAGGCTCCGCTGATAATCCCGTAAATACCGAGTGTGGAAGTGACTATCCTCCCCAGGGATATCGTCTTGAGATATTCGATACGCTGCAGAATCGTGCAGAGGTTTTTCAATCCATTCCGAACCTCCAGACTCCCGCCGACGCCACCGATGCGCTCATCCATGTAAAATGGGATCAATGCACTCTCAATTGCGTTGAAATGAAAGGAACAGTCAGCGTCGAGGTGGACGATGTACTTACCTTTGGCAAAACGCCAGGCGAGGTTGGCGGCAGACGCCTTGCCGCCCCGGTCTTCATTTCTTAAAAACAGTGTGATCATCCCCGACTTCATCAGGCTCCTTCCTATCAGGGGTGTTTGATCGTCGGATCCATCATCAACCACGATGATCTCCAGGTTGTTGTATGTCTGTTCAGAAAGTGAACGCACCAGCGTGAACAGGTTGTCTCCTTCATTGCGTCCCGGCACGATAACCGATACCAGCGGCTTCTCCACCCACAGTGCATTGCGGGCCAGGTCCCAGTTGCGCTGATTGAGTTTTCGCTTAATCGTGTAGTAGATGATGACGATATAGTCTATGAGGATGTACCTCGTGAATTCGAAGAATATAAAGAACCAGAAGACCCTGAGAAAAACCAGGAATCCCTTGGCTTGCCAGTAGGCAAAAAACTCTTCGATCATGCCTTCGTCTTTTCTTCGAGCAGCGAGCGGTATTGTTCTGCAGCGTCCCGGTGGGTCGCGAGTTTGTTCAGATTGAAATTGATTTGAACTTCAAATCCCTTGTAGTTATCCCTGACCAGTCGCTTCAACTCAACAATTAAGTTACTGATGATGTTGATGGCCTCGTCGTGCTTCCGCTCCAGCAGTCCAAGGAGGATAATAGAGCTGTTTTCGATCGAAATGATATCCACCGACTTCAATCCTTCCCGGATTACGTTGATCAGTTCCGTGAGCAGGGTCGTCTGCGCGTCGGGCCCTATCCGGTTGAACAAATCCACGAGGTTCACGAGTTCGATAGCGGCCATGTGACTTTCAATCTTTGCCACTTTCATTCGCTCCACTTCTTGGCGGATGAGGACCTGGAAGACATCCTTCGGCAGCGTGCCGGGGATGTTGATGTAGTTGTCCATCGAGAAGATGGTGCCCTGCACAGCGTTGTGGACTGCCTTTGCGGTGATATGATACTTGAATACCTCCCGCTTGATGAGATGTTCCACAGGGTTGTCATGCAGGCACGTACAGCATTTCGCAACCACTACCGGGTGCTGGGAGCGCTGATCACATTTCTGACACGTAAAAATGGAACTGGGTTTGTCGTAGTCAACACCGATATGCTTCAGGCGCTTGTCGCACTTGGGGCAAATCAGATCCTGCTCCTGTCCTGCGATCACGAAATCCTGTTGTGGTCCTACATAGGCACACGGGAAATGGTGAATGATGTCTTCGTGCACCAGGTGGGTAGACTGACAATTCGGACATGCCTCCCTGTACATCAGTGCGCCGGAGTGGCACTTGTTACACAGATAGATCACATCTACAAACTCGCTCGTGAACAGGCCTTCGCGCAATGCCAGTTTGAGCATGTCGTACTGGTCCAGCGAATATTCACGGTCCATGAACTGTGTCAGAAAGCTGTGCACATATCCCACAGGTCCGTCATCGTTGATGGCCGGATTGAGTGTTTTCCGGTTTCTGGTATATACAAAACGCAGGGCACGTGTGAGCACGTGATCCTCATACCGGGTGGCCTTTTGGATGGGTGCCATCCGCTGGATGGCTGTCTGTATGCCGGCCACCACATCTGCCACCTGCATCCCCTGAGATACCAGATCAGAAATCAGCAGGTCTACCATGTTCTCCAGGGAGGATGGCAGGGTCTTCAGGCTCGTGTGCAAAATGATCGGAAGCAGACTGATTTTCTCGTCGTTGTTTGATCTGATCTTGCGGACGATGTAGCGGATCTGATCCACCTCATCCACGTCGGTGATCACCACGCCGGAATAACCGGCAAAATCAGTCCGTACATCCAGGTGGCTGTAGATGAACTTGAGGCTGTCGGGAAGGTTACTGGTATCGATAGCCATTTCTAGCGGTATTTGAATTTAGTGATTTCAACCTGCAACTTGACAGAGCGATCCCACAGAACTGTGTCGGCCAGGTTGGCAGGTTCGAGGTCGGCCTCAATCCGGTCATAGACGTCTTCCGAGAATTTCTTGTAATGCTCTGGCAATTCGTAGGTATCCTGATAGATCTTGGAGATGATACCCACACTCTTGCTGCCGTCAGGAAAAGTCACATCAAACCGATCGCCTACTTTGAGGTACTTCATGTCTTCACTCAGGAAGAAGGTTTTGATGAAAGCATTTTTGTGCGGCAGAAAAACCGACATAATCTCCTCAGTGGACAACACCGTTTCGTTGTCCGTCATATACAAGTGAGCCACCGTGCCGGAGATCGGCGACGTAAAGTATTTGAGTGGTGTGAGCATGAGGTCGTTCATTCCCCATCCGATGGCTGGAAGGGTACGCTCCAGAATACCGATTTCCTGCTCCGTGAGAATAATCCTTGAGCGCAATTCCTCCTCCGACCGGATGTAGGGACTGAGTTTTTCCGCCGGATAGATACTAAGGTGAACTTCCTGTTCAATCCGCTTGCGCTCCTTCTGTGTGAACTCGAGCATAGATTTGAGTTCGTTCAACTCGGCCTTCTTGATCTCGATATCGCTGCGATAACGGGCAGCAGAAGCGGCAATGGACTGCTCGCGGACATAATCACCGCGAACCGTGTTGTCATCATTGCCCAGGTCAATGCGGTAGCTGAAAAGGGTGTCGCCCTTGTCAATGCGCTGCCCTTCTGCCACGAAAATCTTCTCCAGTTTGACGTTGCGGGTTTCCTGAATCTCCAATGCCTGGAACTGAACCTGACCGGACTCTACAACAAAAAGCATGTTGCGCAGCAGGTAGTAGAATCCAATGCTGATGGCAATGAACAGAATTGTCAGATAGATGAGCTTGTCCCAGTTCCAGCGCTTCCGCGAGGCGGGCTCCTTGATCATCCTGATCTCACTTGGATTTCTGACAAAATTTGAACTTTTCACGGCTACTTGCTTTTTAATTCCTGCAATCTCCTGTAATCATGTACGGCGAATGAAGAGAAGCCACCCAACTTCTCAAGTTCTTCAATCAGGTTGTCCATGGCTGTAACCGACTGGTAATCGGTAACGCTCAGTGCGATGGTAACTTTGGACCTGAACAACGCAACTTCCTCTGACGCCTTCCGGATGATATAGGCAGCATCCGGATGTTCGTAGGCCATCAGGTAGACTCGATCCACAAATCTATTGATGCGCTGCAGGTACTGCATGTCGTAACTGACGGGTATCGACACAGACAATGCCAGCCCTTTACCAGAGAGTCCTCCAAAGACAGCCTCCACCATACTCACATAATTCCTGTATAGCTCCTGTCGGCGCTCATCCCACACCGGGAGTGTATGTGGCTCCACATCGAGGTGAATGCCTGCAATGCCGGGTACACTCAGATTGTACTGAAGATCATTCATCAGTTGGTCTCTTTTCTTTGGATCAATCCACCCGTTATTCGCCATCATCAAATGAACACCGATGTCTTTACCCTGAAGCAATCCGATCAGGTCCAGCGCCTTCAGCTTGAGTGTGTCGTTCTGATCAAGGGCCAGCAAAACTCTGTTGTAGCCACCGTTGGTCAGCTCCTTGGCAAGCTGTGGCAATTCAAGAGAAGAAAATGAATGCGACCAAATGTACAGTGACTTGTCGCGTTTCAGAGACGGTGAGAACTTCAGCACCTCAGGCACATAAACAACCCCATAGGCAGCCGGCGACAGGTCGCGTGTGAGTACCGACATGCGGGCCAGCAGCAGGTAGAGGTCCTTCTTCTGGAGTGTCAGCTGAATATCATTTTCCAGCCACAACTTGATCAGGCTAAGTGTGTTCAGCGGACTGTAGTCAGGGTCCGATGAGGTTCGCTTGATCTGTTCCTGCCGGAGTTGCTCTTCCAGAACAAGTCCCTGATGAAAAGTGGCGGTACAATCGCTGAGCTTGGCTCGGTACAGGGCGATGAGTTGGTTGGCCTGCCAGTAATTATCCTTCTTCATCGTGGCCACGCGGGTACGCAACTCCACATCTGATGTCTGCTGCAGCTCATGACGCGTCTTCTTGCGGCTGATCAGCGGAGCAGAAAGCATGAAACCGGCAGATACAAAGTCGCGGGCGCGCGAGGCATCATAGTAAATGAGGTTATAGCGAACGTATGGCTTGAGGTTGACTTCACGCCAGTAGGGCAGCTTATAGCGGCCGATCTGGCCATTGAGCTTTAGCAGCGAATCGATTTCAACACGGGTCTGGACTTGCCGGAGGTATTCGTGCTCGCGGAGTTGAAAGAACGGCAAGCTGTCGGTAAAACACCTGGGCTTGCGCGACATCTTTTCAGATGATGAGGATCCCATGATCGACATTTCAAGCTGATGGCCACTGTTGCGCAACTTCAGCAACTCTTCCCACAGGATATAGCGATTCAGGAAAAGTTCACGCGCCACAGACTCATGCTCCTTCACAAACTGGAGGAGAAAGCGGCGCTTGTTGTTGATATCCTCGTCAAAGATTGACTGTATCCGCTGGGTAGTAAGCTGCAATACTGTGGCATCGGACTCCTGACTGATCAGTCGGTTCAACTGATCCTGAAAACGCAGCTGACGGGCGGCGTATTTGTACTCCAGAAATCCGCTGGACAGTGCATTCCAGTCCACGCCCAGATTGAAGCCCCGCTTGTAGATGAACCCAAGTTCCTCAAGGCCGCCGTTGAAATTATCGGTATAACTGGCCACACCACGCAAGCCCTTGTCTGCCGAGATGAAGGCCTGATTGGCGTTGGAGAAGCGCTCCTGTGCGGCGGCCAGGCTATCTGTATAGGTGGCATTGAAGAGAGCACCTACTTCGGCCAAATCCGCTGCCAGCATGGGTCTGTTCAACACAGACCCGTAGCGATCGGTCAGGGACAGCAGCCGTGACTCCAATCTGCCGGTAGTACGGCTGGTATCCGGTGGCTGTCCATGTACGTAGCCCGTGTACAAAAACGCCAATATGATTAGAAGGAACCTGCTACGCATGAACCAAAGTGAGAAGTATAAAACCAACATCGACAGTCGCATCATTGCCCGCCCCTATTGTTTGATTAAAGCCAACATAGACAGACAACCAATCGTCATTACCATTGACCGGAAGCATCGCAAATGTCATTCCTGCCATCCAATGGCTCAAAAACAGCATTCCTGCTACATTTTTGACCCATTTTGAGACAACCCGTTCAAAAACGGGAGTCATAATAAATAAAGAGCCCTGAAGTATACCATCACCTCAGGGCCCTCGAGGTCTCGAGCGGATTCGAACCGCTGTAGGAGCTTTTGCAGAGCTCTGCCTAGCCACTCGGCCACGAGACCATTCCAACACTGTCCAGGCACCATTGGCACCTATTCAACAAGGCAAAAGTACAAATTTGCCCCCGTTTGAAAAGGAAAAGGTGACCGTTAGATCACCTTTTCCTTAAAATTCAACACATCTTATTGTGCATCACTGTCGGAAGACGGCGCTGATTTCGCAGCGTTCATCTTTTCCTTCAGTGCGCTCAGTGCCTCGATGTCTCCCAGGGTTGACTTTTCAGTTTCCTGGTTGATCTTGTCGATGGACTTGCCTTTGGGAGCCGCAGCAGGTGCCTTCTTCTTGGCAGTCGGTGCAACTTTCTCCTCTTCAGCAGACCACGTGGCCTTGTGGCTCAGCACAATGCGGCGCTCGTCTTTCAGGAACTCGAGTACCTTGAAATCGAGGCTCTCACCTACATCTGACTTGCCGTTGTCGGCCTTTGCAATGTTCTTCACAGAGCAGAAACCTTCGATGCCGTAAGGCAATTCAACCACAAAGCCCTTGTCGTTCTTGCTGATGATAGAGCCCTTGTGTACCGAACCCACCGTGAAGATGGTTTCGAAAGTATCCCAGGGGTTCTCTTCCAAATGCTTATGGCTGAGGGCCAGGCGACGGTTGGTAGCATCCAGTTCGAGTACTTTCACCTCGAGGGACTCGCCTACTTTGGTGAATTCTGAAGGATGCTTCACTTTCTTGGTCCAGCTGAGGTCAGACACGTGTACGAGACCATCGATACCTTCTTCCAGTTCGAGGAACAGGCCGAAGTTGGTCAGGTTGCGTACAATACCTTTGTGGGTAGTTCCTACAGCGTATTTGCTCAGTACTTCCTGACGTGTCCATGGATCTTCCGTCAGTTGCTTGATACCGAGTGACATCTTGCGCTCTTCGCGGTCGATGGTGATGACAACAGCCTGTACTTCGTCACCTACCTTGATGAAATCCTGAGGATTGCGCAGGTGTTGTGACCAGCTCATTTCGCTCACGTGAATGAGACCTTCCACGCCGGGCTGGAGCTCGAGGAACGCACCGTAGTCGGCCACGTTGACGATCTTGCCCTTGACCTTGGAGCCCACCTGGATGTCGGCAGACAAAGACGCCCACGGGTGCGGGGTCAGCTGCTTCATACCAAGGGAAATCCGCTTCTTGTCCTGATCGAAGTCGAGCACCACCACCTTGACGGTCTGGTCGAGCTTGAGTACTTCTTCCGGATGGCTGATGCGGCCCCAGGAGATATCGGTAATGTGGAGGAGACCATCCACGCCACCGAGGTCGATGAACACACCGAAGTTGGTCATGTTCTTGATGACACCTTCCAGCACCTGACCCTTGTCGAGGTTGGTGAGGATGGCTGCCTTCTGCTGCTCGATGTCTTTCTCGATGAGAACCTTGTGCGAAACGACCACGTTGTCGTTGGTGTAGTTGATCTTCACCACTTTCACCTCGATCGCCTTGTTTACATAAATATCGAAGTCGCGGATCGGCTTCACGTCGATCTGTGAACCCGGCAAGAATGCTTCGATGCCGAATACATCGACAATCAAACCGCCCTTGGTGCGGCGCTTCACAAAACCTTCGATTACTTCGTCCTTGTCCAGTGCAGTCTGCACGCGCTGCCAGCCCTTCACGAGTTTGGCTTTGCGGCGGCTCAGTACGAGCTGACCCATTGCGTTTTCGCGTTCTTCAATGAACAGATCCACCTGGTCGCCGATCTTCAGCTCGGGCATGTCTTTGAATTCCGCGAGGGGCACGAGACCATCAGACTTGAAGCCGATGTTCAGGATCACGTCGCGGTCATTGATACCTACCACGGTGCCTGTTACCACTTCCGCATTGTCTACGGTGGTCACAGTGCCGGAATACAGTTTCATCAGGCCTTCACGCTCGGTGGCGGTATAGCCTTCGCCGAATCCCTTGCGGTCAAAGGCGGTCCAGTCAAAATTTTCCAGGCTCAGGCTGGAGTTGGTAGAAGCTTTACGGGCAGTCACGTCGCGGATCACGCGGTTGATGCCTTCTTCTTCCTTGGCGCGTTGCTCAGCCTTGAAACGGGCGAGTTCGTCTTGTTCGAGCTCGGCGGTAGCAGACTTCACGTCTACCGGGCTGTCGCTCTCTTTGGTAGCAACTTTCTTGCTGCTTTCGTCCTTTTGGGGCTTGTTATCGCCGCCTTTGGTAACTTTTGCCATACTGTTCTATGCCCTTGGATACATGCATCAGCCGGGCATGCTGCTGCAAATTTTGTGAAACATAACCTGCAGCCTTTCCAAAGCAGCAAGCCCCGCTCGACTGAGCAGGGCCGCAAATGTAGTAAAATGAGAGGGATTCGTTAGTTCCGAATGCCAAATAGTTGTCGCCTGAACCGTGGATTTTACTGGAAATCCTCAGGTTTCAGCACGCCTGTGGCGTAGTCCATAAGCACCTTTTGAAACAAAAGCCTGTATTCTGCCTGGGCCGCATCGGTCTGTGCCTGCACGAGTACCTTGAAGGCATTGGCGTAATCCACAAAATTCGTGATTCCCAGGTTATAGCGCTCGGTTTCCAATTTGTTGGCTTCTTCAGCTGCCTGCAATTGTTCTCTGCTGGCATTCATGGTGAGGTGGAACAGTCGGAAGTTCTGCCAGGTTCTCACCACATCTGTGCGCAACTGAATTTCCGCACCTTTGCGAAGCACTTTGAAATTCTCCCAAGACACCCTGGACTGCACGTAGTTTGCCCGGTTCTGAAGGGCAATCGCTCCACCCAATATGGGTATGTTGAGTTGTACACCGTAGTACTTGCGAAGATTGTCATTCTTGAACTGGTCATTGAACGGTCGCACGGTGGGGTCATCATGGGTGTGGTTATAAGCTGAATACAGCGTGCCAAATGCAACCAGGGAAGGCGTAAGGGCTGCCTTCTGCGCATACATACCGTGACGGGCAGCGTCTTCATTCTTGATCGCCCGTTGGTAGTCCGCCCGGTTGGCCATCGCCCGCTCCAGCATGCCATCAAGGGTACCTTGTGCGTCTACCGCCGCTTCTGCTGTCCATCCCGGCTTGACTACTTCAAACTCCTCGGAAGGTTCAAGCAGAAGAATTTGTGCGAGAAGCGCACGGTCATTGACCAGCGTAATTTCAGCCGACAGTGCCCTGATTTCAGCCGCCTTGACCTGCGACTTCTGGTTGTATTCATCCACCGCTGACTTCGATCCCAGGTTGACCTGCTCGCTCACCTGGGTCAGCTGACTGGTCTGTGCCGTGAGGTTTTCCCTGGCAATGCGAAGCAACTCTGCATCCAACAGGACCTGCAGATACGCGCCTGTCACCGAGCTGACTACATCCTGGGTGGTGCGCTTGATATAAAATGCCTGCGCCTCGTTCAATTCCGAAGACTGCCTGGCTCTGTTGACCTGACCAAAGCCATTGAAGAGCGTCCAGTTCACGTTGAGGCTTCCGGAGACCTGATCAAAAATACCATTGATGACACGGCCTTGCTGCTGGTTAAACGTGTTTCCATCCACGCGCATGGCCGTGGCACTCACACCCACCGTCGGCCCCAGGCCAGCCATATTGGAGTTGCGCTGCATTTGCGTGTTCTCCAGATTATTGCGTTGCTGATTGATCAACACACTGTTGCGCAGTGCCGTACTGATGGCCTCTTCAAATGTGAGTACCTTCTTCTGCGCCCAACCTGTGGTGAACGTCCCCGCCAGAACCGCTGCCAGCACTAATTTCCTCATACACTTATTCCTTATTTTTTCACTTGTTCGTCTGATACTATTGCGCCATCTGCGATGCGCACAATCCGCTTGCCACGCAACGCATTCTCTTCTGAGTGGGTCACCTGAATAATGGTGATTCCTTCTTCATTGAGTTTTTGAAAGATGTCCATGATGTGCCTTCCCTGTTCGGAATGCAGATTGCCAGTCGGTTCATCCGCGAGCAGTAACTTGGGCTCGCCAACAATCGCGCGGGCAATGCCCACCAACTGCTGCTGGCCACCGCTGAGTTGTTCCGGAAAGAGGTCTTTCTTCGCCACCATGTTGAAGCGGTCCAGCATGTCTGCGACCAGGCTCTTGCGCAAGTCGCTCTTGACTCCTTTGTAGAGCAAGGGCGTTTCAATGTTCTCGTAGACCGTCAGTTCATCGATGAGGTGATAGGCCTGAAAGATGAAGCCGATGTAGTTCTTGTGCATTTCACTCCGCTGCTTTTCGCGAATCTTGTGAACGGGCTGGTCAAAGAAGTGATACTCCCCTGCCGATGGCTCATCGAGCATGCCGATGATGTTGAGCAGCGTAGACTTGCCGGAACCACTGGGCCCCATGATCGTCACAAATTCCCCTTGTTGCACTTCCAGGTCAATGCCTTTCAGGATGAATGTTCGCTGGAAACGGGAATCCACATACTTGTCAATGTCTTTCAGTGTAATCATGGCGTGCTGTTAAACCCAATAATAATGCCATCACAAAAAATCCTTCAATTCTGGGCGGAAACCCCGATTTTCCGCCATTTGGTCGTACGCAAATGAAAAAAGGTGTCCGGATTAGGACACCTTTCTGATTGCATTCATTGTGCTCGTTCAGAACGATACACCAAAGCTGAAGGCGTTGAGTTTGGGACCTTTGTTGGCTGTAAAAAGTTCGTTCATGTCGTAATTGAAGAACAAATCTGTCCCGCGGAAGCCCACCTGCAGCCGCAAGCCGTAGCGCAGATTGTTCAGTGCAAAGTTGTCGTGGTCGCGTTCACGGTGACGGTCACCATCCTGCTTGAACATCAATTTCGAGTAGCTGTCAATCCGGTATCCGGCGTAGGGGCCCACACCGATCCGGAACTGGCTGTTTCGGTGACCATCGAAAATACTTGGCTTCCAACTGCTGCCGCCGAAGTCTAGCATCGGCACGATGGAGGCGTTGAGAAACACGGCGGTGAGTTTGCTCTTGCGGAAGTCCACATCGCGGGTGTCTGAGGCAAAGTGTACGCCTGCGGCATCGCGGGAGACGATTGTCTTGTCGTCCTGGAATTTGAAATTGTACCAGCTGACGCCGAAGCCCCATTCAATAAATCCGTTCTTTCCAATTCGCGTACGCTGGATGTCATTCACTGCGAGGTACCAGGAGCCCCAGGGACGAACTGCATACTGATCGGTGCCGCTGTCAGGAAATTTTCCGTTGCTGAGATAGTTGTTGGTGCCGAGGTCGAAATTCACGCTGGACCTCGTGTGGCGCTGGCGACGCCAGTCACCACGGTCGTTGTGGTTCTTCCAGCGGTCAGATTCTTCCTGTTCTGACAACCGGTTGTCCACCACCGATTCACTGGTGCGCACCGTGTCTTTCCTGTAGGAGGAAGAAGGTGCAGACAATGGTGTAGTATCTCTTGACTCCACCTTGTGAATCATGTCCTCTATCAATGCCTGAAAGTTGTAGTGCTTTAGCGTCTGGAGGTCCTTTTTGTCTTTGATCGATATGATGACCTTGCTCCGCTCGCCCACGCGAATGACCACCGAGTCCGCCTTTGACTGCGCCATGGCGCACAACGATAACGCGGAAACAAAGAGGGCGATAATATACTTTTTCATGATGTGATTACTGTTTTGGGGTTTCCTTCTTCCTGAAATTCAATGCAAATAGTTCTTCTTTGAAATCGCGCAGACCAACATTACCTTCTCCATTCTTGATGTCCCGGGCAAACTGTGCCACCCGCTCCCATGTACCGGCAGGATTTTCCACAGGGGCGGCAGTTTCCTCCTCAACGGATTCGAGTGTATACACCAGCACGACTGGTGCTGCCGCGGTTTCCTCCCTCTGCGTGACGGTCACTTCGGCAACAGTTGATTCAACCGCTTCTTCGACTACCGTTTCCGCAATTGTTTCTTCGGGCTCAACCATATTGGCTACTTCGACGGCAAGGACAGGTTGAGGTTGAATCTTCTGTACAACGACCCTTGCTGGTTCGGTCTTCACAGGCGATTGAGTTTCTGCCACCGCGGGTTGAACCGTTGCAGGCGCCGGCATTACGGTGGGTTCCTGGACAGCCACCGGCGTGGTTTCTTCCTCAGGCCACCATACAAGAGCGCCAGCCACCACCAGCATGGCAGCTACGGCCGCTGCCATTCGCCACATCCAGACGCTATTTTTTTTTGCGCCTGCCTGCGATACCCTCGCCCATGCGTCCGCTGAGGGTGTCACCGTCAGGTCGCTGAGTTTGTCTCTGAAGAGTTTATCCAGCTTGTTGCTCATGGCTTGTACTTTTAATCTTCCATTCGTTCTCCAATTCCTCCAGCTGTCGCTGCAGCAGCGCGCGCGCACGGCTCAACTGCGATTTCGACGTGTTCTCACTGATGCCGAGTTGCTCTGCGATTTCCTGATGGCTGTAACCGTCTATGGCATAGAGGTTAAACACCATCCGGTAACCCGCAGGCAGGGCTTGCACCATCGCCAGGAGATCGGCAGCTTCCAGTGCATTGTCGAGTTGCTGATAGTCAGGCTCACGGTCAGCTTCCTCTATGTCCGTCGCGACGGCCAATGCTTTGCTTCGACGCAGGTGGGTCAATGCCTCATTCACCACGATTCTGCGGATCCAGCCTTCGAAGCTTCCATCTCCTTTGAATTGACCGATGCGCTCAAAAACCTTGGTGAAAGAAGTGATCATGACATCCTCCGCCTCCATCTTGTCGCGTACATACCGGCAACAGACACCGTACATCCGGGAGGAATAATGATCAAAGACCTGCCGCTGTGCCTGCGCGTCGCGCCGGCGGCAACCCTCTATCCATTCGGTATCTTTGGCCCTGTAAATACGAAAGCTCATTTAGGCAATTCAACAACAAGATGTGAAGAACGCTGCCGGGGTTGCATCACACACTGGATATTTTCCACGGTGGTTGTACACGGCGGAAGGGCATCCAGGGTTATCTCCGTAACAGGCAGGCCAAAAACAGTTATCTTGCATCTCCTACAGACCCCACCTGCATGAGCCAGCCCTCAAAGTCAGAAAAACCGCGCATCGGAATCACCCTTGGCGACCTCAATGGCATTGGCCCTGAAGTGGTCATCAAGGCGCTGGCTGACAGTCGCTTGCTCAACCTGATCACGCCTGTCATCTATGGTTCTACCCGGGTACTTTCCTTTTACCGAAAGCTGATGGAGTTGGAAGAATTCAACTACAGCCAGGTGAAGGGCAAGGGGCAGTTCTTTCCG
>JAIBBB010000291.1 GCA_019694905.1 Cyclobacteriaceae bacterium
GCAGTGTGGCAGAAGGCGTAGCAGGTCATTCGAAGCGGCCGGTGCTGACGTTCGTAGTAAAGCACTAGGAATTTAGAGACAGGAGTCAGGAGTCAGCGTAACCGATCTACCTTCTGCTTTCTGCCTTTTACTTTCACTGATTCTCTGACGCAGCGCGCGTAAAGCAGCCCTTAACATCTTCGTGGATTACTATCAACTACTTGGGTTAAACCAGTCGGCTACTCCTGAGCAAATCAGGAGGACTTTCCGCAGACTGGCGCACCAGTGGCACCCGGACAAGAACAGCAGTCCGGAAGCAGCAGACACTTTTCGCGACCTCAACGAAGCCTATGAAGTGCTGATCGATCCGCAGCGGCGCGTGTTGTATGACGCACTGCTATTGCAGGCGAGTCAGCCGGGCGCTGCTTCGACGGAGTTCGTTTCGCCGCAGCCACAACACCGCGATCCGCGTTACCGGCCGAGGGCGCCGCGCCCGCCCGGTTACAAGAGCAGGAACCAACGGCGGTTTGAAGCCATGGTGGATGCATTGCCGTACCTGCGCGTGGCCGTATATGTTGTGCTTGGGTTTTGTTTATTGCTGGCGATTGATCTGGCGCTGCCGGACGTGTTGCGCACCATGACCATCAGCCGGCAGTACATCAACGGGCGGCAGATGCGGGAGTCGGTGATCTTCGGCGACGGCAACTTTCTGAAACTTCACCGCTCCGATGCCGGGCAGTTCCGGCCCGGCGAACAGGCTACTGCAGCGTATAGTCGGTTGTGCCGTGTGCCGCTTTGGCTTGAGAACAGTCGTGGGTACCGGGCGCGGCCGCCGGTTACTATCTATGGCAACTTCCTGGCGGCGCCCCTGCTACTGCTGGCCATGGCTCTCGGAGCCCTGTGGAAGCGCCACCAGGTGGAGCCCGCCTTCAACTTCTCGGTGGTGAGTGTGTTGTTGCTGATGCTGAACGTATTATTTTTGTTTGTCCACCACCTGCCACCAGTATGAGCAAGCAAAACTGGAAATCCCGCGAGGGCATTGTGTATTCCACGAGTGACGACTTCAGCTACCAGCACCGCAGCGAGGAGGAATCGGCCACCTTGCCGCCCGCCCAGCAGCGGCTGCGCATCAGTCTGGACAAGAGCGGCCGTGCAGGCAAGACCGTCACACTGATCACCGGCTTTGTTGGCGCCACTGCGGACCTGGAGGCCCTGGGAAAACTGCTGAAAACCAAATGCGGCACCGGCGGCTCCGTCAAAGACGGCGAAGTGCTGATGCAAGGCGATGTGCGAGTGAAGGTGAAAGAGGTGCTGGTGAAGGAGGGGTATAAGGTCGCCGGAGTCTAGGACAATACGACGGAAGCCGTAAAACAAATCGCAGCCACCGACAGTTGCGCAGCCCCTAGTCCTTTACTAATCAGCATCAATGACCAAACACGACTTCCTGACAATGATGTTCAAGCTCTTCGGGATTTCCCTGATAGCTTCAGTCTTGTTCACGACAGTTCCAGCGATCATGTTCTCGTTCGATGAACCGGACGCCGGTATCGTCCTGAAGGTCATTTCTTCCATTGTGCTATTTATGTTTCTCACCTGGCTGCTCATATTTAGAGCAAGTTCCCTGGTTGACTGGCTGCGCCTGAGCAAAGGCTTCGCTGAGGACCGGATCGAATTGGGAAATCTCAAGCCTGAAGAAATCGTTTCAATTGCGACCTTCATCGTTGGAGGGCTGCTATTGATTGACAACATCCCGGACGTGATCAGTCAGGTCTATTGGAATCTGCGCGAAGAAATCAGCCGCATGAAATTTCCAGCTGCAGACAAGCACCTCTTGATAAATGACAGCGTACGTGTTCTGACGGGTATTCTGCTTATCAGCAACTATGACGTGGTCGCGAGGTTTTTGGTGCGGAAAAATCCAAAGCAATCATAGAAGTAGTCATCAACCGGGTGGCTCAAACCCACTTCACAAGATCAGTGACATCTGCCAAGGTTCCACAGTCAAAAAGATGCTGATCACTACGTTTTTTCGGTCTGACCACTATTTTTGCCTTCATGAAATGGTACGACCTCTTCTCTAACTTCTACGACAGCTCACTGGAGAAACTGTATTTCAGCAGCCGCCAGCGCGCGGCAGAACTCCTCGACCTCGCCGACGGACACACTTTGATCGACGTAGCCTGCGGCACCGGCGCCAACTTCCGGCATGTCAACGCAAGCCGGAAAAATGTCACCATCTACGGCACAGACTACTCGGCAGGCATGCTGGAAAAAGGCAGGGACCTGGTTGCCAAAAACCAGTGGAACAACATCCACCTGTTTCAATCCGATGCCCGCAACCTCAGCCCCGCTTCCGTTGAAGCCGCTGTCGGACAGCCCATCCTGTTCGATCGCGCGATTTGTGTGCTGGGGCTTTCGGTGATTCCGGAATGGGAAAAAGTGCTGGACAACATCCTCAGCCTCCTCAAAGACAACGGGAAAGTGGTGATTGTCGATGTGTTCGCTGAAAAGCGCGACTTCAACACCTGGCTCGTGGAAAAGATCGCCCGTGCTGACCTCAACCGCACGATCTGGCAAACACTACAGACCAGAACCAGCCACTTCCACCATGAGTACCTGCCGGTAAAACCCAGCAAAGTCGGCGGCCGGTTGTTTGTAGCCGTGGGGACGAAGGCCTGAAGCAACCCGATCCGGCTTTACCCGTTCATGCAATGGTAACTCCGCTATCATGACCCTGACCCCCAGAAACCAACTCATTGCCGTCGTTGTCGTCACGCTTTACGCCTGGGGGTTATTGCTCTGGTGGTACTTTATCGGCGGTGTGCCGGTACACCACGTCATGCAGCGCGCCGACATGCCGGGCATCTCCAACTGGTGGGGAGCGCTGTTGCTGCCACTGCTTGCCGTCATCACTGTGTTCAGAGTAAAACGACGCCTGACCGCCGAACAGGAAGTCCCTGAACCCGTAGTGCGCGCGATTGCCGGCGCCTTTGTCACCGGCGTCGTGATCGCCACACTCTTCACGCTGGGTGCCAACGACGCCCTCGGTTATGTGATTTATGTTCTGATGGTCCTGGCCATCGCCTTTCCGCTCTACCGGGCAGAGTACATTCTCGGGTTTGTGGTGGCGATGACTTTCACCTTCGGCGCCGTGTTGCCGACTGCCTTCGCACTCGTGGTGGCCATATTCAGTCTGGTGGTGTACCACCTCGTGAGACCGCTGTTTGTGCGCTTCGCCAAACAACTGGGACAAACGAACAACTGAGGCAGGACACCAGCGCAGTGCCGCCGCATCCCTTGGTGAGGTTCCGCTGAACTTTGTAATTTGGGATGCCTCCCCAATGAAAAATACTCTATTCACCCTTTCACTTTGTCTGCTGGCCATACTTACCTCATCGGCACAGCACGAAATCACGCTGCAGTCCGGCGTCAGGTTGCCCAAGGACACTGCCACCGCACGGCTGCTGCGGAGAGATCTCGCCTTCCTGCTGGAGGACCTGCAGCGCGAGAAGCCCATCGGAAACCAGGTGAACCCGGCGCAAAGAGCCGCCACGCAACTGTTGCTCGATGAGTTGAAGGAACTCCCCAAGAGCAGCAAAGCCGGCGAACCTACTTACACGCCCTATATCTCCAACATCATCAACCTCGGCAATCAGTACCTCATCCAACTGCTCTACCAGGGTGCCGGCACCGACAAGCCGGTCACACGCGCTGCGGTTACCCTGCTGGCCGACAAGGCCGGAGATCATTTTGTATTCTCCTCCCCCCTCCAGCGACGCACGGCTTCGTGGCAAATCCACGAGGAAGGAACCTTTCGCTTCCACCACCGCGACCCACTCAACAAAAAGCACCTCAAGGAATTTATCAAACGCGCGAATGGCTACGATCAGAAATTGAAAGTAAAAGGCACCACCACCTTCTACTGTGCAGAGGACATGCCGGAACTCCTGTACCTCATCGGGCTCGACTACGACGCCGACTACAACGGCCGGTCGCAGAGTGTTTTTGGCGCCACCACCGACGGCAACAAAGTAGTGGTGCTGGGAAATCACAACACCCACTTCGACGCCTACGACACACACGACTTGTGGCACGACCGGCTCAGCATGGTCATCGACCGCAGCCTTGTCAACAGGCCTGTCGACGAAGGCATCGCCTATGCGTATGGCGGCAGCTGGGGCCTGACCTGGGCGGAGATCTATGCTGAATTCATGACACAAGTGGCAGGCAAATCCGATGTGGACTGGACGCGCGTCAAAGAGCAACCGGTGTACTTTAAAACGAAAGGCTTCAACAACTCTGCCGACAACATCGTCGCTGCGCTATGGGTCAATGAAATTGAAAAGAAGTACGGATTTGATGCCGTCTGGAAGTTGTTGACGTGTGGCCCTGTCGAACCAGGACACGCCAATTTCTTCAAGACACTGGAATCAATCACCGGCGTTCGCAAAGAAGATTACAACACGAAGGTCTGGGAACTGGTGCGCAACGGCGCGAAGTAGTGTAGAGTCCTACTTCCGGTTGTCTTCACCCAGCAACATGCTCAGGTAGTTCTTGTAGCGGTTGAAACTGATCCTGCCTTGCTCGACAGCCTCGATGACTGCGCACCTGGGCTCGTTGTGGTGGAGGCAGCTGCCACCGAACTTGCACTGCAGACGCAACTCGCGCATTTCAGGAAAATAGCCACTCAGTTCATGGTCCTCGATTTCAGGCAACCCCCACTCCTTGATTCCCGGCGTATCAATGATGAAGGTGTTGTCCCGAAGGACAAACATCTCGGCAAAGGTGGTTGTGTGTTTGCCCTTGTTGGAATAGTGCGAGAT
>JAIBBB010000066.1 GCA_019694905.1 Cyclobacteriaceae bacterium
TGGTTGATTGCTTGAGGTGAACACTTTTCTTGGCTTTGTGTCCACAGTAACCGCACTGGTAGTGCTTGATCAGCTCACCTTCCTCAGTAGGGGTAGGCTGCTTCACAATTTCCTCACGAACTACCTTAAATGTCTGGTAGTTGCACTCAGGGCACTGAATAGCGTGCAGGTGACCTGCATACTTCTCGATTTTGATGAAACCTGTCTCCTCGTCCTTCCATACATCATAGTCAACAGAGAAAACGTTCTCTTCGGCCTGCATACCTTCGTCGAGATAGGCGTCTTCTTCCTCTTCGCTGAGCAACTTCATCGCCTTGCCGGTCTTGGGAGAAATCCGCGGCTTGTAACGCAGAACTTTGAGGCGCTTTTCAATGAAAAAGGGATAGTAAAACTTCAGCAGGTTCTGGATAATCAGGGCTACAATCATACCCATTGACACGGACGTAAAGAGACGTACGAAAATCCAGAGGTAGTTGACTTCGTTTACGCGGCTGTTGAAATAGAAGCACGCCCCAACGATCAGGATGATCGAGGCAATCCACAGATAGTTGATCTCATTGCGGTTGATGTAGTCATACTTATCCTTATTATCCTTGATCATCGAAAGCCTGATCACGTGCCACAAAACTAGCAGGATGCCGGCTGCCCAAGCTACATAGGCAATGTTGGCCGCTGCGTTGTTCCAGGATTGGTACGGGTTCTCCATCTGTGATTGTATTTAGTTTTAGTTGCTTAGTTGGATAACAAATATAAATACTCGATTTCAATTACGATCAAAAAGGACCGAAAAACAAGCCCAATATGGCATTGTTTTTTCATTTGATCAATTGTTGAGATGGCTCAGAGCGCGTACAGAAACAACTTGATGGCCTCAAGGGATTCTTCCTCATTTTCGAAGAATCCCATGTGACCCGACTCTGGAAGCACGCAAAATGAGGGATTTTTAATGAAATGGGTCATTTTTTGAGAAATTTCCAGCGGAATGACTGTGTCATGAGTTCCGGCTATAACCAATGTGGGGAGGGTTATTTGCGCCAACCATTGGGTGCTGTAGTCTGGCCTGTCTCGCATGGCGGCGGCGTAACTGATAATGGCTGAAGCTTGCTGGCCGGCAGCCAGTTTTTTCAGTTTTGGAATTTCCTCGTGTTCCTTTTGATGGAAGAGACCAGGGACAAAAGTATTGGTAAATGTTTCAACAGGATTTTTGCTGAGGAATTCTATTACTCTGTTTCGGTTGACCTGCTTTTCTTCACTGTCTGCAAACATGGTTGAATGGAAGAGCCCAATGCCGCCCAACATGTCCTGATTGAGCAACGCCATTTCCTGGGCGACATAGCCACCGAGAGAATGACCAATCACGATGGGTCTGTGCAATCCGACTGTCTGAATCCATTCCAGCATTGCGCTGGCTACCTCGGTAAGGCTGAAGGAATTGCCCAGCGATTCGCTTTCCCCGAATCCAGGTAAGTCAGGGGTGAGTACCTGCAGGTTGCTGGCAAGCCTTGGTCGCAACCGATGCCAGATATATCGGGTTTCGATATAGCCGTGGAGAAGAACAATCGGGCTGCCTGATCCTGCCGACTCGAATGATATCAGGCTCATTTCAATAGAGAGGCAGGCTCCAGCAAATTGATAACTGCCTGTTCTATGGCGCGGGTATCGTAACCGCACTCCTCATAAAGCTGACCCTGTTCACCATGCTCTACAATCCGGTCCGGTATACCAAGTCGCATGACGGTGGCCTGGTAGTGGTTGTCGGACATGAATTCGAGGATGGCACTTCCAAATCCACCGGGAATGCAACCATCTTCAACAGTCAATACTTTGGTGAATTTCTTGAATATGGTATGCAACAACGCTTCGTCAAGGGGTTTGGCGAAACGCATGTCATAGTGTGCGACATGAATTTTTTTGTTGCGCAGCAACCCACATGCCTCTGCTGCAAAATTGCCAACTGGGCCAAGGGTAAGAATGGCCACATCCTCTCCCTCACAGATCATTCTTCCCGTTCCTATCTCAATTGCTTCCATGGGGCGCTTCCAGTCCGGTATAACACCTTGTCCCCTGGGATATCTGATTGTGAAGGCTTGCTCAGAACGGGGCAATTGAGCGGTGAACATGAGATGCCTCAATTCTACCTCATTCATGGGAGAGGCTATGATCATGTTCGGTAAACAGCGCATAAAGGCGACATCATAAGCGCCGTGATGGGTAGCCCCATCTGCACCGGCAAGGCCCGCCCGGTCAAGACAGAAATTGACGGGTAATTTTTGAATGCACACATCATGGATCACCTGGTCATAGGCGCGCTGCATGAATGAGCTATAGATATTGCAGAAAGGTATCAATCCCTGTGTTGCAAGCCCTGCCGAAAAAGTGACAGCATGCTGCTCAGCAATACCAACGTCAAACGCCCGATCGGGCATTTCCTTCATCATGATGTTCATGGAAGATCCAGAAGGCATGGCCGGGGTAACGCCCATGATCCTGGGATTGGATCGGGCCAGTTCCACAAGCGTGTGCCCAAACACATCCTGGTATTTAGGGGCCTGTGGTGCCTGATAAACCTTTTTGTGGATTTCGCCCGTAATCTTATCGAAAGTGCCTGGGGCGTGCCATGTCGTTGCATTGCCTTTCTCTGCAGGACCGTAGCCCTTGCCTTTGGTTGTCACGCAATGGAGAATTTTGGGTCCCTTGATACCCTTAAGGTCATTGAGTATAGCAACCAAATGATCTACGTCGTGTCCATCAACCGGCCCGAAATACCTGAGGTTGAGCGCTTCAAAAAGATTACTCTGGCTCAGCAGCGCGGACTTGATACCGTTTTCAACCTTGGAGACGATTTCCTGGGCGCTCTTTCCAAACATGGAGAGTTTTCCGAGCATATTCCAGACATCGTCCTTCAATTGGTTATATACACGGGATGTGGTAATGTCAGTGAGGTAGTCCTTTAGCGCACCCACATTAGGGTCGATGGACATGCAGTTGTCATTGAGGACAATAAGCAGATTGCTGTCGCTGACACCGGCGTGGTTCAGTCCTTCAAATGCGATTCCGCCGGTCATTGCACCGTCGCCGATAATTGCTATGTGCTGTGTTTCTTCTGCACCCTGGTATTTGTTGGCGACGGCCATGCCAAGGGCCGCAGAAACCGAAGTGGATGAGTGACCCACGCCGAATGCATCGTAGGGACTCTCACTTCTCTTGGGGAATCCGGAGATGCCACCATAGACCCGGTTGGTATGAAAAACATCTCTGCGTCCTGTGAGAATCTTGTGGCCGTAGGCCTGATGCCCAACGTCCCATACAATCTGGTCTTTTGGAGCATTGAAGACATAGTGGAGGGCAACGGTCAATTCGACCACGCCCAAACTGGCGCCAAAATGACCGCCGTAGACCGATACATTATCAATGATGAAGTGCCTTAGTTCATCGCACAATTGCACCAATTCAGCCTGATCCAACTTTTTAAGGTCTGCCGGGCTGTTGATATTGGCAAGAAGTTTACCGGGTGTGATGAGCATGGACTTAATACCAGTGAAAACAACGCTTTAAGGTAATTGTTTCATAAAACAATGCCTATAAGGCCGGTAAATTTAACGAAATCAGCGCTCCCTGTGGTGTTACGCATTTTTGAATAACTTCGCACCCCTTATGGCACAGGAAAATTTCGAGGTTCGGTTACCACTATTTGAGGGTCCTTTTGATTTGCTGCTCTTTTTTATTGAGCGGGACGAATTGGACATCTACGACATTCCCATTTCAAAAATCACGAATGACTTCCTGGAATACCTGCACCATCTTGAACAATTGAATGTCGATGTCGCCAGTGAGTTCATTTTGGTAGCGGCGACCTTAATGCGCATCAAGTCAAAGATGCTTTTGCCACGGCCTCAACTGGATGACCAGGGTAATGAAATTGACCCTCGTGAAGAATTGGTCAAGCATCTGCTTGAGTACAAAAAATACAAGTCAGTGGTCGATCAGTTCCACAAAATGGAGGAGGTTGAACTGCAGAAGGAAAAGCGGGGCAACATGCTGAAGGAGCTGCGCGCACTTGCCGAAAGTTCCAACGTGGAGGCTGAATTGCAGGACGTGGATCTCTTCAAGTTGCTTGTCGTGTTTGAAAAGGTGCTCAAGCGTCACGAAGAGGAGAAGAACAGACCTGTCCATCAGGTAATTCAGTACCCCTATACCGTGGAAGGGCAGAAGGAGTACATCTTCTCAAGGATTTCCGCTCAGACCCGCGTGTCCTTTGTCGAGTTGTTTGAAACGAGCCGGACCCGGATCGCACTTATTTTCAATTTCCTCGCTGTATTGGAAATGCTGGCCAACGGACTCCTGTCAATCCAAATTGGAGAAGGCTACAACAATTTCTGGCTGAGCAGGAAGGACGCTGCCGTGGAAGAGCAACCTGCTACAGATATTTAAGTATCTGCTCGATGGGTGTTTCTCCCACAAATGCTTTAATCAGCCGCTTGTCTTCATTGTAGATGTAGAGGCTGGGGAGATCAATATATCCATAGGAGGACACTATATATTGAGGGTCAATCCGTCCAAAATGAAAGTTTGGTTGGTTCAGTTCATACCTGGACTGAAACTCGCTAATGACGGGCAGATCGTACGATGACCCGAAATACACTTCATAATTCCTGAATTCCCGAAGATGCTCATGTATCTGAGTTGCTTCGCGCTGGCAGTGGTCGCAATCCGGGCTGAACACCACAACGATCAGCGGACCAGAAAGGTCATCCGTTGACAATACTTTGCCGTCCACCGTCAGCATTTTCATCGAGGGGAGTGGAGGTCCGCCCGCATTGGCATCGCTGGTTTTTTTGGAAGTGCATTGCGTGAGGAACAACAGCAGCGTGAGACCGAGTACAGAAATTTTATGCATGAAAGTGTTGGTGTAAGTTAAGAATCTTGTCCAGGATGGGGTGCACCTGATCATTGACAATTATATGATTGGCCAGGGCAGCCTTTTTCGATTCGGGCCATTGGCTGTCCATGATGCGCTGAATTTCTTCCGCGGAGCGCTGCCGGTCGCGCCTCGCCACACGGTGCTTCCGCAATGCCTCTGGTGCAGTGACAAGAATAGTCTCATCCAGCTCACGATAAGAACCAGCTTCAAATAAGAGAGCGGCCTCCTTGATCACGTACGGCACATCCATGGAAAGCCACCATGATTCAAAATCCCGGGCAACGGCTGGATGCACGATTTGATTTAATGCGGTCAACTTCGAAGGATTGCCAAAAGTCTGTGAACTGATAAAGTTCCTGCGCAAACCGAAGGTGTCATAAGCTTCTTTTCCAAAAAGCCGGGTGACTTCCTCCTGAACATGGCCATCGTTATTCATGATCCACCGGGCTCTGGTATCTGCATCATATACTGGCACACCCAGGCACCTGAATACAGAACAGACAATGCTCTTGCCTGAACCTATGCCGCCCGTGACTCCAATTTTCTTCATGTTCTAATACCTGGTAACCCAAACCGAATCGGTGGACATTTTCTGAATATAATCAGGAAGCCCTTTGATCGCTACTGGTAATTTCTGGTGCCTGGATTGAAGTTGCGAAAGATCTATCTCAGCTTTGGCTTCAGGTCCCGGCTTCCATTGTGCAGCAAGTTTGGCGGGGCAGCGCAGAGCAACCTCCACAGAGTCATCATTGACCAGCAGCGGCCTTTTAGGGGCATTCCGAACAATGACAGGCAGTTTTCGGTTGACCACTGTGACTTCCCCTACTTCAAACAGTATGTTCACTGTGGGTGGATTTCTGGAGATATACTCAGAGGAAGCGTCCACCACGACAATCTCTTTGATGTTGTCATGAATGTTCCGCACCAGAACAGTGAGCTTTAGTGTGTCGGGCAATTCAGAGAGCAATTTGGCCGGCCCGGACAGCGTTACTGAATCGGGCAGGATGGCAACCGGACTGGTGAGTCCAAAGCCATCTTTGAAATCAAGTTTGGCCATATTCAGCGAAAGCCTGCAGACCTTACTTCCCCTGGCGTCAAATTGAAGGCGAAGTGTGTCAGTAACAACACGATTTACCTGCAAGCTTTTCAAGTTGGCTGCTGTGGAGGGGATGGAGTTCCCGGCAATTCTGAGATTGCCAATAGGGTGGTCGAGCGCAACAGTGACAACAGGTGTCTGGAATCCGAGACTTTTGCGAAGGAGGTCCCAACCGCCTCCGGTCACTTCCAGGTGGATTTTTTGTGGAAGCGGACTTGTTGCAATGAAATGATCCTGATCGTACTCAAACTGGAGCGGAAACGCAATGGTAGTAGTATGAGTTTTATTGAGCGCATTGAAGAACCAGAAGACCGTGGCAGTGAGCACGCAGAGTGCCACGGCCTTCCAGTTGGTCCGGTCGAAACGAAAAAGATCTACGATCGCGCGACCTACATTCACCAGGAGATGTTACTTGTTGGCGGCTTTAGAGGCCTCAAGCGAAATAGCTGACTTGTTGAACTTGATGCGACCACCCTTTTCTACTTCAAGAATAAACGTGTCGCCTTCAAGTTCAGCGACGCGGCCATGGGCTCCGCCAATGGTGACTACGTAATCACCTCTCTTTATCTCATCGATAAACTTCTTCTGATCTTTTGCTTTCTTCTGCTGGGGGCGGATCATGAAGAAGTAGATAATCACAAACATCAGACCCATCATGATGAGGAAACTCCAGTTTCCTTGCTGGGCTTGTAACAGAATTGAATAAATCATGGTAAACATATTATTAGCGGGCAAAGTTATTTATCTGCTCCGAACATCCCAAACGAGAACAGGCCCTTGGTATTCTGTCTGTTTCCATCCAATTTTGATCTTTGTCAAATATGGAAATCAAGAAGATCACGACCCATCAGCTTCAGGAGATGAAACGAAGGGGGCAAAAGATTGCGATGCTCACGGCGTATGATTTCAGCATGGCAAAGATCATTGATGCTGCCGGGGTTGATGTAATTCTGGTTGGTGATTCTGCGTCGAATGTGATGGCGGGCAACGAAACAACGTTACCCATCACACTGGATCAGATGATCTACCATGCAACGTCCGTTGTGAAGGCTGTCCGGCGGGCTTTGGTGGTAGTGGATATCCCTTTCGGTCACTACCAGGGAAGCTCAGGGGAAGCCTTGCGATCGGCTATCCGGATTATGAAGGAATCCGGAGGGCACGCGGTTAAGCTGGAAGGTGGGAGTGAGGTCAAAGATTCGGTATTGCGCATTCTTAGCGCCGGAGTTCCGGTGATGGGTCATCTCGGTCTGACGCCACAATCCATTTACAAGTTTGGCACTTATTCTGTTCGGGCGCGGGAACAGGCTGAAGCTGAAAAGTTGTATGAAGACGCGCTGATGCTTGAGGAATGTGGATGTTTTGGACTCGTACTCGAGAAGATACCCGCTGACCTGGCCCGCAAAGTGGCGTCCAGTGTGAAGATCCCGGTGATCGGCATAGGGGCAGGTCAGGGTGTTGATGGACAAGTGCTGGTCATGCAGGACATGCTGGGCATCACAAATGAGTTCAAGCCGAGGTTCCTTCGTCGATATGCTGACCTTCACTCAGTGATTACGGGCGCGGTGAGAAATTACATCACCGATGTTCGGTCAGGTGAGTTTCCTGCAGAGGATGAGCAGTACTAGTACTCAGGAAAACCTTTTTTCGAGTAGCTCGACAAATTCTGCAAATTCCTCACTCTCCTTGTCCCAGTCTGGGTAGGTTTTTTCGACAAATTGTGTTGCCTCGCTGAAGGTAGCACAGCTGTCAATGAAATCTACAGCGGTTACGAATGCCTCAAAGTCTCCTTTGAAGAGCATTTTCGTGAACATGAACTTCTGATTGATTGTCAGGCTTTCTTTCAGGGACTGAATCCTGTTGAGATCATCAGCGAGTGTCTTCCGCGGCGACTCAGCCGGCTTGGCTGCCACGGGTTTTTCCGGTTCTGATGGTTTAGGCGCTGCTTTCGCTTTTCTGGGATCCGGAATGACCTCAAAGAACTGCTCTGCAGAGAGCGGCAAGACTTCCGCCAGTTGAGCCAGGTGCGCATCAAACTCTTCTGGTGAGAAGTGCACCGCCTCCAGGATCTGATCCAGAAGCGCGAATGCCTCTTTGCCTGAAACAAGTTCCTTTCCTTTCAACTTGTCAAGCAACAACTCCATTGGTTTGCTATTGATTTTGAGGTACCGGATCTCTGAGCGTAAATCCTCTACCCGGAGGAATCCCTTCCCATCTACATCCAGCATCTCCGCATAAAAGTCGTATGGATCCAGAATAACCATCAGTGTCTTTTCAACCGATTTTTCAACAATTGGGGTCAGGGTTGTCTTGTCTACAGAGATGTGGTTTGACAATGTGTTTTGAAATTCACGCAGTGCCGCCCGCACAGGTTCGGCGGTATAGTCAAAGTAAGGACTGCGCATTTTCTCACTCTCGGTCTTCCAGGCTTTCATGAGCGCATGGACTGTGAACAAGTTTGCCTGGCGTGAAGACGTTAGCGTAAGCAGATCGGGTCCACTGATGCGATCGCGTGAATGGAAGTATCTTTCGACTGCCTTTTGTGTAAAGGCGGCACTGTATTGGGCAATTGCTTTTGTATTGATTTTCTCTTCCATGCCTTCCGAGATAGAACGAAGTTCAGTACGTTTAGTTATTCAGAATAATGTCAAAGATAGTGATTCAGAACCTCGGGGGGAAAGAAGTACCCCTTTTGGGTCCGGCACAGACCGTGCTCCAGTTGATACAGTCAGCAAAGATTGATTGGATGTTTGCCTGTGGCGGTAAGGGGAGATGTACCACATGCCGGTTTGAAGTGATTGAGGGCTCGGATAATCTCACCGCGCTCACACAACCAGAGGAGCGATTCCGGTTCAAAAAGGAGCTACACGACAACGAACGGCTTGCCTGTCAGGCTGTGCCAACCGGACCGGTTGTCATTCGTGTGCCCGTAGATTGTCAATTGCCACATATCAAATACCTCGCCTAGGAGACGCATCAGGGGACCATCTTTTTAGTACTTTTGGCCCTAAATTTTTACGCATGAACATACCCACCGACCTCCGCTACACCAAAGACCACGAATGGATTAAGATTGAGGGCACTACGGCCACCATCGGCATCACAGATTTTGCCCAGGGCGAACTGGGAGATATTGTATATGTGGATATCAGTAGCAAAGGTCAGACACTCGCGCAGCACGCAGTGTTCGGGACCGTTGAAGCAGTCAAGACGGTATCCGACCTTTTCATGCCGGTCAGCGGCAAAGTAGAAGAAGTAAACCCCACCCTAGAAGGAGCACCGGAGAAAGTGAACACAGACCCTTATGGCGATGGATGGATGATCCGGGTGTCACTTACAAATGTTTCTGAATCAGCGGGATTGCTTACAGCCGAACAATACAAGGAACTAATTGGACATTGATACTGTCCACTATAGTGAGCACCATGATTGAGTTACCAGTTGTTTCTGTACCTGAAGGCAAGCGTAAGAAGCCTGATTGGCTTCGCGTCAAATTACCTGTGGGTCCGGAATATGCCAAGGTTCGCAAACTGGTAGATACCCATAAGCTGCACACAATCTGCGAAAGTGGCAACTGCCCTAACATGGGTGAATGCTGGGGTGCTGGCACGGCTACATTCATGATACTTGGCAACGTATGTACCAGGAGCTGTACATTTTGTGCTGTTGCCACGGGCAGACCACCCGAATATGACACCGACGAACCACGGCGGGTGGCCGAAGCTGTACGACTGATGAAAGTCAAGCATGCGGTAATTACTTCAGTCAACAGAGATGAGTTGAAAGACCGAGGTGCAGAAATCTGGTACCAGACAGTTGTCCAGACGAAACAGGAAAGTCCTGCCACAACTATAGAGACACTCATCCCGGATACAAAAGGCAATTGGGATGCATTATACCGGATGATTGAAGGCGGTCAGGAAGTTGTTTCTCACAATATGGAGACGGTGGGCCGATTGTACCGGCTCGTCAGGCCACAGGCAAAATATGAGCGGAGTCTGGAGCAGATCAAGCGAACCCGTGAAGCAGGAAAGCGCACCAAGAGCGGTATCATGCTCGGTTTGGGTGAAACCAAAGAGGAGGTATTCAGGGCCATGGATGATCTGGTTCAAAATGGACTCCTGATCCTGACGCTGGGCCAGTACCTGCAACCGACCAAAATGCATATCGAGGTGGCCGAGTTTATTCATCCCGACATATTTGCAATGTACCGGGAGGAAGGCTTGCGTCGGGGCCTTCGCTACGTTGAAGCCGGACCGCTCGTCCGATCATCGTACCATGCTGAAAGGCATGTTGATGTACCGCTCGACTAGAATCAGTCAATCGCTGAGTTTCTTTCAGTAATTTAGCCAGCCAGCCTCTTTTTCGCCGGATGAGATTACACGCCACCGCAGTACTGCTCTTTCTATCAATCATTTCCCGCGCTCAGCAATCCTGGCCAGACAGCGTAATGCGACGGATGTCGCTGCAGGAGAAGATTGGTCAACTGTTTGTTCTACGGGTCAATGCCGGCGGCCCAGTCAATGAAATCCGTCAGCAACTCCATCAGGTCCGTTCGTACCATCCGGCCGGAATCCTGTTCACCGGAGGTGGACCCCGTTCGTTGCTCAATACGGCCGGGCAATTGAGAGCCGCTTCCCGATTTCCATTGCTCATGGGAATTGAAGGCGAAACAGGTGCGGGCCATGTCTTGGACAGCATCAGGCCATTTCCCCCAGCCATGCTGCTTGCCGCCACGGCGGATGATTCTCTCCAATTCAGACAGGGTTTCTTGATCGGTCAACAGATGAAAAGACTGGGGCTGCACTTCAACATCGGGATTAATGCCGATGTGCAGGTTAGCCCCATCGGATATATCAGATACCTGGGAGATCAGCCAACAACCGTCACCCACAGGGGTGCGAATTTGATGCTTGGCATGCAGAAGGCAGGCATTGTTTCAGTGGCATTTCTTCCTCCTCCTGATCAATTGATTACTCCGACTTCGCCGTCATCTCTGGTTCGTCTTTCTGAGATTGACACGTCCCGCCTCAATGCACTTCACGGACTTGTTCGACTCGGCTTGAAAGGTGTTTGGCTTGACCACCTGCAACTTCAATTGCTGGGTGGCAAACGACCTTTGCCAGATCCTGCTTCCCAGCTGGTGACTGCGAGGATTCTCTCTCAATCTGGTTTTAACGGACTTTCGTTTGCTGACATCCCGAGTGTACGCAGGGCCCTCCGAAAGGCACGACGGGGAGATGCGGAACTCGTCGCCTTCCAGTTGGGGCACAATGCAATTATCCAGCCTGACCATTTTGCTGCCGCGATCAAAAAGATCAGCCGCCTCGTGAAGCGGAATCCTGCTTATGCAAAGCAACTGGACCAGGCCGTGCTCGAAATACTGAAACTCAAATGGTCAATTGGACTTGCTGGTGAGCAGCCACCCTCTCCGCTCAATCTCGGACAAGAGCTGGAGACAGCAGAAATTGCTTTGCATGGGCTCCGGGTAGCCAGGTCAGCTGTAACCGTGATATCAAACCAGGAAGATCTACTGCCGTTCAAGGACCTCTACCGCAAGAGAATAGTTTGCATGATAGCGGGTCCAGGCAACGAGCAGGAGTTTGTGCGAAGTCTCAGAAAATATGTTCCGATCGAACTGATAACTGTTGGTAACGCTGATGAATTTGGCGCTGCAGCGAAGAAGCTGGGTACGCCTGATCTATTACTGGTAGCCTATTTTTCCTCTTCCGCAACATGGGTATCAGAGACTTTGCCCGTGCTGAAGGACATTCGAACCCCGAAAGTGGTTGTTTCCTTTCTTGATCCAATGCTCCTGACTCGCATGGGAGATTTCACTGCCGTTGTGGAGGCCTACACAGAGGGCTCAAGGACACAATCATTGGTTGCACAGACAATTTTTGGCGGTACTGGAGCGGGTGGGGATCTTCCGGTAAAGGTGGAAGGCTTGAGTTCTGCAAAGACGGAGGCACTGGGCCGCCTCGCCTACGCAGTTCCTGAAGATGTGGGCATGGATTCACGTATGTTGGAGCAGATCGTGCCCATTGCACGGGAAGCCATTGACATGGGCGCCACACCCGGTTGCCAGATACTGGTGGCCCGGCGGGGTAAGGTCATCTGGGAGCGGAGTTTTGGGTGGATGACCTATTCCAACAAACGCCCGGTTACAGAAGAGACCATTTATGATCTCGCTTCCGTGACGAAAGTTTCAGCCACGCTTCAGGCAATAATGCACCTGTATGATTCCGGGGCTATTGACATCTACAAGAAAGCCTCGGTTTATCTTCCGGAATTGCGCGACTCTAACAAGAAGGATTTCACACTGAAAGACATCCTCACGCATCAGGCCGGACTCTGGCCATTTCTCCCCTTCTGGTCGCAAACCATGAAGGATTCTGTCTATAAGGAGGGTTACTATCGCTCAATGCCTGATCCCGATTTTCCTTTCCCTGTCGCCTCTGGTTTGTTTGCGAGCGCACACATGAAAGACAGTCTGTGGCATTGGATCATTCAAGCCAGGGTGCGTGAAAAGGCAGGACGTACGCCCTATGATTACCGTTACAGTGACATGGGCTTCTATATTCTTCAGCACCTGTCCGAGAAACTGCTCAATCAGCGATTGGACCATTATCTGGAAAAGAGTGTTTACGGGCCGTTAGGGGCTTACACCACCGGATACCTGCCTCTTGAGCGTTTTGATTCTATCCTGGTGGCGCCAACAGAAAACGACAGAAATTTCAGGAAGAGCCTGCTGGTTGGATATGTGCATGACCAGGGAGCAGCGATGCACGGCGGCATTGCTGGTCACGCGGGCTTGTTCAGCAACGCCAACGACCTTGCGAAACTTGCCCAGATGTGGTTGCAAGGAGGGTATTACGGCGGGAGGCAATACTACAAACCGGAAACCTTGCGTGCCTTTACCGCGCGTCAATTTGAGAATAGCCGACGGGGGCTTGGTTGGGACAAGCCTGCAGCCGGCGAGACGTCAACACCAACATCCTTCTATTCGTCACAACGCACGTTTGGCCATACCGGATTTACCGGAACCTGTGTCTGGGTTGACCCGGAATTTGACCTGGTGTACATCTTCTTATCCAATCGGGTGCACCCAGACATGACCAACAACAGGATTTTGAACGCAAATATCCGTACCCGGGTACATGATGTGATTTATAGAAGCATTTTCGAATATGATCGGAAGCAAGGTCGAAACTAATTAGTGCAGCTTAGGGTTTAACTTTACAATAGAAAACAACGGGGTGAAGAAGATTAACATCGGCATAGTATGCTATCCAACATTTGGTGGTAGTGGCGTGGTGGCCACTGAACTTGGCAAAGCGCTTGCCCAGGAAGGCCACAAGGTTCATTTTATTACATATTCCCAACCAAGTCGACTGGACTTTCTGAACGAGAATCTGTTCTATCACGAGGTGGAATTCCGTTCCTATCCACTGTTTGAATATCCGCCATATGAACTGGCGCTGGCCAGCAAAATGGTCAGCGTGGTAAAGAATGAGCAATTGGATTTGCTTCATGTACACTATGCAATCCCTCATGCCTCTGCCGCCTATATGGCCAAGCAAATTCTCAGGACACAAGGCATCGAAGTTCCTGTGGTTACGACCCTTCATGGTACAGATATTACCCTTGTTGGCAAAGATGCCTCCTACGAGCCAGTGGTTACGTTTAGCATCAACCAGTCCGATGGGGTTACAGCCGTTTCCGAGGACTTGCGGAAGGAAACGTACGAGCATTTCAAGATAACGAGGGAGATTGATGTGATCCCCAACTTCATTGATCTTGAAAAATTCAAGAAGCAGAAGAAGGATCATTTCAAGAAGGCAATTTGCCCGAAGGATGAGGTGTTGATTGTACACACATCCAACTTCCGCAAGGTGAAACGAGTACAGGATGTGGTTCAGGTGTTTGCGAATCTGAGCAAAGTTATGCCCGCCAAACTGTTGATGATAGGTGATGGACCTGAAAGGAGCACGGCGGAGACTATGTGCAGGGAATTGCACATCATGGAGAGTGTGAGATTCCTGGGGAAGCTGGAGGCAGTTGAAGAAGTCTTGTCGGTGGCTGACCTCTTCCTGATGCCCAGCGAAAAGGAGAGTTTTGGACTTGCCGCATTGGAGGCGATGGCTTGCGAGGTTCCAGTAATTTCTTCCAATTCGGGCGGTTTGCCTGAATTGAATCTCCAGGGCAAGACCGGATTTCTCAGTAACGTGGGAGACGTAGAGGACATGACGAAAAACGCCCTTTTTGTGCTTGACAAAGACAATCTGCCCGGGTTCCGCGTCAATGCGTTGAATCGCGCCAAGCAATTTGATATTAGCCGGGTGCTCCCGCTTTATGAGCAGCACTACGAGCGGGTGATCCAGATAATGGCTACTCGGTCAGTTCGCCAGAATTGACCTGCTACATTGTAGTGAAGCTTTCCATCAACCTGATGCTTCAGGTCCAGGAAGAATTTCAGGTGGCAACTTCTATGGCAGTCATGTAAAAGTACCATGCCCAAAGACAAAAAAAATGCCGCAGATGCGGCAACCGGTTTTCGGCACAACTAGCAGCCAGAGGTCAAATCCTCGATGCCTGCGTGTGTTGAGGTGATGTTTTCTTTGCGTAGGTAGGGCATGTGTATGCAGAGCAACCACCTACCAGCAGAGAAACCACCATCAGCAAAGCAACTATTTTCTTCATAGCGGTAATGTTTGTTAATCTTCCACGGCGTTCTGCTAATAACGCAACAAGGATTGCGTTAGTTCTTAAGTCAGTGAATTATTAATAAAATTCGTGCCAAGAACACATTGCCCTGAATATTGGTTTTATTTGGGATATGCTCGGTCATCGGTTTAGCGGGTTTGTTCCGCCGGAAAAGCAGGAGGGGAGTGATTTTGAACGGTTGCTAAAGATCTTTTTGCAACTGGTACTGATCACTTCCGGGAATGTAGCAGAGGCACTTCAGTGGCTCACCGAGGTGGACCGTGAATACAAACTCACGACACCCGGCTACGGGCTTGGTGATTTTATTGAAGACCTTAAGAAAAATGGCTATTTGGCGGAGGACCCGGCAACGGGTGAGCTCAGCATCAAGGCCAGGGGTGAGCAGCAGTTGCGCCAGTCAGCGCTCGAGGAAATTTTCGGAAAACTAAAGAAGTCGCGCGCTGGTGATCATGCAACGCCTGCCAGTGGCCAGGGCGACGAACCGGGGACTGATCTGAGAAGTTTTGAGTTTGGCGATGGACTTGACACAATTTCGCCTACTGAATCACTTCGCAACGCACAAGTTAATCATGGGCTTGAGGATTTCAGGTTGACGGAATCCGACCTGGAGATCAGAGACAAGGAATTCAAGGCACAAACCTCTACGGTGTTGATGATTGACATCAGCCATTCCATGATTTTGTATGGTGAGGATCGGATCACGCCAGCCAAAAAAGTTGCGATGGCACTTGCCGAGTTGATCACCAAACGGTACCCAAAGGATACCCTGGATATCCTTGTGTTTGGCGATGATGCATGGCAAGTGGAAATCAAGGACCTGCCCTATCTTCAGGTTGGGCCCTATCATACCAACACAGTCGCTGGCCTGGAACTGGCCATGGATATTCTTCG
>JAIBBB010000292.1 GCA_019694905.1 Cyclobacteriaceae bacterium
GCTGAAGGAGATTGGCGACAGCTTGCCTCACGGAGGCTATGTCTTTACCAGTAACGTCGATGCTCAATTTCAGAAGGCAGGATTCCCCGAGTCACGAGTTGTGGAGTGTCACGGGACGATCCATTACCTTCAATGCTTGGAACACTGCTCGGACGGCATCTGGCCCGCCGATGGTTTCGAGCCAGAGATCGACGAGGAAAGTTGCCGTATTGTTTCCGACATGCCACGTTGCATCAATTGTGGCGCCCTCGCCCGACCAGCAATCCTCATGTTCAATGACTGGGACTGGGCGGAGGGACGAACCCGACTACAGTCGGCACGGTTTTCTCAATGGCGTAGTCGGGCCGAACGGCCTGTGGTGATCGAGATTGGCGCGGGAAGTTCGATTGCTACGGTCAGGCATTTCTCACACAGCCAGGAAACGCCGATCATCCGCATCAATCCCACTGAATATCAGGTGCCACGGTCCTCCGACGTCGGAATCCCGACGGGCGCGCTCGATGGAATCTCAGGAATCGTTGAGGCCCTGGCGGAGTTGGATTAATTCGATTCGGCCAATAAGCGGTCAGCCGCTTCTCCTGCAGTTACAAAACTGCGCAGAACATTCCCCCCAGATTCGCCCACCAGCAGGTAGGCCAACTTGAATTGTTCGTCACGATTGGCAAGACTTTCCAGTTCACGCAACTGATTCTGGAGTTTCACGATGTCCTCACTGAGCCAGCTCATGATTCGACGGACACGATCAGCGACATTCACCTGGTCATCCAATTCACCAAGTTCATGAATGACGTCATGCTTGGTTCCGATCCAGTCATTGCAGAGAACTTCGACATGAGTGCGGACATCTTCAGGCAGTTGGACATTAGCCAACTCCTTCAGGACGTAATCGGCATTACTCATCAAACTCATCGCACATGCGGAGGCCGCACCAGAGAATTGACCAAGCTGTTGGCCAGCTGATGCGGTGGTTTGAGTTTCGGTATTGCCGTTCGGCGTCATATATTCCTGGCTGAATGGCTTCCAGTCCTCCTCGGAGTAAAGACGAAGAATGTACTCTCGGGCTGATCCGGGTTCCCATTGATACTTGCCAGAAAACGCATCCAAAAAGCCCAGCAGGTGGAAGAATGCCCGAGTGCTGATCTCCCAATGAAGCTGCTCGCCAAGGTAATCACCGTTCATTCCCTTGTAGCTGTCGAGATTCTTTCTCAGTTCAAGACAGAACTCCTCAATGATCCGACGGACCAAGTCTGGATCGTCTCCAACTTTTTCGGCAATGCGATCGGTAATTGAACGATCACTATTCATGATTACCCTTCTTGTACGGAACAATGCAAGACAGGCTTGAAGCCACCTGAGAATGTGAGAACGACGGATGCTGGGGTGAGAACCTTGACCATACATGTGCCGTCTATCGACATCGGACGGCCATAGCCATCGAATGACCATGGGTAGTTAGCGGACGTTCCGACGACATACACCCTAGCCTCATGCTCAAACATCGTACCGTAGGGCAAGTTAGAAAGTTTGGCTTCATAAATTTGCTTACCCCCTCCCCGTATGGCTCTTTGCTCATGCAAGATTTTGTCGATGGCAGGCATCGTCATTGAAGACCAGTTTGCCTCTGCCTTGTTGGCTTTGAGCCACGCTTCCTTAAACTCCTGAAATCGCTTGCGCTGACAGTATGCACAGGGACGATGGCCAGCAGAGAATGCCGTTGCCTCGTCCAGGAAGAACAATTCCGAATAATTTCCTTGGGAAAATGGCTTGGGTCGCTTTATGCCTTTGAAGGAAGGAAGGCAGAAGACCCATCCCTTGTGCGCCCACTTCCTGACGATGGTGTTGTGCGCATCATGGAGAATCCCCCTGTTGCCCATGAGGGTGGCGGCCTTTGAGGGATCAGATTTCAATTCTCCCCACGGATCAACGCGATTTTGCAGCGACATGATGGCTTCCTGAGTGGCTAGTGATCTTGCTTTAATGGAAAAGCATAGCGCAGTAGCAGCGGCGCAGCAGGTACAGGCTTTCCGTCATGAGAATGTGTTCATCTTTCGCGACCTTCAGGAAGTAGGCGTAAGTGCCGTCCAACGTTTCAAACGTCTTGAGGAAGGATGGATACAAATCCAGAATGGCCTGCATCTCCTCACAAACCTGGATGGGATAGCCGGTGGTTGCATCGAATGGATCGCCAGGTTCTCGTGCCATCAGTTTGTTGTAGTACTGCATTGCTTGGTAATAGCGTGCCTTGAACTCGGCGTAATCGGTTTGGAACCAGTTCGGCAGGTTCGATACCTTCGGTAGCTCCGCAAAAGTCATGGGCGGAACGAAGAAATCAAACACAATCGAGTCTTCAGGATGCAAGGAGAACAGAAGGTCGAGAATCCCGACGACGTGTTCGGCAAGTGCGTTAAACCCGGCCGAGTCTACGGGTAGTTGAATCAGGCGGACATAGTCACCGTCATCGTAGTAGGAACGACCATAGCCGCACGCAGACATGAGTTCGATGCCATGAGTCTCGCGCAGCTGGCGTTCGACCTCCCGTATGCTTGGATTCGATGAAACTGCCAATCGGAACTGGTGCGTGCCGTCGTCTGCGATCTCATCTGAAATCCAGAAATAGTTGCCATTGCACAGGAATCCAGAGTGAGCGGGAAACCCATCATCCCCGACACGCGTAGCTTTCCCGGCAATCAGTCGCAACATGGCCGCGACCCGACTGACCTCGGTTTCATGTCCCACGCGCCTGCCAGCATTGCGAGAAAACTCCATGCCATCCTGGGACTCCTGGCTCGTCTGATACACGAACTTGTCGACAAGCAAGCCCACAGAGGTATCCATTGCCTGACGATAGAACTCTGTCGCTATGCTAAGTCCAAGAGCCGTGAGATCACCGTCCTCGACCCGCAAGAAACTAACTTCATTCAACTCACGTTCCTTGACCTTATAGCCACGCTCCTGGATGAATGCAGTGAGTTCGTCCTTGTCGGCGATATTTCGCTGCCCCATTAACACCCAATCCAGTCCAACGGACTCATCCTCGATGGAATACTGAAGGTTGATCGTCTCGGCTGGACCTGGATGAGATTGTGGCGGTGCAAACATCAAGACCGCGAAGGCAGAACTGCGCCCAGTAGCCTTGAGCTGTCCAACCACATTGGCAGTTTCAGAGAGCGGTATGGAGTAATCAAGCACGAGATGACCTCAGCGTTGTGTGCGCAATGTGACGTCCGCCACCAGCGTAATCCGCTCGGCACTGGTCATACCTGCTTCATCGGATTCAGAAAACAGATCCGCGATCGCATCATCGCTGACCCGATAGGCACCTTTGCCGGTTCGCATCTCGGAGCGGCTATCCTGGAGACCGAAGCCAATATCCCCGATTCTCCACTTCCGGCCGGTTGCCTTGTCGATGACCTCGATTTGGCGTTTGGCATCCTCGATGATCTGCATCCGCAGTTCCTCGACGGTCTCCGTTACCCGTGCCGATGGGATGGAATAATTGATTTGTGGCTCCTTGAGTGACAAGCCTTCCGTACTGGCCTGGCGAGCACGCTCTTCGAGGTTGTAGACCTCGCTGACCGGAATGCGAGTCGATGCATTCAGTGTCACGCGTTCATAGCCGACCGCCTCGCCGCCGCGTTTAATGGTTGAAAACGCCCAGTCAGCCTTGATGAAGTTGTTCAGCGCATCGCGAATCTTCTGTTCAAGCGCCTTGCGGTCGTTGTTCGAGGTACTGACCAGCGAATGAACTTCCACGGTGATCCGGGCGTCTTCCTGGACAATGACCTTCTGCGCGAACAGCTTGAAGCGCATGGAATCGTCAGGATGGATCAGTTCGGCAAGTTGGGTTAGATCGGACATCGCGTTTATCTCCTGGTAACACCGAATTTCGGCATACGGACAAGATAGACGGTGGAAAGATCATGGGATGAGCCAGTAAAAAATTGCTGGCTGGATCATCCAGTGAGCTTTCGGGTCATTAGGCTGAGTCCGTGATCCAAGCACATGAAAACCATACATCCCGAGGCCGGACCCCCTGGTTGAGGCACTTACAGCTCCGTCCGGTCGTCGCAGCCCGACCTGTCGAGCCGGAACCGGTCTATTCGCTCGCCTATGCCACACGCAATGCAGAGCCGCTCGCCTACTTTACGGACTGGCAGAAGGAGGAAGCCAAATATCGGCTGAAAACCCTATGCAACTGGCTGGATGACAAGCTCGAGAATCCGGTGCATGTCACGTCAATCGGAAAGCGCGATCGGCGGGTTATCGTGTTCGATAGCCTGGCTTACAGCATTCACTTGGAAAGCCGATTCGTGATCTCCGGCGAGATTTTGAACGGCAGCTACGAATCCAACGACTTTTCCATCGAAATCGGCCACCCTCTGACCTCTTCCTACTGGCTACGCAGTGTTGCCAAGAACCTCAATCTGGCCGACGGTGTCCAGGGGGATCTGATGTTCAACGCGAACATCGCCGACGATCTCGCCCAATGGCTCGCGGACAATGCCTACCGAGCGCTGCTCAAGAATCCCAACTTTCAACAGCTGCGCAGGGACACCCTGCCCAGGCAGTTCAAGCTCCCAAGGGAAATCCTCAGCATCGGGGTCTCCTCGTTTTCAGTGCAATAAGTGACGGTACGAAAAGCTAGCACTGGCGCGGAGGTGGTGTTGGTAGATCGTTGATTTCATTGACTTTCCTGTTCACTTTCAAATCTGCGATTCGTGGC
>JAIBBB010000293.1 GCA_019694905.1 Cyclobacteriaceae bacterium
TATTGCCGGATGAAAGGGCATCTAATCATTTTCTAACTTCTGCAAGCATGTAATGCCCCACAGGAGGGCGTATGTTTAATTCTATGAATATTTTGCTGATTGAGGATGAGCCAAAAACACTTGTGTATATCAAGCGGGGACTGGAAGAAAATGGCTATGCGGTTGACACGGCTGCCGATGGGATAGAGGGGAGACGCCTTGCCCTGGAAGGGAACCACCAGCTTATTATCAGTGATATCGTGCTTCCAGGAATGAATGGCATTACACTCTGCCAGGAACTGCGGGCAATGAATAATCAGACGCCCTTGTTGATGCTCACTGCCCTCGGTGATGTCGGTAATATCGTGGAAGGGCTGGATAGTGGTGCAGACGACTATTTGGTGAAGCCATTTGAGTTCCAGGAATTACTCGCCAGGATCCGCGTACTGACAAAAAGGGCTCCGTCTACACCACCCTCGCTGTTGCTGACTGTGGGCGATTTGGAAATGAACCTGGAATCTCGCACCGTGAAGCGCGGAGGAAAGAGTATTCAGCTTACCGCCCGCGAGTATTCGTTGCTGGAGTTTCTGTTGCGCAACAAAGGGAAAGTTCTTTCCCGCCAGGAAATTGTACGCCATGTATGGGGACTGGACTTTGATACGGGCACCAATATGGTGGAAGTCTACATTAACTATCTTCGGAGAAAAATTGACAGGGATTTTCCCGAAAAGCTGATCCATACCCAGTTTGGAATGGGTTATGTGATCAAACAACCTGACTAATCATGCAGATACGCACCCGGCTGACCATCCAATTTGCTGCGGTTGTATTCTCCTTTCTGCTCATCTCCTTTGGGTTGGTTTATTACTTCACCTATCGATATAACAGGGATCAGTTTAGGGAGCGCTTGAGCAGCAGGGCCATTACAACGGCCCGACTCCTCAATCTCCATGTTGTCGATTCGACCCTGTTGACCGTGATTGACCACACGAAGACAGGTATCTTGTTTGGTGAAAGTGTGACGATCTATGACAAAACAGGTCGCGAGATTTATGCCAACAATGATACGGTGTCGTTTAGCCTTCCATCTGAAACTCTTCGGAGGATTCATGAGCAGGGAAGCCTATTCTTCAAGTATGGCAACTACCAGGTTTCTGCTCATCAGCTGACTGACAAGGAGGATTCCTATGTCGTGATATCGGGCGCGATAGACGTCGTTGGTCACGAATTGATGAACAATCTCCTGCTGTTACTGCTGGGTTTGCTTTTGGTCGCCATGGTGGTCGTCCTATTTGCCGGATGGGAATACGCCGGACGCGCACTTCACCCGATCAATGTCCTTATCAATGAAGTGCAGTCGATTTCTGAAGATGACCTCCAGCGGCGACTGAAGGAACCCAAGGGAGGGGATGAGATTGCCAAGCTGATCCGGATTTTCAACGGACTACTCACGCGGATTGAGAAGGCATTTGACTTGCAGCGATCGTTTGTCAGCAATGTATCACACGAACTGAAAAATCCGCTGACCAGAATAACCTCTCAGTTGGAAGTAACACTGCTCAATGCCCGTTCCAATGAAGAATACAGGGAAACACTAGAATCGGTGTTGGAAGATGTCCGCGAATTGAATTTGCTGGCGACAAGCCTCCTGGACCTGGCTTCGAAGCATCAGTCGACGCAGGCCTTTGCCATGTCCAGCGTACGAGTGGATGAAGCAATGTGGGATGCCATGGAACGTGTCAGCACCCTGAATCCACAATACCGCGCAGAAGTGGTCAATCTTGACTTGCCGGAATCTGAGGAAGACCTGTGCAGCTACGGAAGCCCCCATCTCCTCCGCTCGGCACTAATCAATATCATTGAGAATGCCTGTAAGTTTTCAAATGACCATACCGCCAGAATTTCACTTAGCTGTTCCAATCACAGCATCCTGATTCGAGTAAGTGATCGAGGCCCGGGGATCAGCGATGCAGACCTGAAGAATATTTTCCAACCGTTCTATCGCGGCAACCAAGGAACGTCCACCAAAGGGCACGGTGTTGGACTTTGGCTCAGCAAGCGGATTTTTAGACTTTATGAAGGCGATGTAACCATACAATCGAAAGTCGGCGAGGGAACTGAAGTACTCGCCACATTAAAGACGAAGCAGAATATTAGGAACAATTAATCCCTTTCTAATGGAGATTAGGGACAATTGCTCGAGACAACTCCGAGATTTGACCTATTCATAGTGAGAAGGTCAGTGGGTGACCTGGTAGGGGCCGAACGTTAGGGAGGCCCCTATTTTTTTATTGACTCTCCAAGTCTTTTTCCACCCGAACTCCAACGGCTAGTATTCCCTGAAGCGTATCCTGTCGTGAAAATTGTAAGAGCCGGATCTTGTATTTTCCAGCATGCGGGAAATGATAATGAGTAGCGACAGGGAACTGATGGTCATATAAGTCGCCAATACCACTTTCTCCGGTCGGCCTACCCGTCGGATCAAAAAGATTGTTGTAAACCAACTTCCTGCTGAGCTCTTGCCCTGTTGAATCGGATAATACCCACGTCACAAAGACTCTATCCCAACGATAGTCAATTGAATTGCGCACGTTGTAATAGAGATTATAGGACTGCAGAGAATCGTCAACATGGAATTCAAAGGAGGGTTCATCCGTAACGAGCCAGTACCGTTGGACAAACTCTTTGTTATCCTCAAAGACACGTCGCTCATCACAACCTTGGAGAAGAGTGACCAACATGAAGAAGAGAAACAAGTGAAGAAAACGGCGTGCGGGCATCAAGACTTGGGTGGTTGCTGGGAATTGCCGGGCCTCCGACCACGGTTGTGGCGTTGACCCCGCGAACGGCGCTTATTTTTTCCTCCCTTGTTGCTGAATTTCTTGTCGAGCCGCATGAGGTCGCTGTTCAGTACGGCTACTGGTTCCCGCTCGATTACCTCATTCTGTTCGAGCGTCGCAGGTTTTCTGCCCTCTTCATTCCAGCGAAGAATCTCCTTCACCCGCTCGACGCCCAGGGGGTACCATGTATTTTCGTCCTTGTACCCAAACCACATGGTTTTTCTGAAAATATCTGTCTTTTGAAGACTGGCATCGCCCTTTTCTGTCTGCAGGGGACGTGTAACTTCGGGGATGTCTTTCAGGGCCCCAAGGTACGTCTCCAATTCATAGTTGAGACAACATTTGAGGCGGCCGCATTGACCACTGAGTTTGCTCGGATTTAAGGAGAGGTTTTGATAGCGCGCCGCACTGGTAGCCACATTCTTGAATTCGCTTAACCAGGTGGAACAGCATAGCTCTCGTCCGCAAACGCCTATCCCCCCCAATCGTCCAGCCTCCTGGCGAAGGCTGATCTGGCGCATTTCCACACGAACACGAAATTCTCCTGCGAGTATCTTTATCAACTCGCGGAAGTCAACACGCTCCTCGGCAGAATAATAGAAACTTGCCTTTGTGTTGTCGGCCTGGAACTCAACATCGGAAAGCTTCATGCTGAGACGCATCTGCCGGATAATCTCGCGGCATCGATGGAGCGATGGCATTTCGCGCTTCTGGGCCTCTTCAAATTTCTCCAGGTCGCGTGTATTCGCAATGCGGTAAATCCGCCGGATATCTCCATCGTTCGCGACGTTCTTCTTCTTCATCTGGAGACGAACCAGTTCTCCCTGCAAGGATACATAGCCAAGGTGATGGCCGTTTTGTACCTCCACCACGACAGGATCTCCAGCATTGAGCTCCAGTTTATCCGCATTTCGAAAGAATTCCTTTCGGCCATTCTTGAACCGTACTTCCAATACGTCAAAGCGTTCCTGCACAGGCATGTCCATGTTCGACAGCCAGTCAAACACGTTCATTTTGTTACAGCCGCCAGTTCCGCAGGCACCGTTGTTATTACAGCCAGCAGTAACTCCGTCTTTTTTTGTTCCACACGAACAGCCCATTTCTAGTCGTTTGCCGGGAATCAGCGCCCACCGGTTTGTTGCAAATCTACGCCAATATCTCGTCTGAAATAAGAGTGCTCAAACGAAATGCCTTCCAATGCACGGTAGGCAAGCTTGCGGGCTTCATGGACATCACCGCCTAAGCCGGTAGCAGTCAGCACACGGCCGCCATCGGTTACAACCTCATCTCCATGGGGCTTCGTCCCAGCATGGAATATCATGGTGCCAGGTGCTGTCGTTTGAAGCCCTTGAATGAATTTACCTTTGGCGTAGTTTCCCGGATATCCCCCGGAGACCATCATCACCGTCACGGCAGTCTGGGGGTTTATTTCAATTGACTTGCCTTTTAGCTGGCCCCGGGCACAAGCAGAAAGCAGGTCAACCAGGTCTGTTTCAATGCGCGGAATTAACGCTTCGGTTTCCGGGTCACCCAACCGAACATTGTATTCAATGACATACGGTTCACCGCTCACGTTCATGAGCCCAAAAAAGATGAAGCCACAGTAGGGTATGTTCTCCTTCTTAAGGCCGTCAATTGTGGGTTCAATAATATGTTCTTTGACTTTTCGCATGAAAGTCTCGTCGGCAAAAGGCACAGGAGATACCGCCCCCATTCCCCCCGTGTTCGGCCCTTCATCGTTTTCTCCAATGCGCTTGTAGTCCTTGGCTTCCGGGAGCAAGACATAATTTTCACCGTCTGTCAGGACAAAGACAGAAACCTCTATTCCGGAGAGGTACTCTTCCACCAGGACGCGGGCACTGGCTTCTCCAAAGAGGTGGTTGACCAGCATGTCGCGCAG
>JAIBBB010000294.1 GCA_019694905.1 Cyclobacteriaceae bacterium
CTCCACACCTACTGAAATTCGCAACAGGTTGTCAGGACTCACCGGATGTGCACCTTCGGCCGTACGGCGGTGCTCTACCAGACTTTCCACCCCACCCAGGCTCGTCGCGTGACGAAAGACTCTCAGCTTGCCGGCGAACGTCATCGCCGCATCGCGGTCGCCTTTGATCAATATGGAAAGCATAGAGCCATATCCGGTCATCTGCCTGCGGGCAATGTCATGGTTGAGATGGGATGCAAGGCCAGGGTAAAACACTTTCTCAATGCGGGGATGACTCGCAAAGAAGTCCGCCAGTACACCTGCGCTGGCCGTCTGCTGCCGTACGCGCAAAGAGAATGTCGAGAGGCTCCGGTTCAGAAGCCAGCAATCGAAAGGCGAAGGCACCGCGCCTGCAATCTGCTGATAGTGCTGAATCCGTGCTGACAATTCACCAGCTTCACGCAGCACCAGCACACCACCCAGCACGTCTGAATGGCCGCTGAAAAACTTGGTCGTCGCATGCATCACCACATCGGCCCCCATGGCGAGTGGCCGTTGCCAAATAGGCGTAGCAAAAGTGTTGTCGCAGCCCACCAGCAGCCCTTTCGTCCGCGCCAGTGCAATTACGCCTGACACATCAGTGATTTTCAACTGGGGATTGGACGGTGTCTCAATCCATATCAGACGTGTATGGGGTTTCAGGGCACGCTCAACGTTCCGGAGATCAGACATGTCGATGTTACTGACCTCCACACCCCATCGCGCAAATATTTCGTTGGCAAGCTCACGGGTGCCATGGTAACAGTCATCAGGAATCACCACATGATCTCCTGGCTTGAGCATGCTGTTGAATGCCGCATTCACCGCTGCCATGCCGGATGAGAATGCTACCGCCACCTGGCCGCCTTCCAGGGCTGCGAGTTTTGTTTCAAGCTGTGTGCGGTTGGGATTGCTGGATCGGGTATAGATGTGGTCCCTGAATGTGCCGTCCTGTTGGCGCTCAAATGTAGTCGACAAGTGAATGGGGGGCATGACATCTCCGTGCGCCACCGCGGCCATGCGCCCGGCGTGGATGGAGATGGTTTCCGGATGGTGTGAATCGCTCATTGAGAAGTATTTGACGCCCAAGTTAGCACATTGCTCCAACCTGGGAGTACCAGCAACTCAAAGATTACCCTTCTTCATTTCGTCCGCCGCATGGTTGGCTGCCCGGGCCGTCAGCGCCATGAACGTAAGCGATGGATTCTGGTGGCCCACGCTTACCATGCAGGCGCCGTCGCTGACAAACACATTGTTACAGGCATGCAGCTGGTTCCAGCGGTTGAGCATGGAAGTCTTTGGATCATGTCCCATACGCACGCCGCCCATTTCGTGAATGTCAAGGCCTGGTGCCCAATGGTTGTCCCACGCTTTTATGTTGGTGCACCCCGCCACCTTCAGCATCTCCTGCCCTTGCTCCAGAAAATCGGCCAGCAATTTCATGTCGTTGTCATCATAGCCCACAGAAGTCACCAGTTGAGGAATTCCCCATTCGTCGCGCTGATCAGCGCTGAGCCGCACATGATTCTCATACTTGGGAATGGTCTCACCCTGAAGGATCAATCCCACATGCCAGGGGCCTGGCGTCTGCAGATTCTTCTTGAGGTCCGCACCGATCGCCTCATCAGGCCGCATCCAGTTTTCACGGTATGCAGAGTACGCCATCATGTACCGGCCGATAAAAGGCGAATCTCTTTTGAAGAAGTTCCGGAAGGATGGAATGAACATCTCTGTCGGGCGTCGGCCGGAGTAATATTGATCCTCATAGCCCTCGAAATCAGCAGAGATATTGCCGCGGTAATTGTGAAAAGCCACATAGTGTCCAAGCAGTCCATTGTCGTTGCCAAGCCCGTTGGGAAAGCGGGACGATTTGGAGTTCAGCAGGATGAGGTTGGTGTTGAGTGTGGCGGCGTTGACAAAAATAATCCGCGCATAGAACTCCTTTGCCTCCTTTGTTTCTGTATTGATGACGCGCACACCGGTTGCACGACCCTTCTGTTCATCATAAATAATTGACTCCACGACCGCGTGGGTTTCAAAAGTGAGGTTGCCGGTCTTATCTGCCCATGGAAGCGTGGAAGCGTTAGAACTGAAATAGCCTCCAAAGGGACAACCGCGCTCACACAAACTGCGGGCCTGGCATTGCCCTCTGCCCTGTTGCAGGTGAATCTCCTGCGGTTGCGTGAGGTGGGCGCACCGGCCCATGATCACCGGGCGCTCGCCCTTGTAGTGAGTCATGATTTTCTCCTGAATGTGCTTTTCCACACAATTGGGCTCCCACGCCGGCAGCACTTCGCTGTCGGGCAAGTGCGGAATACCGTCGCGGTTGCCTGAAATCCCTGCGAACTTTTCCACATGTGAATACCAGGGCGCAATGTCCGGATACCGGATCGGCCAGTCCACTGCATAACCATCGCGTACCGGTCCCTCAAATTCCCAGTTGCTCCAGCGCTGCACCTGCCGGGCCCAAAGCAATGACTTACCACCTACCTGATAGCCGCGGATCCAGTCGAAAGGCTTTTCCTGGACATAGGGATGCTGCGTGTCCTTCACAAAAAAATGATCCGTCGCCTCCGAATAAGCATAGCAACGATTCACCACAGGGTTGGCACCCGAAGCCTTGTCCGGATGATAACCCCGGTGCTTGAAATCCCATGGATGCTTGGTCGCCGTGGGATAATCTTCCAGGTGCTTCACCATCCGGCCCCGCTCAACCACCAGCGTTTTCAACCCGCGGTCACACAACTCCTTGGCTGCCCAGCCTCCGCTGATACCAGAGCCTATCACAATGGCATCGTAGCTAAGTGATTGCCTTGCATCTCCATTGATGTTCATACACAAAAGGTTTGTCGTTAAAGATAGTTGATTTGAGTTCCTGTCAAACGGGCAATTTTTACCAACGGCGACGCTGAAATTGACAAAAAATAAACACCGCCGACAGAAACTTTTTGCATCTTGCGCTCCGTAAAAAAAATCGGATTGTGCGCTTTCTCCGCTGGCTTGGGTTGAAATTCTACACAGTTTGGGTCCTGACGGTATTCACCGTCTTTATGCTGTTGTACCTGCCCGGCATCCTTGTCCCCTTTATCTTCGGCATGCGCGCCGGTGCTGTGAGTTACAAATTCCTCAAACTGTGGTCATGGACCTTTAGCATCCTGAACTTTATCCATTACGATGTACGGGGCCGTGAGCATGTCGACCGGAAGAAGGCGTACATCTATGCATGCAACCACACCTCGTTCCTGGACCTCCCCGGCATTTCAATTGCACTCCCCACGCAATTTCGGCCCTTGGCGAAAAAGGAACTATTAAAGATTCCGGTCTTCGGCTGGATCGCAAGGTCAGCGTGTGTCATTGTGGATCGCTCCAGCAACCAAAGCCGCAAACAAAGCATGAATCACCTGAAGGAAATTCTGGGGGCAGGTATCTCTATCCTCATCTTTCCGGAAGGAACCCAGAACCGTACCACCGAACTGCTGCAACCATTTTATGATGGTGCCTTTCGCATTGCTATCGATACCCAGCAACCCATCCTGCCGATGATCAGCATCAATGCAGGCACTTTGATGCCTCCGGGCAAGGCCTTCATTCAGCCTGGAAAAATCCGCATTGTAATTGGTACAGAAATTACTACGGCAGGTCTGACGGCCGAAGACTTGCCTGCGCTCCGCCAGCGCACTTATGACGTCATGCTGGGTATGCTAAAGGCCAACGGCGCAGTTCATTCCTGACCTGCGCGAATCAACTGATAGAACTTGTCGGCGTAGCTGTCACCCAGCGGCACCTCGTGGACGCCAATCCTGATTTTGCCCTTCCGCACAGAGATTACTTTGTCGAGGGCGATGACAAAAGATTTGTGTACGCGGACAAATTTGCCTGATGGAAGCACATCCTCCACGGCCTTCATGCTCATCCTTGTAATGACAGGACGGGGTGAAGTAGTCAGAAATATCTTAACGTAGTCCTTGAGCCCTTCCACCATCACCACCTCACTGAAATTGACTTTGACCAGATTGTAGTCAGCGTGCACAAAAACAAAATCGGGTATGGGATCGCCTATGCGCTGGTGGCGCAGATTGTATAACTCATGGGCTTTGTTAACTGCCTTCAGGAATCGATCAAAAGGCACAGGCTTCAACAGGTAATCCACTACATCCAGGTTGTAACCCTCAAGCGCAAATTTCTCATACGCAGTAATAAAAATGGACAGCACAGGCCTGGAAAGACTCTGCAGGAACTGGACACCATTCACGCCCGGCATCTGGATGTCCAGAAAGATCAAATCCACCTGCCCCGTAGCGAAGATGTCCATGGCCTCCATCGGGTGCGCACATTTGGCAACAAGCTTCAGAAACGGTACCTGCCGAACGTTGTCCTCGATCAGGTCGCGCGCAAGTGGTTCATCGTCGATTATGAGGCAATTCATGAATGTAGATTGAGTGCGAGTGAAACTGTAAACCAATCGCCGTCGCTGCCGGCCGTGAGTTCAAAGCGGTCAGGGTACAATAACTCCAGTCGGCGGCGGACATTCTGCAGTCCAATGCCGTGGGCGCTGTCGGTTGATGCCGTGGCAGGATCAAACCGGTTCCGCACATGAAAGACAAGTGTATTGGCACGCACCATGGCAGAGACCTGAATTTCCGGATTGCGCAACACACCCGTTCCGTGCTTGAAGGCGTTCTCCACAAA